>NZ_WVUG01000344.1 GCF_017614965.1 Streptomyces griseorubiginosus | reverse complement strand
GGGGTACGCACCAGTCGGTAAGCGCCACGGTTCCCCTGTCGCACCGGGGGGTGCGACAGGCGCCTGGTGGAGGAAGAGGAGCTCACGTGGTTCGCCGGTCCTGGTGGGTGTGCTGGTTGTCGGACCACCGTGCGTGCAGGGCGGTGATCGGGGGGTGAGGGGGGAACGCGCAGCCGACGCTACGCCGACGGACGACGCGGAAGCAGAGCTTCCGCTTCTTCCCTCCGGCCACTCGCGACACGTACGCCCCTCGCCCCACGAACGTACGTCATGGCACGGACGTGCCCCGCTTCCCCCGTACGGATCACGGGTCACACACGGGTTCGCCCGATGGCGGAAGCTGTCAGGTGTGACCCTCCGCGCGTCCGCCGCCGTCCCACCGCGCCCGTTTCATGTCGAGGCGCGGCAGATGGCCCTCGGCTGCCCTGCTCGCCTCCTTCAGCGGTGTGCCCTCGACGCGGTAGTGGTCGAGGGCGCGCAGTTCGTGTCCCGGGAGCAGGACGCCGTCCGCGCGGACCACGCGCCACCACGGCACCGCTCCCCCGTAGAGGGCCATCACCCGGCCCACCTGGCGCGGGCCGCCCTCCTCCAGCCACTCGGCGACGTCGCCGTAGGTCATGACACGCCCGGGCGGGATCAGTTCGGCGACCTCGAGGACGCGCTCGGCGTACTCCGGCAGCGCGTCCGGACCGTCCCCGGGCGGCAGGCTCTCCTCACTCATCCGGCCCATCCTGCCGCACCCCACCGACAGTGTGACCCGCTGGCCACTGTGCGTATCCCTCGCCCCCGCGCGTGGCTTCGGGCAGACTGTGCGCCCCCGCGTCCGCACCCTGATGCCCCCGTGTGTCGGTGGGACATGCCACCATCATGCGAGCGGTGACCGGTGATACGAGATCAAGAAGAGACGATGAAGCAGCAGGGTGTGCACCCGGAGGACGCGCAGAACGCGTCCGACGCTTCGTCGCGCCCGGACACCGGCCCCGACACCGAGAGCTCCTCCGGGAAGGAATCCGGCGGGGACGACGCGCAGTTCGTCGAAGAGGCCCACATCGACGAGGTGGAGGGGGACGAACCGCTCCTGCCCGCGCGCGTGCACCGGCCCTCCGACCTGATGCGCCTTCTGGTGGGGCTGCTCGGGATCATCCTGCTCCTCGCCATCGCCGCGTTCGCGCACGGCACCACCTCGGGGCTCGAACAGGACATCAACAAGGGCACCGGTCAGGCGCCCGACCTGCTCATCAAGATCGCCGGGCTGGCCTCCAGCATCGCGATCCTGCTGGTGCCGGTCGCCTTCGCGATCGAGCGGCTGATCAAGCGCGACGGGCTGCGCATCGCCGACGGTGTGCTCGCGGCGGTCCTGGCACACGGCGTGACGCTCGCGACCGACCTCTGGGTGGCCAAGGGCGCCCCGGGCTCCATCCAGGAGGCGCTCACCCAGCCCTCCCCCGGCGACATCCACGCGCTGACCGACCCGGTGCACGGCTATCTCGCCCCGGTCATCGCGTACATGACCGCCGTCGGCATGTCCCGGCGGCCCCGCTGGCGCGCGGTGCTGTGGATCGTGCTGCTCCTCGACGCGTTCTCGATGCTCGTCACCGGCTACACGACGCCGTTCTCGATCATCCTGACGGTGCTGATCGGCTGGAGCATCGCCTACGGCACGCTCTACGCGGTCGGCTCGCCCAACGTCCGCCCCACCGGGCGGACGCTGATGGCGGGCCTGCGGCACGTGGGCTTCCGCCCGGTGACCGCGGCCCGCGAGGAGATGCCGGAGAACCCGGAGACCGGAGACCGGGGCCGGCGCTACTTCGTCACCCTCGAGGACGGCCCGCCGCTGGACGTCACGGTGGTCGACCGGGAGCAGCAGGCGCAGGGCTTCTTCTACCGCGCGTGGCGCAACCTGACCCTGCGCGGCTTCGCCACCCGCAGCAGCCTCCAGTCGCTGCGCCAGGCCCTGGAGCAGGAGGCGCTGCTGGCGTACGCGGCCATCGCGGCCGGCGCCAACGCCCCCAAGCTGATCGCGACCTCCGAACTCGGCCCCGACGCGGTGATGCTGGTCTACGAGCACACCGGCGGACGCACGCTCGACTCCCTGGCGGACGACGAGATCACCGACGCACTGCTGCACGACACCTGGCACCAGGTACGGGCGCTGCAGTCCCGGCGCATCGCGCACCGCAGGCTGGTGGGCGACGCGATTCTGGTGGATCGTTCCGGCACGGTCATCCTGACCGACCTGCGGGTCGGCGAGATCGCGGCCGGCGATCTGCTGCTGCGCATGGACGTCTCGCAGCTCCTGGTGACGCTCGGCCTGCGGGTGGGTGCGGAGCGGGCGGTGGCCTCGGCGGTGGGCGTGCTCGGCCCGGACGCCGTCGCCGACTGTCTGCCGATGCTGCAGCCCATCGCGCTCAGCCGCACCTCCCGCGCGACCCTGCGCAGGCTGGCCAGGGAGCGGGCCCAGCGCGAGCGGGAAGCGGTCCTGGAGGCTTCCAGGCAGGCCAAGCAGGCCCGTCTGGAAGCGGCCGAGGAGCACACCAGCTCCGCGCTCGAGAAACCCGACAAGAAGGCCGTACGAGCGGAGCAGCGGGCCGAGAAACGGGCCATCGACGAGGCCATCGAGGAAGCGCGGGAGGAGGATCTGCTGACGCAGATCCGGCACCAGGTGCTGCTCATCAGGCCACAGGCGCCGGTCGAGCCGGCCCGGCTCGAGAGGGTGCGGCCGCGCACCCTGATCAGTTTCATCGCGGGCGCCATCGGCGCGTACTTCCTGCTGACGCAGCTCACCCACATCGAGTTCGGGCCGCTGATCGAGAACGCGCAGTGGGGCTGGGTGCTGGCGGCCGTGGTGTTCTCGGCGGGCAGCTACTTCGCGGCGGCGATGGCGCTGCTCGGGTTCGTGCCGGAGCGCGTGCCGTTCCTGCGGGCCGTGGGGGCGCAGGTCGCCGGGTCGTTCGTCAAGATCGTCGCGCCGGCCGCGGTCGGCGGTGTCGCGCTCAACACGCGCTTCCTGCAACGCGCGGGCGTGCGCCCCGGGCTCGCGGTCGCCAGTGTGGGCGCCTCGCAGCTGTTCGGGCTCGGCTGCCACATCCTGATGCTGCTGTCGTTCGGCTATCTGACCGGCACGGAGAAGACGCCGTCGCTGTCGCCGTCCCGTACGGTCATCGCGGGTCTGCTGACCGTGGCGGTGCTCGTCCTCGTGGTCACCTCGGTGCCTTTCTTGCGGAAGTTCGTCGTCACGCGCGTGCGCTCGCTCTTCGCGGGTGTCGTGCCGCGCATGCTGGACGTGCTGCAGCGGCCGCAGAAGCTGGTCACCGGCATCGGCGGCATGCTGCTGCTGACCGCCTGCTTCGTGATGTGCCTGGACGCCTCGATCCGCGCCTTCGGCCAGCAGGGAACCTCGCTCAGCATCGCCAGCGTCGCCGTCGTCTTCCTCGCCGGCAACGCTCTCGGCTCGGCCGCGCCGACCCCCGGTGGCGTCGGCGCGGTGGAGGCCACCCTGACAGTCGGTCTGATCGCCGTGGGCCTGCCCAAGGAGGTCGCGGCCCCGGCCGTGCTGCTGTTCCGGCTGCTGACGCTGTGGCTGCCGGTCCTGCCGGGCTGGCTGGCCTTCAACCAGCTCTCCCGCAAGGGCGCGCTCTAGTACGACAGCCGGGGGTACGAAGGCTGTACGCGTGCGTACCTCATACGGCCCGTGCCCCGAGCGCCGGACCGGAGGCGAGCGGAGGATGGAAGCATGCCGAAGCCTCCCCGCGCGCGTGCCGCTGCGCTGACCGCCACCGCCGTGCTGCTGTCCTCCGTGCTGGCCGGCTGTACCGGCGGCGACGGCGACGACGGGGACCTGTCGGCGCAGAAACTGCACTGGAAGGACTGCCCGGCCCCGAACGCGGCGGAGGGCGGCGGCGACACCCCCTCGCCGCTGCCAGGCGGCGGCACCTGGCAGTGCGCCACCATGAAGGCGCCTCTCGACTGGAACAAGCCCAAGGGCGACACCATCGGCATCGCGCTGATCCGGGCGAGGACGAGCGGCGCCGCGAACAGGCGCATCGGCTCGCTTTTGTTCAACTTCGGCGGCCCCGGCGGTTCCGGCGTCACCACGCTGCCCGCCTTCGGCGCGGACTACGCGAAGCTGCGCACCCGCTACGACCTGGTCAGCTTCGACCCGCGCGGAGTCGGCCGCAGCGCACCCGTGGAGTGCGAGAACGACCAGCAGCTCGACGCCTACTTCCAGCAGGACGCGACCCCCGACGACGCCGACGAGCGCACCGAGTACCTGGACAACACCAAGAAGTTCAACGCGGCCTGCGAGAAGCACTCCAAGAAGGTGCTGCCCCATGTGCGGACCACGGACGCGGCCCGTGACATGGACCTGATGCGCCAGATCCTGGGTGACAAGAAGCTCTACTACTTCGGCATCTCCTACGGCACCGAGCTCGGCGGTGTCTACGCCCACCTGTTCCCGGGGCACGTGGGCCGTGCCGTCTTCGACGCGGTCGTCGACCCGACGCAGAACCCGGAGCAGGCCTCGCTCGGACAGGCCAAGGGCTTCCAGCTGGCGCTGGACAACTTCGCCGAGGACTGCACGTCGAAGGCCGAGCCGTGCCCGGTCGGCGACAGCGCGCAGGACGTGAAGGACCGTATCGCCACCCTGCTGAAGAACCTCGACAGCAAGCCGATCCCCGGCATCCTCCCCCGTCAGCTGACCCAGACCGCCGCCACCAACGGCATCGCGCAGGCCCTGTACTCGAAGGACTTCTGGCAGTACCTCACCGAGGGCCTGGAGCAGGCGTACCAGGGCGACGGCCAGGTCCTGATGCTGCTGTCCGACTCGATGAACGGCCGCAACCAGAACGGCGAGTACAGCAACATCACCGCGGCCAACATCTCCATCAACTGCGCCGACGAGAAGCCCCGCTACAGCCCCGGGTACGTGGAGGGGAAGCTGCCCGAGTTCCAGGCCGCCTCTCCGCTGTTCGGGGACTTCCTCGCCTGGGGCATGGTCAGCTGCACCGACTGGGCGGTCGCGGGCGCGGCCGATCACCCCGATGTCAGCGCGCCCGGCGCCGCGCCGATCCTGGTCGTGGGCAACACCGGCGACCCGGCCACGCCGTACGAGGGCGCGCGCAGGATGGTGGACGCGCTGGGCAAGGGCGTCGGCGTCGAGCTGACGTACAAGGGCCAGGGGCATGGCGCGTACGACAGCAAGAACAAGTGCGTGCAGAGCGCGGTGAACGGCTATCTGCTGGACGGCAAGGTGCCGCCCGCCGGAACCGTCTGCTCCTGACGGCCGACCGAATTCCGGTTGAATGCGCAGGTCAGAAGGTTATCCACAGGGCTGCGCCGGTCCGGCGTGCTCCGCCTACTATGGCCGGACAGCCGTTCGCCGCACGGTGCGGACGGCCTTTCAGGGGGGAACGCACATGGCGCGATTCGTACGGTGGACGGCGTTCGGGGCCGCCGCCGCACTGCTGGTGGCCGGATGTGGCGGAGGCTCGTCGTCCGACGACAGGGGTGACAAGGGGGGCGGCAGGACGAGCGCGGCCGCCTCGTCGCCGGCCGGCTCCTCAGGTACGACCGCCGCGCTGCCGTCCTCACTGACCGCGCAGAAGCTCGCCTGGGGGCGCTGCAAGGCCACCGCGGACTCCCCCGCCCCGGGCAGCGACTGGCAGTGCGCGACCCTCAAGACCCCGCTGGACTGGTCGAAGCCGGACGGCCGCACGATCGACCTCGCCCTCATCCGCGCCCGGGCGAACGGGGGCAAGCGCATAGGCTCGCTGCTGTTCAACTTCGGCGGCCCGGGCGGCTCGGGCGTGTCCATGATGCCGCAGTACGCGGCCACGGTGTCCAAGCTGCGCGAGCGCTACGACCTGGTGAGCTGGGATCCGCGCGGGGTGGCCGCCAGCGAGGGCGTGCGCTGCCGCGGTGACAAGGCCATCCAGGCCGCGGAGGACATCGACGCCACACCCGACACCGCGGCCGAGGAGAACGCGTACTTCCAGGACGCGGTCTCCTTCGGCAAGGGCTGCCAGAAGGCCGCCGGGAGTCTGCTGGCGCACGTGTCGACGACCGACACCGCCCGCGACATGGACCTGATGCGCCAGGTACTCGGCGACACCAGGACGCACTACTTCGGCATCTCGTACGGCACCGAGCTGGGCGGTGTCTACGCCCATCTGTTCCCCAAGAACGTGGGACGGCTGATCCTGGACGCGGTCGTCGACCCGACCGCCGACTCGGTGGGGCACGCGGAGAACCAGGCCAGGGGGTTCCAGCGGGCCCTGGACGACTACCTGAAGTCGACCGGCCAGGACCCGAAGCAGGGCACCCGGAAGATCGCGGACCTGGTGAAGCGGCTCGACGCGAACCCGCTGCCGACCTCGTCCGGTCGCAAGCTGACCCAGTCGCTCGCCCTCACCGGCATCGTCCTGCCTCTGTACAGCAAGTCCGGCTGGCCGACCCTGACCAGCGCCCTGGCCGCGGCGCACCAGGGCGACGGCTCGGAGCTGCTGCAACTCGCCGACGGCTACAACGAACGCGACGCCTCCGGGCACTACGGCACGACGACCCACTCGCAACGGGTCATATCGTGCCTGGACGACAGGCAGCGGCCGACCGCCGAGCAGACCAAGAAGCTGCTGCCGACGTTCGAGAAGATCTCGCCGGTGTTCGGGGACTTCCTCGGCTGGGACACGGCCGGCTGGTGCCACGACTGGCCGGTCTCCGGGCAGTACGACACCCCGGAGGTGAGCGCGGCCGGTGCGGCGCCGATCCTGGTGGTCGGCAACACCGGCGACCCGGCGACGCCGTACGAGGGCGCCCGGAAGATGGCCGACGAGTTGGGCAGGGGCGTCGGTGTGGAGCTCACCTGGAAGGGCGAGGGACACGGGGCGTACGGAGGGAGCGACTGCGTCGACTCGACGGTGAACGCGTACCTGCTGGACGGCACGGTGCCGCGGGACGGGAAGGTCTGCTCCTCGTAGCCCGGGCTCAGGCACCTGGGGCGCTTCTCGCCCGGGCGACGGAAAAGGGCCCGGCGCGCACGGTGCCGAGCCCCTTCCGGGAGAGCCTGGGTCTAGTAGACCGGCTTGTGCGGTTCGATCTGGTTGACCCAGCCGATCACACCGCCGCCCACATGCACGGCGTCGGAGAAGCCCGCGGACTTCAGGACCGCGAGGACTTCCGCACTGCGGACACCCGTCTTGCAGTGCAGGACGATCTTCTTGTCCTGCGGGAGGGTCTCCAGGGCGGTGCCCATGAGGAACTCGTTCTTCGGGATCAGCTTGGCGCCGGGGATCGAGACGATCTCGTACTCGTTGATCTCGCGGACGTCGATGATCTCGATGTTCTCACCGTCGTCGATCCACTCCTTGAGCTGCTTGGGAGTGATCGTCGAACCGGCCGCGGCCTCCTGGGCCTCCTCGGAGACGACGCCGCAGAAGGCCTCGTAGTCGATGAGCTCGGTGACGGTCGGGTTCTCGCCGCAGACCGCGCAGTTCGGGTCCTTGCGGACCTTGACCTGGCGGTACTGCATCTCCAGGGCGTCGTAGATCATCAGGCGGCCGACCAGCGGCTCGCCGGTGCCGGTGAGGACCTTGATGGCCTCGGTGACCTGGATGGAGCCGATGGACGCGCACAGCACGCCCAGGACGCCGCCCTCGGCGCAGGAGGGGACCATGCCCGGCGGCGGGGGCTCCGGGTAGAGGCAGCGGTAGCAGGGGCCGTGCTCGGACCAGAACACGGAGGCCTGACCGTCGAAGCGGTAGATCGAGCCCCACACGTACGGCTTGTTCAGCAGCACGCACGCGTCGTTGACCAGGTAGCGGGTGGCGAAGTTGTCCGTGCCGTCGAGGATCAGGTCGTACTGGCTGAAGATGTCCATCACGTTGTCGGCCTCGAGCCGCTCCTCGTGAAGGATCACGTTCACGTACGGGTTGATGCCGAGGACGGAGTCACGGGCGGACTCGGCCTTGGAGCGGCCGATGTCGGCCTGACTGTGGATGATCTGGCGCTGCAGGTTCGACTCGTCGACCTCGTCGAACTCCACGATGCCGAGGGTGCCGACGCCCGCGGCGGCCAGGTACATCAGCGCCGGCGAGCCCAGGCCGCCGGCGCCGACACAGAGCACCTTGGCGTTCTTCAGCCGCTTCTGCCCGTCCATCCCGACGTCCGGGATGATCAGGTGGCGGGAGTACCTGCGGACCTCGTCTACGGTGAGCTCAGAGGCTGGCTCGACCAGGGGTGGCAGCGACACGGGGACTCCGTTGATCGGTCAATCACTACAGTTGTTCTCCCTGTAACACTGCCACGGCCTTCTTCATTCCGAGACACCCGTCCCGATCCGCGAGACGATTTCGTCCCAGTAGCCGGGCATGGTCTCCCAGGGGTCGGTGCGGCCGCCGTGGTCCGTGCGGTCGGTGAACCAGACGGTCGCCGCGCCCTGCCAGCGGGCGATGCGCAAGGCCTCCTCCAGGTGCGGGCGGGGCACTCCGTGGACGAGGTGACAGAAGCGCTCGGGCGGATGGTCGGCGGTCCACTCCGCCACCTGCGACCAGCGGTACTCGTTCCAGGAGCCGGAGAAGGTGACCAGTTGGTCGGCGCACTCGGCGTAGCCGGGATACGGATGGGTGCCGTGGCCGAGGACGATGTGGGCGTCCTCCTGGATCGCGCGCAGGGTGGTGACGGTGCGGTGGATCCCCGGGAGCCAGGCGCGCTCGGTCGGGCAGCGGTCCAGGAGGAAGCCGTCGACCTGGTACCAGTCGAGGTAGCGGTTCGCGTCATGGACCAGTTCGACGAAGCCGCGGGCTCCGCGGGCGGCGTCGAGATGACCGAGGACGCGGACGCCCGCGTTGCGCAGGCGTCCGGCCGCCTCCAGGCAGTGCGGGTCGGGGCGGCTTCCGGGGCCGTCGGCGACGTTGAGGACGACCCAGTGCAGCGGGGTTCCGGGGCGGGCGAGTTCGCCCCATTCGGTGGGGGCGACAAGGG
>NZ_WVUG01000343.1 GCF_017614965.1 Streptomyces griseorubiginosus | reverse complement strand
CCCCTGGAGACGGGACGGGTAGGGGCGGCGGGGGCGAGGAAACCAAGGCCTCACCCGGATCCCACGCCGCACACGACAACGCGCCCGCGCTGCGCGCCAGCGTAAACAGTGCCTCCAGCTCGCACCCTCGCTCGACCTGCTCCCGCATCGCCTCCACCGCCTCCACCGCGGCAGCCCCCCGCTCGGCGACCGGCACCAGCCCCAGATGCCGGGACGGCGTGTCCACCTGCGGAGCCCGCCGCAACACCCCCAGCACCGGCACGCCGACGGACTCCAACGCCTCCCGCAGCAGCGCTTCGTGCCGGTCGGACGCCACCTTGTTCAGGATCACGCCCCCGACCCGCACCTGCGGGTCCCACGAGGCGAACCCGTGCACCAGGGCCGCCACCGACCGCGACTGCGAGGACGCGTCCACGACCAGTACCACGGGCGCCCTCAGCAGCTTGGCGACCTGGGCCGTGGACCCCAGTTCGCCCTCCCCGGCGGCCCCGTCGTACATCCCCATCACACCCTCGACGACGGCGAGTTCGCACCCGTGCGCGCCGTGCGCGAACAGCGGGCCGATCAACTCCGGCCCGCACAGGTACGCGTCGAGGTTCCGCCCCACGCGCCCGGTGGCGAGCGCGTGGTACCCGGGGTCGATGTAGTCCGGTCCGACCTTGTGCGGGGACACGGCAAGCCCCCGCGCGGTGAACGCGGCCATCAGCCCCGTGGCGACGGTGGTCTTGCCGCTGCCGGAGGACGGCGCGGCGACGACCAGCCGTGGGACGGACGAGGTCACCACTCGATGCCCCTCTGCCCCTTCTGCCCGACGTCCATCGGATGCTTCACCTTGGACATGTCGGTCACGAGGTCCGCGAAGTCGACCAGCTTCTCGGGCGCGTTGCGTCCGGTGATCACGACATGCTGGGTCCCGGGCCGGTCACGCAGCACGGAGACGACCTCGTCCGTGTCCACCCACCCCCAGTGCATCGGGTAGGCGAACTCGTCGAGCACGTACAGCTTGTAGGTCTCGGCGGCCAGGTCCCGCTTGACCTGCTCCCAGCCCTCCCGGGCCTTCTCCTCGTTGTCCAGCTGCTCGTCGCGCTGCACCCACGACCAGCCCTCGCCCATCTTGTGCCAGTCGACGCTCCCGCCCTCGCCGGAGGCGCCCAGCACCCGCAGCGCGTTCTCCTCGCCGACCTTCCACTTGGCGGACTTGACGAACTGGAACACCCCGATCGGCCACCCCTGGTTCCAGGCCCGCAGCGCGAGCCCGAACGCGGCGGTGGACTTGCCCTTCCCGATCCCGGTGTGCACGACCACCAGGGGACGGTTACGGCGCTGACGGGTCGTCAGTCCGTCGTCCGGTACGACACTCGGCTGCCCCTGCGGCATTACGCGGCCCTCCTCTGTACGTCCTTCACCAGCCCGGCGATGGAGTCCGCCCGCAACTCGTCGAGCGTCACCGCCGTACCGCCCAGCTCGCCGGCGAGCTGCCCCGCCAGCCCCAGCCGCACGGGCCCCGACTCGCAGTCGACGACCACCGAGGCGACCGACTCCGCCGCGAACAACCGGGCCGCACGTCCGGCGAGGGCCACGGGTTCGGGACCGCCGGTGGCCCGTCCGTCCGTCACCACGACCACGAGCGGCCGCCGCGCGGGATCCCGCAGCCGCTCCACCCGCAGCACGTCATGCGCCTTGAGCAGTCCGGCGGCGAGCGGCGTCCGCCCACCCGTCGGCAGCGACTCCAGCCGGGCCGCTGCCGCGTCCACGGACGACGTCGGCGGCAACGCCACCTCGGCCGCCGCCCCCCGGAAGGTCACCAGCCCCACCTTGTCCCGCCGTTGATAGGCGTCCAGCAGCAGCGACAGGACGGCGCCCTTCACGGCGCTCATCCGCTGCCGCGCCGCCATCGACCCGGAGGCGTCGACCACGAACAGCACGAGGTTGCCCTCGCGCCCCTCCCGCGTCGCCTGCCGCAGATCGTCCCGCCGCACGACCAGCCCAGGCCCCGACCGTCCCCGCGCCCGCTGATGCGGCGCCGCGGCCTGCACGGTCGCCGCCAGGTGCAGCTTGGTGAGCGCCCCCCGGGGCCGCCTGGCCCCGGTCGTCCGCCCGTGCTCGGTCCGCGCCCGCGAACGCCGGCCCGCCGCGCCCTCACCGATGCCGGGCACGCTCAGCACCTTGGTCCGGAAGGGCTCGGCGGCCCGTACGGCGGACTGCTCACCGGCGCCGGAGGCCTGCGGTGCGCCGTCCTCCCCGGCCTCGGGCCGCGCGCCCGTGTCCCCGCCGCCCCGCGGACCCTCGTCCGGCGTCGGCTGCCCGCCGCCCCCGCCGGGTCCGTCGCCGTCCGGCTCCGGGTCGTCGTCCTCGGCGTACTGCTCCAGTGTCTCGTCGAGCTTGTCCTCGTCGAGGCCGGGCGCGTCGAAGGGGTTGCGGCGGCGCCGGTGCGGCAGCGCGAGCAGGGCCGCCTGCCGTACGTCCTCGGCGAGCACGTCGGTCCGTCCGGCCCAGGCGGCCAGCGCGGTCGCGGTGCGGGCCATCACGATGTCGGCCCGCATGCCGTCCACCTCGAAGGCGGCACAGGTCGCCGCGATCTGCCGCAGCGCCCCGTCGCCCAGCCGCACCGACGGCAACAACTCCCGGGCGGCGACGATCCGTTGCCGTACGGCCGTCTCCTCGTCCGCCCAACGGGCCGCGAAACCGGCCGGATCGTCGTCGTAGGCCAGCCTGCGCCGTACGACCTCCACCCGCTGGTCGGGCTCGCGCGAGGCGGCCACCTCCACCGTCAGGCCGAACCGGTCGAGCAACTGCGGCCGCAGCTCGCCCTCTTCGGGGTTCATGGTGCCGACGAGCAGGAACCGTGCCGCGTGGCGCACCGACACGCCCTCGCGCTCGACGTAGGAGGCGCCCATCGCGGCCGCGTCGAGCAGGAGGTCGACCAAGTGGTCGTGGAGGAGGTTGACCTCGTCGACGTACAGGATCCCGCGGTGGGCGTCGGCGAGCAGGCCCGGCTCGAAGGCCTTCACGCCCTCCGCCAGCGCCCGCTCGATGTCCAGGGCGCCCACCAGCCGGTCCTCCGAGGCGCCCACCGGCAGCTCGACCATCCGTGCCGGGCGGGTCTCGAACGCCCCCGGCTCGTGCGGGCCGTCGGGACAGGCCGGGTCGGGGGAGTCGGGGTCGCAGGAGAAACGGCAGCCCGCGACCACGTTCAGCTGCGGCATGAGCGCCGAAAGGGCCCTGACCGCCGTGGACTTGGCGGTGCCCTTCTCGCCGCGCACCAGCACCCCGCCGACCGCCGGGGAGACGGCGTTCAGCAGCAGTGCGAGGCGCAGGTCGTCCTGGCCGACGACCGCGGTAAAGGGGAAGGGGGTGGTCACTGGTCGCCCTCCAGGTCGCCTTCGAGTTCCAGGTACGTGGCGCGCAGCCGCTCCAGCGTCTCCGCGTCCGGCTCGGCCCACAGCCCGCGTTCGGCGGCTTCGAGGAGCCGCTCGGTGATGCCGCGCAGCGCCCACGGGTTGGACTTCTTCATGAACTCCCGGTTCTCCGGGGCGAAGACGTACTCGGCGCTGAGTTTCTCGTACATCCAGTCGTCGACGACGCCGGCCGTGGCGTCGTAGCCGAAGAGGTAGTCCACGGTCGCCGCCATCTCGAAGGCGCCCTTGTAGCCGTGGCGCCGCATGGCCGCCATCCAGCGGGGATTGACCACACGGGCGCGGAAGACGCGGTGGGTCTCCTCGCCGAGCGTGCGGGTCTTCACCTGGTCGGGCGTGGCGGAGTCGCCGACGTATGCCTCGGGTGAGGTGCCGGTGAGGTGGCGGACCATGGCGACCATGCCGCCGTGGTACTGGAAGTAGTCGTCGGCGTCGACGAGATCGTGCTCGCGGGTGTCGACGTTCTTGGCGGCGACGGCGATCCGCCTGAACGCCGTCTCCATGTCCCCGCGCGCGGCCCGCCCGTCGAGTCCGCGGCCGTAGGCGTATCCGCCCCACACCGCGTACACCTCGGCGAGGTCGGCGTCCGAGCGCCAGTTGCGGGCGTCGATCAGCGGCAGCAGCCCGGCACCGTACGCGCCCGGCTTGGAGCCGAAGATGCGGGCGGTGGCCCGGCGGCGGTCACCGTGCTCGGCGGTGTCTGCGTCGGCGTGAGCCTTCACGAAGTTCCCGTCGGCGGGCTCGTCCAGCTCCGCCACCCTGCGGACCGCGTCGTCGATCAGCCCGACCACGTGCGGGAACGCGTCACGGAAGAAGCCGGAGATGCGGACCGTGACGTCGATGCGGGGCCGCCCCAGCTCCGCCAGGGGGATCACCTCGAACCCCGTCACCCGGCGCGAGGCGTCGTCCCACACCGGCCGGCAGCCCAGCAGCGCCAGGATCTCCGCGATGTCGTCGCCCTGGGTCCGCATGGCCGAGGTGCCCCACACCGTGAGGCCCACCGACTTCGGGTACTCGCCTGTGTCCTGCAGATACCGCTGCACGAGGGAGTCGGCGAGCGACTGGCCGACCTCCCAACTCAGCCTGGACGGGATCGCCTTGGGATCGACCGAGTAGAAGTTGCGGCCGGTCGGCAGGACGTTGACCAGACCGCGGGTGGGGGAGCCGGACGGGCCGGCGGGGACGTAACCGCCGTCCAGCGCCTTGAGGATGTGCCCGATCTCGTCGGTGGTCCTCGCGAGCCGCGGCACCACCTCGGTGCAGGCGAACTCCAACACCGCGACCGCATCGGGGAGTTCGCTGCCGAGGACGTCACGGACGAGTGCGGGGACGACGCCCGCGTCCCAGCCCCGCGCCTCCATGCCCTCCGCGACCCGCCGGCACAGCTGCTCCAGCAGGTCCACGGCGTCGGCGGCCGTGCGGGAGGGTCCCTCGACCAGATCCGTCAGCTCCACCGGCACCTTCACCGGCGCCCCGGGCTCGGCCAGCAACTCCTTCTCCACCAGCCCGAAATGAGCCGCCAGCGACGCCCGCAGTCCGGGCAGCGCGTTCGCCTGTCCGCCCCACACCTGCGAGGCGCGCAGCACGGCGAGGACGAGGTTCACGCGCGGCTCGCCGACCGGACCGCCGCCCAGGATGTGCAGACCGTCCCTGATCTGCACGTCCTTGATCTCGCACAGATAGCCGTCGATGTGCATGACGAACTCGTCGAACGCCTCGTCGTCCGGCTGCTCGTCGACGTGCAGGTCGTGGTGGAGTTCGGCCGCCTTGACCAGCGTCCAGATCTGCGCGCGCACCGCCGGTGCCTTGGTCGGGTCCAGGTCGGAGACGAGCGCGTACTCGTCGAGCAGTTGCTCCAGCTTGGCCAGGTCGCCGTAGGTGTCGGCGCGGGCCATCGGCGGCACCAGATGGTCGACGACCGTGGCGTGGCCGCGCCGCTTGGCCTGGGTGCCCTCGCCGGGGTCGTTGACGATGAACGGGTAGACCAGCGGGAGTTCACCGAGCACGGCGTCCGGGGCGCAACCGCCGCTGAGCCCGAGGCCCTTGCCCGGCAGCCACTCCATCGTGCCGTGCTTGCCCATGTGCACGATCGCGTCGGCGCCGAAGCTGTTTTCCAACCACCGGTAGGCCGCCATGTAGTGGTGCGAGGGCGGCATGTCGGGGTCGTGGTAGATCGCGATCGGGTTCTCCCCGAAGCCGCGCGGGGGCTGGATCATCACGACGACGTTCCCGAATTGCAGGGACGCGAGCACGATGTCGTCCTCGTCGACGTAGAGCGAGCCCGGCGGCTCTCCCCACGCCTCGAGCATCCCCTCCCGCAGCCGCGGATCGAGCTTGTCGAACCACGCCCGGTAGTCGGCGAGCGGCACCCGTGCGGGCGCGGCGGCCAGCTGCTCCTCGGTCAGCCACTCCACGTCGTGACCGCCGGCCTCGATGAGCCGGTGGATCAACTCGTCCCCGTTGTCGGGGTATTCCGTGAGCGCGTACCCGGCGTCCCGCAGCGCGTCCAGCACCCGCACGGCCGAGGCGGGCGTGTCGAGACCCACCGCGTTGCCGACGCGCGAGTGCTTCGTCGGGTAGGCGGTGAACACGAGCGCCAGCTTCTTCTCGGCGTTCGCCTTGTGCTTCAACTGCGCGTGCCGCACGGCGATCCCGGCCACGCGCGCGGCCCGCTCGGGGTCGGCGACGTACACCGGGACGTCGTCGGGGCCCTGCTCCTTGAAGGAGAACGGCACGGTGATCAGACGGCCGTCGAACTCCGGGATCGCGACCTGCATGGCCGCGTCCATGGGGGAGAGCGCGGCGTCCGAGGCGTCCCAGGTCTCCCGCGAGGACGTGAGGCAGAGCCCTTGCAGCACGGGCACGTCGAGGTCCGCGAGCGCCCCGATGTCCCACGCCTCCTCGTCGCCGCCCGCCGAGGCCTCGGAGGCGTGCGTGCCGCCGGCGGCCAGCACGGTGGCGACCAGGGAGTCCGCCCCGGCGAGGATCTCGTACAGCCCCGTGTCCGCGCCGCGCAGCGAACCGCAGTACACGGGAAGGGCGTTGGCGCCCCGCGCCTCGATCGCCTGGCACAGGGTGTCCACGGAGGCGGTGTTGCCGCTCAGTTCATGGGCCCGGTAGAAGAGCACGCCCACGGTCGGACGGCCGCCGACCCTGTCGTACGAGCCGTGGACGCCGTACTCCGGCATCTTGCGCGGCTCGACGAACCCCTCGCCGGTCAGCAGCACGGTGTCCGAGAGGAACCGGGCGAGTTCGGTGAGGTTGTCGGGCCCGCCCTCGACGAGGTACTTCAGCGCCTCGGCCACCACACCCGCCGGCACGGACGACTCCGCCATCAACTCCGCGTCCGGCACGGCCTCCCCGCCGAGCAGCACGGTCGGAACGCCGGACGCCTTCAGCGCGGCCAGCCCGTCCTCCCACGCCCGTTTCCCGCCGAGCAGCCGTACGACGGCGATGTCGGCGCCGTCGAGCAGAGCGGGCAGCTCCTCGGCGACGTCGACGCGCGTCGGGTTGCCGATCCGGTAGTCGGCACCGGAGGCGGCCCGGGCCGCCAGCAGGTCCGTGTCGGCGGTCGACAACAACAACACTGTGCTCATGCGGGCGCTCCCGGTGGAATGAAAGGCAGTCCTTGTGGCGCGCCCGACTCGATGAGCCGCCACAGCGCGTCCGTGTCCGCGTGCTGTTCGATCAGGTCGCCGAGCCGGTCGAGCTGCTCCTCGCGCAGCGCGGCGAACGACGTGTCCCCGGCCGGCACGAAACGGCGGCCCGCGGCGGCCGCCACCTCGCGCAGAAAGGCCCGCCGGAAACCGTCCGACTCCAGCGAACCGTGCCAGTGGGTGCCCCAGGTCTGGCCGACCCGGCAGCCGTCCAAGAAGGTTTCCCCGCCGGTCACTTCGGCGACGCCGTGATGGATCTCGTACCCCTCGACCCGCTCGCCGAGGGCCTCTCCCACGGGCCGGGCGAGCGTCTTCTCCCGGGCGAACCGGACGCGTACGGGCAGCACACCGAGCCCGTCCACCGTGCCGGCCCGCGACTCGACCTCGTCCTCGATGCGCTCGCCCAGGATCTGGAAGCCGCCGCAGACGCCGAGGACGGGCCGCTGCTCGGCGACCCTGCGCCGCAGCGCCTCCGCGAGGCCGCGCTCCCGCAGCCACTGAAGGGCCCGGACCGTGCCCCGCGTCCCCGGGATCACGACGAGATCGGCGTCGGCCAGCTCCTCCGGCCGGTCCACGAACCGCACCACGACCCCGGGTTCGGCGGCCAGGGCGTCCACGTCGGTGAAGTTCGACATGAGCGGGATCGCGCAGACGGCGACCCGCAGCACGTCCTCACCCACCGGAGGGGCGACGTTCGACTCCCGTACGGTCCCGCGCAGGGAGACCCGCAGCCCGTCCTCCTCGTCGATGCCCAGCCCGTGCCGGAAGGGCAGAACACCGTAGGTGCGCCGCCCGGTGAGCCCGTGCAGCATGTCGAGGCCCGGTTCGAGCAGCGACACGTCACCCCGGAACTTGTTCACCAGGAACCCGGCGACGAGCCGCTGGTCCTCCTCCGACAGCAGCGCCACCGTCCCGAAGAACGAGGCGAACACACCCCCGCGGTCGATGTCACCGACCACGAGGACGGGAAGCCCGGCGTTGCGGGCGATCCCCATGTTCACGATGTCGGTCCGGCGCAGATTGATCTCCGCGGGACTGCCCGCCCCCTCACAGATCACCGCGTCGTACGTGCCCCGCAACTCGGCGAGACACTCCAGCACGGTCCCGAGCAGCTGCTGCTGCCGCCCGCCGTGGTACCCCCGCGCGCTCAGCTCGCCCACGGGCCTGCCCATGAGCACGACCTGGCTGCTCTGTTCGCCCCCGGGCTTCAGCAGCACGGGGTTCATCAGCGCCGTCGGCTCGATCCGGCACGCCTGCGCCTGCATGGCCTGCGCCCGCCCGATCTCGGCGCCCTCGCGCGTCACGAAGGAGTTGAGCGACATGTTCTGCGCCTTGAAGGGAGCCACCTTGACCCCTTGGCGCACCAGCCACCGGCAGATCCCGGCGGTGACGACACTCTTGCCGGCGTCGGAGGTGGTGCCGGCGACGAGGAGACCCCCGCTCATGACGTACGTCCCTTCACCAACAGGCGCGCGCCGGCACTGACGCCGAGCGCGAGCAGACCGACGCGCCGGGAGAGCCGTACCGCCCGCTCGATGTCCGGTACGGCGACGGCGCGGCCCCGCGCGTTGAGCACGGGCCGGTGCTCGACCCGTCCGCCGTAGGAGAGGGTCCCGCCCAGGCGCACCCCGAGCGCTCCCGCGAACGAGGCCTCCACAGGACCGGCGTTGGGGCTCGGATGCCTGCCCGCGTCCGCACGCCAAGCCCGTGCCGCGCCGCGCGGGTCGCCGCCCGCGACCGTCGCCAGCGCCGCGGTCAGCCGGGCCCCCGGCCAGCCGGCCACGTCGTCCAGCCGCGCGGAGGCCCACCCGTAGCGCCGGTACCGCGCCGACCTGTGACCGACCATGGCGTCCAGCGTGTTGACGGCCCGGAACCCGAGCAGCCCCGGCACCCCGCCGACGGCCCCCCACAC
>NZ_WVUG01000342.1 GCF_017614965.1 Streptomyces griseorubiginosus | reverse complement strand
CCCCGGCCCCGGCCCCGGCCGGGGACCCCTACCGGCTGATCCCCTTCGCTGCATGGAAACAGGCCGCACCCACCACCGCCACAGCACCGCCGCCACCCCGGTATGCGCCGCCTGTGCCGCCGCTGCCCACGCCCGGGCCGGTCGCGCTGGTGGCCGGACAGACCCTGGTCCTGCCCGAGGACGCCTGGCAAGGACTGCAGATCACGTTCCGGTTCGCCGGCGCGGACGCCGATCTCACCCTCTTCCTCACCGCCGACGACGGCCGGGTCGCCGGCGATGACGACTTCGTCTTCTACAACCAGCCCGCCACCGCCGACGGCGCCGCCCGCCTGCTGGGCAAACAACAGGAAGGCCCGCACACCGTCGAACGCGCCACCCTCCACCTCTGCGCGCTGCCCGAGCGCATCCAGCGCGTCACCATCGCCATCAACATGGACGTGGAGACGGGACTGACCTGCGCCGCCCTCACGTATGCCGCCCTCGACCTGGCCAGCCCCGCCGGCGCCGCTTGGACGTTCACCCCGCCCGCCGACCCGGCCATCAAAGCCATGGTCATCGCCGAGCTCTACCGCCACCACCAAGCCGGCCGGCCCGTGTGGAAACTCCGCGCCCTCGGCCAGGGCTGGGCCGAGGGCCTCGACGCCCTCGCCCGCGCCCACGGCGTCGACATCACCTGACCACCACACCTGCCACACCACCAGGCCCGCCCGCCAGCCATCAGTGGTGGGCCGCCCCCGCCGTGTCCCCGGCTACCGTCCGCCTTGCTCGACTGAGGCGGGCGCCGGCCGCACCCCAACTCTTTTCAGGAACATCCCTGCCGTGAACGCAGAATTCTGGGTGGCCTTCGCCACCGGCCTCGTCGCCCTCGCCGCCCTGATCACCAGCTCCGCCGGCGCCGCCCGCGCCCGCGTCAAAACCATCGAAGACGCCTACATCGCCCGCTACTGGCAAATCCTCGACCGCTTCCCCGCCGCGGCGCTCGTCGCCGACCACGGCAGCGCCTGCGAGGGGGAAGAGCTCAAAGCCGTGCGCCTGTACCTGCGGCTGTGCGAGGACGAACTCGAACTACGCCAACTCGGCTGGGTCACCCACAACACCTGGCAGCAATGGCGCCCCGGCATCCAAGCCCAGCTCACCCAATGGCCCGTCGCCGACGAATGGACCCCCATCCGCGACAGCCACCGCGCACCCCACCAATTCACCCTGCTCCGCCAGCTCGCCACCCACCCCGACTACGACCCCTACCAGCCCCGCGGCCTCGGCGGCCACATCACCCGCATATGGCGGGGCCTGTAAACGGGGGTGCCCGCGTCCCGTCGGCTGGGCAGGATGCAGCCAGACCATGCCCGGGCGCACACGCAGAGCGGGGAGGGAAGACGGTGCAGTTTCAGATACGGGTGACATCCAGCCGTCCGGAGAGCGAACTCCGGTCGCTGCACGGCTGGTTACGCCAGGAGCCGGCGACGCGCACGGCGGTGGTGTCGCAGGCCGGGCAGGCACCCGCACCCGGTTCGATGGGCAGCCTGTTCGACGTGCTGGAGCTGGTGACGGGAAACGGCTGGAGCGCGGCGTCGTTCGTGCTGTCGGTCCTCACCTGGCGGCAGACCCGGCCCCGGCCGCCGCGGGTGGTGATCCGGCGCGGTGAGGTGGAGATCAGCCTGGCCGAGGGCAGCGAGGAAGAGGTACGAGCGATGGTGGCCGCCCTGGAGCAGGGCGATGACACACCACGGCCCGCGTCGTGAGCGCGCTTCCCGATCCGGCGCTCTCGCGGGCCGTGCTCATCGGGGTCAGCAGCTACGTGCATCTCGAGCCGCTGCCGGCGGTGGCGAACAACCTGCCCGCCCTGGCCCACGTGCTCACCAGCAGCGGCTCCTGGGACCTGCCTGAGGGACACTGCACGGTGGTGGCCGAACCCGACAGCACCCCGGCGATGCTGGACGCGGTGCAGCAGGCCGCCGAGGTGGCCGAGGACACGCTGCTGATCTACTTCGCCGGCCATGGACTGCTCGATGGCCGCGGTGACCTCTTCTTCGGCCTGCCCCGCTCCACTGCCGGGCGCAGCCACACCGGCGTGACCTACCAGGCACTGCGGGAAATCCTCACCGACGCCTCGGCCCAGCGGTACGTCATCATCCTCGACTGCTGTATGAGCGGACGGGCGCTGGGCTCGATGAGCGGTGACGAAATGCTCGCCGACCAGGCGGAGATCGAGGGCAGTTACCTGCTGGCAGCAGCCCCCGACAACGGTCTGGCACTGGCGCCACCGGGCGAAACCCACACGGCGTTCACCGGGGAACTGCTGCACCTTCTGCGCGACGGCATCCCCGGCTCTGCCCGGGATTTGGACCTGGACCTGGTCTACCGGCACCTGCGCGCAGCACTGGGGGCGCGCGGGCTGCCACAGCCGCAAAAACGCGTCCGCAACACCGCCGGACGGCTCATCCTCGCCCGCAATCACGCCTACCGTCCGCCACCGGCAAATGGACCCGCCGACCCGGCGAGCACGCCATGGCCCGACCCCGGACAGTGCCACACCCCGCACGCCTTCCTGCAGGCCCTGGCCGAGGTGAGAGCCGTCAGCGGCCACACCCTCAGCGCGCTCAGCCAGCGCGCCGATCCGCCCATCTCCGCGGGCAGCATCAGCGCGCTGCTCAACCGCACCACCCTGCCCGGGACATGGAAGACCACCGGCATCTACCTCACCGCCTGCGGCCTGCCGGCCGAGCAGGCCGACGCGTGGAAAGCGGCCTGGCAACGGCTGCGGGCCACCGAACCAGCAACCCGCCCCGCCCCGCCAGCGGCCGGCGCCGCGCCCGCACCCCGCACGTGGCGGGCACGCCTGGGCCGCGGCAAACGCCGGCCGTGAAGGCCGTCTTGCCCAGCGGCCGTTACCGGCCCGCCGACGCCGAGGATGCGGGCGAGGACGGCTGGGGGGTGTTGCCCTGGGCGTCCGAGCCGTGGGAAAACAGCCCCATCCACGCACCCACCACCAGCAGACCGCCCACCACCACCGCCGTGGACTTCCTTCCCGCCTTGCCCTTCGAACCACCCGCAGACCGGTTCACCCAATGCCCGGCCCGGTAGTACTGCCCCGAACGCCCCGCCACGCCCAACACCCCCGAATCGAAACGGCCTTCAGCCGACGGACCACCCGCCGCCGTCACGGAGTGTCGCAGCCACCCGGCCGTTGAGATAGAAGATGCACCAAAAATGGCCGATACACGCCATCACAATCAGTAGCGGTAGGTGTACAGGCCTGCTACGTGAGAGACGGCTGACGACCCGAGCACCCGCCGCACCAGCCCCCCACGGCCCAGGGCGCACCACCGAAGCGCCGCCCGAGCGGACCGCTCCGACGGCCAGACGTTGGGGCTGTATGCAGGGAAAGCAGCCGCAGCCCGTCGGTCCGCCAGTTCCCCTCTGCCAGAAAGGTTCGACCAACGGCGCTGAAGGGCGCTCCCGGCTGTCGCCTCGTCCAAGACCGAACCGCCGCCATCCAGCGCAATCCGCGGCAGCGCTGCCACCGTGCCTCCTCCACCTGCCCGCCCGGCTCTTGCGGGCGGGCCGACGGCTCACACCTGTCCGACATCCACCGGGGCTGATCGACGGGTCATACTGGCGTGCCCCCACCCCTCGTTCCCAGGGTCGGAGCACGCCAGCCCCTCACGGACCGGTGCCCACCCACCACCAAGCACAGCGCACGCCGAGCCGCATGCCGGAACCGGCGATGTTCCGGCTTCCTCACCCGGCCACTGGACCAGGAGAATCCGCGCCAGACGAGACACACCGCCGCGGGAGGTCCGACAGGACGTCCTGTGCGCTCGCCGTGCTCTGCGCCGCCTTCACCCCCTGCAGCGCCCGATCCTCCACACCCCTTACCACTGGGACTGCCGCCAGCGCAGGGCGCGCGCAACCGGTTCGCCGGGCCACGGCTTGACGGCTTGACCAACGCCTCACCGGTCACCCGGGCCTTGAGCTGTGGCCGGTCCTGCGCACCCTCGTCGGCCGCACCGTGCGCACCGTGTGGGAAGACGCCTTCCCCCAGCTCGCCTCCCGCGCCCGGACAGCCGCGTGAGGGACATGCCGGAGCTGCACGCGCGGCTCCTGGCTGACGTGATCGCGCTCGGCTCCCCCTATCCCCTGGCTCTCACCGGCGGCTACGCGGTGCGGGCACACCGCCTCACCAGCCGCCCCAGCCAGGACCTCGACGCCGCCACCGATCACCCGGCGCCGATGGCCGACATCGCCGCCACGCTGCGCACCGGACCGGAGGCTGGCGGCCGGAGGGTGCACGCGCTGGAGACCGCCCCGCTGTCCGCCCGCTTCACCGTGACCGACCCCGTCACCGGGCAGGAATGCGAGGTCGACATCCTCAAGGAGATCTTCTGGCGGCCCATCGCCCAGAGCCCCTACGGGCCGGTCCTCGGCGCGGAGGACGTGATCGGGACCAAGGACCGCGCCCTCACCGAGGCGCGGAGCACCCCGCGACCTGATCGACGTGTACGCAGCCTCCCGCCGCTGGAGCAACGCCGAACTCGATGAGTTCGGCCGCCGTCACGCCCGCGGCCGCTTCGAACGTGAAGACCTCCAGGCGCACCTCACCGGCGCCGAGTGGACCGACGACGAAGCCTTCACCGCCTACGGCCTCGACGACACCCCCATCACCCACCTCACGCCAGTGGGCCCTTAACTGGGCCGACGACCTCGCGGCCCGCCTCCTGCAAGAGGCCGGTGATCCGGACACCGACTGATCCCGTCCACAGCAGATCGCATCTGCAGGCGAACGTCTGCCGTCGGCGTCGGGCCGCTGAACAGATAACGACGCCACCGCTGTCGTCTCACGAAGCAGCGGCCGCGTCGCGTCTGCCGGGGAACAGGACGATCCCCCATGCTGCTCCTGCAGGAACCGGGCGGCGGAGTCGGCTGGCTGGGCTACTTGAACCAGTAGCGGACGCCGTGGTGGCGGGAGCAGGTGCCCTGCGAGTGCCGCGAGTACGACACGCTGGCGTCCTTGCACTTCGCCGTCTCGTACGTGTCCTTCGGCTTTTGGTGATGCGTCCAGCCGCACACGCCGGTGGTGTGATGGACGCAGTGGTGCGCGGTATTGGTGGACGGCAACGTCGCAGCCGACGCAGCCGGCGCGCTGAACACCACCCCGGCGAGTGCAACGGCAACGGCCGAGGCAGCAAGACGCAGACGCACAGGAATCCCCCCTTTTTTTGAGCTTGAGCAAGTGCAGCGGGATCTCAGCGCCGTTTGTGCGACGTACCGGCCGGTACCGGACACCCGGCCAGCGCACCCATGCCCGGCCGCCTGGCCGCACGAGGCCAGCGCCATCGGGGCGCCGGCTGTGGGGGTTTGCTGGCGGGTGCCGACGGTGATGCGGTCGTTGCCCGCGAGATGGCACAGGGCGCGCTGCATGATCAGCAGTCGGGGTTGGTCCGCTTGTTGCGGCGGCAGGGCTCCGGCCCGGGCCCGGATGACAGGGGCGGTCCGGTGGCGCCTGCTGTGCTCGGGGATGAAGGGGCGTCAGTCGCGGTAGGGGTGGGTGAGGGTCATGGGGGTCTGCGCGATGTCGAGGGCGTCTTGGGGAAAGCTACGGCCGGCGGTGTAGTAGCGGGCGCGGGTGCGGCCGACGGGCTTAAGGATGCCGGCGGCCGTGAGATCGCGCAGGTCGCGTTGGGCCTGCTGCAGGCTGAGGGCTTCACCGTGCTGGTAGCGGGAGCGGCGCACGCGTCCGGCCATGGCGACGTCGTGGAGTGCGGTGACGGTGCGTTCGTCCAGGCCCTGCTCGGCGGTGAAGGCGGCGAGAGAGTTCCAGACCCGGCCCGAGCGGGCCAGGCGGCCCTGCACGGTCTGGGCCTGCTGGTGGTAGGCGGTGAGGTTGAATCTGATCCAGCCGGAGACGTCCTGATCAGGCTGGTACTGGCTGCCGCAGCGCCCCAGTTCGCGGTAGTACTCCCAGGTGTTGCCCGGTCGTCCCAGCCAGCTCTCGATGGAGGAGAACTCGGGGGCGAGGACTCCCTCTCTGGCGATCATGAGGGTTTGCAGGGAGCGGGACATCCGGCCGTTGCCGTCGGCCCAGGGGTGGATGGAGACGAGGTGGAGGTGGGCCATCGCGGCCCGTACCAGGGCATGCGTGCCGTCGCTGTCGTTGAGCCAGTCGATGAGTTCCTGCATCAACGGGGCGACGAGCGGGGCGTCGGGGGCGGTGTAAGCGGCGATGCTGGGGTCGCGGGCGTCGGTGACGTAGACGGGGCCCTTGCGCCACTGGCCTGCCGGCCGGCGCACGCTGTGCCGGTGCCCCTGCAGCATCCAGTGAAGAGCGTTGAGCAGGCCCTTGCTGTAGGAGAAGTCCTCTACGTCGTGGAGGGTCTGGATGTAGGTCATCATCGGCTGGTAGGCGAGGGTCTCTTCCCGGTTCTCCTCCGAGACGTCGACTTCGCTCTCTCCTTCCATGAGGTCCTCGACATCCACGGTGGCCACCTTGAAACCCTCGATGGAGTTCGAGGCCGCCACCGCGTCCGCAGTGAGGAACCTGCGCAGGCCAGCCGTCCACTTCGCCGGATGCTTCACGGCCTGCCCCAGGGCCGCGCGCATCCGGTCGATCTGATCGATGACCTGGCAATCTTGCGCGGTAAGAGCCGGAGCAGGAAAGAGCACCAACCGACGATACAATGACGCAATCATTACGTCAAGCAGAGAGCTTTCAGCAGCGCGCCTACTCCCAGGCTCTCCACCACACAGAAGGTGTCCGCCATATCATGACGGCACACGGGAAGGAGCCCCTCCATGAGCGTCGACTCGATCATGCACACCGAGTTCCCCAAGGGGTACACGGTCCTGTTCGGGGCCGACGGAAAGGTGATCATGACCCCGCAGAGCGAAGAGCACTCCAGCACCATCAGGTCGATGCAGATCGACTCGCTCGCTCTCGGTCGTCACGCGAAGGTCACCTCCGACGTCTACATCGACTTCCCCGCGGACGAGAACTCCGCCCCCGACCTGGCCATCCTGCGCGAGGACGCGCGCAAGGAGGGCAAGCGCTACAGCTTCGAGGACGTCCTGTTGATCTCCGAGGTCGTCTCCACCTCCTCCGCGCGCAAGGACTACGACGACTGCACCGCCAAGTACGGGCGCTACGGCATCCCGATCTACCTGGTCGTGGACCCCTACGCCGGGGAAGTCGTCCTGCACACCGAGCCCACCGCGAACGGCTACAGCACGGCGCTCAAGCGCGCATACGGCACAGGAAAACTCCCCATCCCCCTGGCCGACGGCCGAACCTTCACCCTCGACCTCGACGAACTCCCCCGACCCGAGCCGGAAACCGACGCTCACTGAAAAGACGCTGCCCAGGCCAGGTCGAACAGAACGGTCAGGACCGCTTCGACTCCCCGAGGCGGTAGGCGGCCCAACTGCTGGCGGCGAGTTCACCGGCTTGGACCTCGACGATTCGTCCAGCCTGACGGGCGGAAGTCAGCTGATCAGCTTGCCGCCCTGAGATACCGGTCCTGAGGCGGCAGACCGTTTGCCTGAACAGTCATGCCCGCTTGACCAGCATCGGCTCAGGCGCTTTGCCACAGCGGCGGCAGGAGTCCGTCGCCCGGCCAGAAGGGCTGCTCGGCCGCGAGGCCGGTGAGGAACATGCCGACCTCGGTCAGGACTCTCGTGCGGTCGTCCGGCCCGTAGACGGTGAACTCATCTGCTGCAGCGTCGAAGGCGCGCACCTGGCTTTCGGGGCCAGTACAGATCAAAGCGCGGGCGATTTCGGGAAGTCCGAGGCTGAGGGCGTCGCAGCTGTGGGTCTGCACGAGGGTGAGCAGGTCGAGGATGACGCGCTCGAAGTCACCGACCACCGGCCAGCCGGCGCCGCCGCCCAGTTCGTGGGTGAGGGTGGCCAGCGGGATGATCTCGCCCGGCGTGCGTCCCCGGGTGAGCAGGTCGTGGATGCGGGTGCCATCGGGCTGCACAACCCGTGGATGGCGCAGCGTGTCGGCAGCGACGAGCGTGGTGTTGACCTCGCGGGTTGCCGGGCCCGGGTAGTAGGGCTCGTGGGCGAAGAGCAGGTAGACGTCGCTAGCGCGGGCAGCGGCGTGGGGCTCGGGCATGACGCGTGCTCCCTCCGGGGGTGAGGCGCCGGGCTTGTCCTGGGGTGTCGGCCGTCGTGCCGGCCAGGGGGTCGGGTGGCCGCCCCGGCGTGCGGGGCTGGTCCTTCGGTTTCGGGCCGGTGGGGGCGGGGGTGCGCCGGTGGATCTGGGCGGCCTGGTCGGCGAGTTGGAGCATCAGCCGTTCCCGGGCGATCAGTGCGCAGGAGGCGACGCGGGTGTCGTGGGTTTGGAGCAGGCCGGCGGCGTCCCACAGCAGGTGCTGGCCGATCTCGGCAAAGCGGCGCAGCTCGTAGCGGTCGCTGCCGCGGGCGGCGGCGATGAGATGGGTGTGCCAGCGGGCCAGGCGCTGCAGGCAGCGGCAGGCATCGTCACCTTCGACGGTGTGGACGTGCTCGCGGGCCCGGGCATCCCACCTGGCCGGCAGATGCCCGGCCAGCAGCGGCCCGAGCACGATCGCCGGCAAGACGACGGAGACGGGGATGCCCCTGGTCAGGGCGAACGATCCGGCGGCCAGGCCGACCACTGCGACGACGGCAACGCTCAAGCGCAGCGAGCCGGGAATGCCACCAGCCAGGCCGATACGCCGGGCGGGACGCCTGGTCAGCCAGCACAATGCCAGACGCTGTCGGCGTGTGGCCCTGGGGGTCAACACCCCGACCTGGTGAGGGAGTTCGGGCGGGGAGCCGTCGCCGGGGATCGTCCAGGCGTACCAGCCCCACCCGGTGCGCTCGTAGATGAGCACCGGTTCGCACCCGGCGGTGCAGGCGGGCCCGCGGACGCGGCCCCGGCGCAGGGCGCGGGCGACCTCCCTCTCCCAGCGGCCCGGCAAGGCCGCGAAAGGAGGCCCATGGTGCTGCCCGGTGCCGGGCGGTGGTGGTGTGCGGTGGGGGTGGGTCACGGCTCGGTGTCCTTCCGGG
>NZ_WVUG01000341.1 GCF_017614965.1 Streptomyces griseorubiginosus | reverse complement strand
GTTGATCTTCAGCCCCCACTCGACCCTACGTGACGTTCCGAGTTACCCAGGGTCACGGCAGGAAGGGGCGGCCGGGGCGGGGCCGAGCGTCGTCCGCCCCCTGGGGGCGCGCCGGGCATCCGGGGCACGGCACACCTACGGCCGGTAGCGCGCCGTCACGGCCGTGAGGTACCCCCGCAGCATCACCTTCGCCTCCTCCAGCAGCCGCTCGTCCCCCCGTGCGTCGCGCCGGAAGGCCTCCTGGGCCAGCGCGTCCGCGGCCAGGACCGAGGCGTGGCAGGCGCGGGCGAGGGCCTCGTCGTCCCCGGCGAGGTCGAGGGCGAGCAGGACGCGGCGGATCCCGTCGGCCATCCGGCGCTTGTGCTCGCGGTCGGCGGCCCGGGTCCGTTCGGTCAGGCCGCTGCCGAACCACAGGGCCCGGAAGCCGTGTTCACTGCGGTAGATCGCGGCGTAGGCGTCCACGAGCATGCCGACCGGGTCCGCCCACCGCTCGGTCGCCGCCGCCTCGGCGAAACCGTCCATGGCGGCCTCCAGCTTGGCGAAGTACCCGGCCGCCAGGGCGTCGATGATCGCGTCCCGGTCGGGCAGGTACTGGTACAGCGAGCCGACCGACACCCGTGCCGCCGCGGCCACCCGGGTCGTGGTCAGCGCCTCGACCCCGTCGCGGATCAGGATGTGCTCGGCCGTCTCCAGCACCCGCGCCAAGCGGGCCCTGCTGCGCGCCTGTTGCGGGGTCCGGCGCAGGGGGAGGGCCCCGCCGGGATCCGCGGTCGGCTCTCCCACGAAGGAACCTCCGAACGTGAACGTGACATTGTTTCACGTTTAGACTACGGTCGCGCCCATGACCGACTCAAGCTCGGCGCTGGGGCCGCAGCGGGCCGCCGTGGCCGAGGCCTGCCGGCGTCTGGGGGCCGAGGGCCTGCTCATCGGTACGGCCGGGAACGTCAGCGTGCGCGTCGAGGACCGGGTCGCCATCACCGCCACCGGCGCGGTGCTCGCCGAACTGACCCCGGACCAGGTGAGCGTGGTCGACCTGGACGGCACGCTCGTGTCCGGGACGCTGGCGCCGACCTCGGAACTGGACCTGCATCTCGGTGTCTACCGCCGCTACGGCACCGGAGCGGTCGTCCACACCCACGCCCCGATGGCCACCGCGCTCTCCCTCGTCCTCGACGAACTCCCCTGCATTCACTACCAGTTGCTCACGCTGGGCGGTAGCGTCCGGGTCGCGCCGTACGCCACCTTCGGCACCCCCGAACTCGCCGAGTCGGTGATCGCCGCACTGGAGGGCCGCAGCGCCGCCCTGATGGCCAACCACGGTGCGGTCACCCACGCGACCACGCTCGACAAGGCCGTCGAGCACGCGCTGCTGCTGGAGTGGGCCTGCGGCGTCTACCAGCACGCCGCCGCGCTCGGCACCCCTCGCGTCCTCGACGAACAGCGGCAACTCGCGGTCATCGAGGCCGCGATCGCCCGTGACTACGGCACCACCCACCCCGTACCACCCGCGCAGGAGGAGAAGCGATGAAGGTCGTCACGATGGGCGTGCACGTACTGGACGTGCTGGTACGGCCGGTTGAGGCGATACCCGAGGGCCAGGGCGCCACCCTCGTCGAGGACATCAGGATGACCGCCGCCGGGACGGCGGCCGGCACCGCCCTGACCCTCGCCAAGCTGGGCGCCGAGGTCCGCACCGCCGGCGCGATCGGCACCGACCCGACCGGCGACCTGCTCCTGCAGCTGCTGGAGCGGGCGGGAATCGACACCGGCCTTGTCGTCCGCCGGATCGACACCTCCACCTCGGCCACCGTCCTGCCCATCCGCCCGAACGGCGACCGCCCCACCCTCCATCTGCTCGGCGCCAACATCACCTACGGCCTCGACGACGTCCCCTGGGACGCGCTGGCCGAGGCGACGCATCTGCACCTGGGCGGACCGGAGTTGATCGGCGCCGAGGTCGCCGCGCGGATCCTGGCGCACGCCAAGGAGCACGACGTCGTCACCTCCGTCGACCTCCTCGCGCCGGGCGAACTGGGCACCTTCGACCAGATCGAGCCGATCCTCCCGTACATCGACTACCTGCTGCCCAACGAGGACCAGGTCCTCGGCTTCAGCGAGGAGCGGGACCTCGTCACGGGCGCCGGGAAGTTCCTCGCGGGCGGCACCGGTCTCGTGGCCGTCACCCGCGGCGGCGAGGGCGCGCTCCTGGTCACGGCCGAGGGCACCGAGGCGGCCCCCGCCTTCGACGTCGAGGTCGTCGACACCACCGGCTGCGGCGACGCCTTCTCGGCCGGTTTCCTGCGCGGCGTCAGTCTCGACCGCACCCCGAAGGAGGCCGCCGTACTCGGCAACGCGGCGGCGGCCCTGGTGGCGCAGGGCCTCGGCAGCGACCACGGCGCCTTCGACCTCCCGGAGGCCGACGAGTTCGCGATGACCCACAAAACCCGGTGACCGCGGTGTCGCCGATCGAGTGGTGACGGTCGCGGCACGGGCGTACGGTCGGACAGTGGACGGCATCGTTCACTGAGAGCACTTCACCATGAGCAGCAGCCCGCAGCCGACCTCCGCAGCACAGGCCACCTCCCGAGCACCGGGTGGTGGCGGAAACGGTATGGCGCTTCTGGTCATCGCGTCCTGCCAGCTGATGGTGGTCCTCGACATCACCATCGTGAACATCGCGCTGCCGCACATCCAGAGCGCGCTGGACTTCTCCACGACCAGCCTGTCCTGGGTGGTCAACGCCTACACGCTGACCTTCGGCGGGCTGCTGCTGCTCGGCGGCCGCACCGGCGACATCCTCGGCAGACGGCGCATGTTCATCGTCGGCGTGCTGCTGTTCGCCGTCGCCTCCCTGCTGGGCGGACTCGCCCAGAACTCCGGCGAACTGCTCGCCGCCCGCGCCCTGCAGGGCGTCGGCGGCGCGATCGCCTCACCGACCGCGCTCTCCCTGGTCAGCACCACCTTCCCGGAGGGCCCGGAACGCAACCGGGCCTTCGGCGTCTTCGCCGCCGTCTCCGCCGGCGGCGGCGCCATCGGACTGCTGGCCGGCGGCATGATCGTCGAGTGGCTGAACTGGCGCTGGGTGCTCTTCGTCAACGTCCCCATCGGCGTCCTCATCGCCCTCGCCGCGCCCCGCTGGATCAGGGAGTCCGAACGCCACCCCGGCCACTTCGACATCGTCGGCGCGCTGACCTCGACCCTGGGCATGGTGCTGCTCGTCTACGGCTTCATCCGGGCCGCGCAGGAGGGCTGGCGGGACGCGCTGACGCTGGCCTCGTTCGCGGGGGCCGTCGTCGTCCTGGCCGCGTTCATCCTCATAGAGCGGGGTTCCGTCCAGCCGATCACACCGCTGCACATGTTCGCGGACCGCAACAGAGCCGGCTCGTACGGCATGATGCTCAGCCTCGCCGCCGCGATCTTCGGCATGTTCTTCTTCCTGACCCTCTTCGTGCAGGACGTGCTGAACTTCAGCCCACTGCGGGCGGGGCTCGCCTTCCTGCCGGTCAGCGCCGTCATCGCGGTCGGCGCCGGGCTCGCCTCGCGGTTCCTGCCCCGGTTCGGCCCCAAACCGTTCCTCGTGGTGGGCGCCCTCCTGGCGGCGGGCGGTCTGGCCTGGCTGACGCTGACCGACGTTCACTCCACCTACGCCGGCAGCATCCTCGGCCCGATCCTCGTCTTCAGCCTGGGCATGGGCATGGAGTTCGTGTCGCTGACCCTGATGGCGCTGTCCAACGTCTCCGTCCAGGAGACCGGCGCCGCCTCCGGGCTCCTCAACGCCACCCAGCAGGTGGGCGGTTCGCTCGGACTGTCCATCCTGGTCACCACGTTCGGCACGGCCAGCACCAACGAGGCCCACCAGCAGATCCCGCTCTTCCTCGCCCAGGCGACCCCGGCGGAGCGACTGCGCTTCCGGCGCACCGGACAGCTCCCGGGCCCCTGGTCCGACCAGGTCCTCACGCACGGGATCTCCGCCGCGTTCGTCGTCGCGGCGATCTTCGCCGTGGTAGCGGCCCTGATCGCGGTCGTCGTCATCCAGGTCCGCCCCTCCGACCTGGAGCGCCTCCAGGGCGGCATGGGACCCGGCCCCGTCTGAGACGACCCCGTCAGGATTTTCCCGCCCCCCATGTCACAGACACGGGGGGCTGTCTCGTCCACAGGGCAGAGACAATTCCGGGAACGGGAAGGTGATCGTTGTGCGGGTGTTCGTGGCAGGCGGGACGGGGGTCCTGGGACGGCGGCTGATTCCGCAGCTGGTCGCCAGGGGCCACCAGGTGACGGCTACGACGACCAGCGCGGCCAAGCTGGGGCTGCTGGCGGACCTCGGCGCGGACGGCGTCGTGATGGACGGCCTGGACGCGGCCTCCGTCGGCGAGGCGGTGGCCACGGCACGGCCGGACGCGATCGTGCACCAGATGACAGGGCTCGGCACCGGCGAACCCGACATGAAGCACTTCGACCGGTTCTTCGCCGCCACCAACCGGCTGCGCACCGAGGGCACGGACCATCTGCTGGCCGCCGCCGAGGCGACCGGCGTGTCCACCTTCGTCGCCCAGAGCTTCGGCAGCTTCAACGGCATCCGCGAGGGCGGCTGGATCAAGACCGAGGACGATCCGCTCGATCCGATGACGGGCACGGTGCTGCGCCCGATGATCGAGGCCGTCAACCACCTCGAGGACGTGGTCGTGCGGGCCGGCGGCGCGGTCCTGCGCTACGGCGCGTTCTACGGGCCGGGTGCCATCGACGACCAGGTCGAGCTGGTCCGCAAGCGGAAGTTCCCGCTGGTCGGGCCCGGCACCGGACACAGCTCGTGGATCCATCTCGACGACGCCGCGTACGCCACCGTCCTGGCCGTCGAACAGCACGCGAAGGGCGTGTACTGCATCGTCGACGACGAACCGGCCCCGGCCGCGGAATGGCTGCCCCACCTCGCCGCCGTCGCGGGCGCCAAGCCGCCGATGCGGGTGCCGAAGTGGCTGGCGCGGCTATTGGCGGGAGACCTGCCGGTGATCATGATGCTGGAGGGCCGCGGCTTCTCCAACGCCAAGGCCAAACGTGAACTGGGCTGGGAGCCGCGCCACCCGTCGTGGCGCCAGGGATTCAAGGAGGAGCTGGCGTGAGTCGCACGGAGGAGTTCGAGGAGCTGCGGCCGCTGCTCTTCGCGATCGCCTACCGCATCCTCGGCAGCGTCAGCGAGGCGGAGGACGCCGTCCAGGAGACCTGGCTGCGCTGGGAGCGCACCTCGACCCTGCCGAGGTCGACCAAGGCGTATCTCTCGGCCGTGGTCACCCGGATCTCCGTCGACGTCCTGCGCTCGGCCCGGGTCCGGCGCGAGGAGTACGTCGGCCCCTGGTTCCCCGAGCCGCTGCTCACCGACCCCTACGAGGACCCGGAGCGCTCGGCGGAGCTGTCCGACTCCCTGTCGATGGCGGCGCTGCTGCTGCTCGAACGGCTCTCCCCGCTGGAGCGCGCGGTCTTCGTGCTGCGGGAGGTGTTCGGCTTCGGCTTCCCGGAGATCGCCTCGGCCGTCGACCGGTCCGAGGCGGCGTGCCGGCAGCTCGCGGTGCGGGCGCGCCGGCACATGGACGCGGGCCGGCCGCGCTTCGAGGCCGACCGCAAGGAGCGGGAGGAACTCGCCGAGCGGTTCTTCGGCGCCTTCCGGGAGGGCGACGTCGACGGACTGCGGGACCTGCTCGCCGCCGACGTCCAGCTGGTCGGTGACGGCGGCGGCAAGGCGCCCGCGCTGGCCAACGCCGTGCGCGGCCCGGACAACGTGGCCCGGCTGATCTCCTCGTTCGTCTCGATGTGCGTCGCCACGGGTGTCGTGGCCGAGCCGCACCAGGTGAACGGCCAGCCGGGCGCGCTCTTCCGCGACCGGGACGGCAGGGTCGTGAGCACCTTGGCGCTGGACATCGTCGGAGGACGGATCCAGACGATCCGTGGGGTCGTCAACCCGGACAAGCTCGGACACCTGGGCCCCGTGGCGGACACCTGGGCGCTCAAGGACGAGGCGATGCGGACACGCCGGCCCCAGCCCGACCCCACGGGCTGAGCGCACCGGTCAGGACACGGACGTACCGCCCCACTCCTCCGGGGCCACGTCCGCCAGCGTCTCGGAGAACGTCCACTGGTGGCCGGCCGGATCCTCGGCGGTGTACTGGCGCTCGCCGTACTCGAAGTCGGTCGGCTCCATGAGGATCCGGGCGCCGTGCGCGCGAGCCCGCTCGCAGTGCGCCCGGGCGTCCTCCACCCGGACCGTCACCGAGTGCGTGACCTCGCCGGGGCGCGGCGGACGGCGGTCGTGCCGGACGTCCCCGATGATCACCGCCCCGTCGCCGAAGGCGAGTTGGGAGCGGTGGTCCTCGCCGATGCGCACCCGTTCGGTGAACCCGAAGGCCGCGCCGAGCCAGGCGACGGCGGCCCGCACGTCGGGATAGATCAGGACGGGGATGACCGTCGCGGAGGGGATGGAGCGGTTCGGTTTCATGACTGGCTCCAGGCGTTCGTGTCCCGTGGCACGGCGGGCGCGGGGACCAGTCCGAGCCGCTGGGCCCGCAGCACCGTACTGATGCGGTCGCGTGTGCCCAGTTTGCGGTAGATCTTCTCGACGTGCTTGTGCACCGTGCGATCCGATATGCCGAGCCGCCGGCCGATCGCGGCCGCGGTCAGCGCGTCCGCCAGCAGCACGAGGACCGCCGTCTCACGGGGCGTCAGCCCGCAGTCCTGGGCCGCCGAGGGGGCGGTCGAACGCCGGTGGCGTTCCAGGAGTTGCCGCTGCTGCTCCACGGCGGCCAGCAGCGGCTGGAGCTGGGCCGCCAGCCGGAGATGGTCGTCGGTGAAGTCCGTACCGGAGCGGTAGACCATGCATCCGGTGACCGGGGCCGTGGATCCGGGCAGCGGGATCGCCAGGACGTGGTCGGCGGCCATGAGGTCGCCGATCAGCTCCGCGGTGGGGCTCGACGACCAGGCCCGGCCCGCCGCCCGGCGCGCGGTCAGCGGGGTGCGGTCGGGGCCGGAGGAGTACAGGGACGCGAAAGGGTAGCCCTCCCGCAGCAGGCCCACGGCCTCGTCGCCGAGCACCGCGAACTCGGCGGCGACGGCGGACGGCATGCCGACCGTGCCCCCGGACTCGTTCCACTCGTCCAGCTTGTAGATCAGACTCTCACCGCCGCACAGGCCGGGCAGGGCGTCGGCGAGCATCGGCCACAGCCGCTCGGGCTCCCGTTCGTGCAGTGCCGCGACCGCCACCGACAGCATGCGTTCCTGCGCCCCGACCGACACCTGTGCCACGTTCCCACTCCGCTCGTGCGCCGCGTACGCAGTTGTACCCATACCGGCGACGTCCAGCCTGCCTCAGACTGCAACGGAGCAACAAGGACGTTCACGGATGTACTCCAGCACAACGGCGCACCAGCGGCCGCGGCGGGGAGACCCGGCGGTTCGGTGGGGGACAGCCGGTGCTCTCCGAGGCCCGGAGCCCGTGCGGGCCGCCGGAGCGGGGGACCGGCGGCCCGCAGGGGTCCGATGAGCTCAGGCTCCTCCCCGCTCCGTCTCCGGCTGCACAAGCCGCATGTGACCGGTGTCGTCGGGGTTGCGCCTCCAGCCGAACGCCGAACAGGCCGCCCACGGTTCGTGGACGGCCTCTTCGGTGGAGCGTGTGCAGCTAGGCGGGGCGCACCGCTATGCGGATCGCGGCCTCTCCGGCGTAGTGGACCGACTCCTCGCGGATCACGGCGCCCGGTCCGGGGGCGTGGATCATCAGACCGTTGCCGGTGTAGAGGCCGACGTGGCTGAAGTTGTCGTTGAAGAAGATCAGGTCACCGGGACGGCTCTCGGCGAGCGGGACCACCGTGCCGGTGCTCGCCTGCTCGTGCGTGGACCGCGGCAGCGCGACCCCGGCGGCCCGCCAGGCGGCCTGGGTGAGGCCGGCGTTGTCGTACGACTCCGGTCCGACCGCACCCCACAGGCACGGCCTGCCGATCTGCGCCCGGGCGAAGGACACGGCCCGGTCCGCCTTGGTGCCGACCGGCGGTTCGGCGGGCGCCTCGGGCACCCCGGTGTCGAGGACCGACGGCTCCTGGAGCCGGCGCCACTGGTCCGACACGGGCAGGCTCGAGTCGACCGCGGCGGGCAGGCTCCATCCACCCGTGTCCATGACGGACGGCTGCTGCGGGGCCGCCTCGACGGTGGGCTGCTGGAAGCTCCACTGCGTGCCGGTGTCCAGGGCGGTCAACTGCTGCTGCGCCCCCGTGTCGATGATGGACGGACCCATGTCGGGGACGGCCGACCGCTGCAGGCCCCACGGTTCGCTCGCCGGCACGCCCGTGTCGAGCACGGACGGCTGCTGCAGCCGCCAGGCCTCCTCGGTCGCCCGGCTCGCCTGCTCCGACCAGGGCGCCGGCGCAAGAGCCGCCTGCGGCGCTGCCATGGCCGTCGAGGGCATGGCAGCCTGCGGTGTCATGGTCATCGAGGGCATGACGGCCGTCTCGGACGTCGTGGCTGTCGGGGACATGAGGGTCGCCTGCGGCCCCGTGGCTGTCGGGGACATGAGGGTCGCCTGCGGCCCCGTGGCTGTCGGGGACATGAGGGTCGCCTGCGGCCCCGTGGCTGTCGGGGACATGAGGGTCGCCTGCGGCCCCGTGGCCGTCGGCGACATGACGGTCGACTGCGGTGTCATGGCCAGCGAGGGCATGACCGCCGTCTGCTCCGCCATGGGCGTCGGTGACATGACCGCGGACTGCGGTATGGAGGTCTGCCGGGCCGCGTACCGGTACAGCAGCTCGCTCGCCGCGGCGATCTTGCGCTGGCTCTGCTCCTTGGACGTGCGCAGCGAGGCCTGCCGCGGCTCGCCGCCCGTCGCGCCCGCCGCCATGGCGGACTCCTGCCGCTGCGCCGGTATGGCGGGCAGCGCGGCCGTGCCGCCACCCGCGGTCAGCTCGGCGACCGGACGACGCGTTCCGCCCGCCGGCAGCTCGGCCACGGGCCGGCCGGGTGCCTCCAGTTCGAGGCCGGTCCGTGCCTCCGGGGAGCGCGCGGGCCGCGACGGGGCCGGGCG
>NZ_WVUG01000340.1 GCF_017614965.1 Streptomyces griseorubiginosus | reverse complement strand
TCCCCCTCGTCCTCCCCCTCGTCGCCGCCGGTGCGCTGCTGCTCGGCGGCTGCGGTGTCGTCGACGGCGTCACCGGCAGCGGCGACTCCTCCACCCCGTCCCGGCGCGAGGACATCAAGGTGGGCCTGCTGCTGCCCGACAAGGACACGGCCCGTTTCGAACGGTTCGACTACCCCCTCATCAAGTCCCGGGTCGCCTCCCTCACCGGCGGCAAGGGCAAGGTCGTGTACGCCAACGCCGAGGCCAGCGCCTCCCGGCAGAACAAGCAGTTCGCGCAACTCGTCGCCGACAAGGTGGACGTGATCCTCGTCGACGCGGTGGACGCCAGGGCGATCGCGCCGGGCGTCCGGAAGGCCAAGGACGCCGGGATACCCGTCATCGCGTACGACCGGCTCGCGCAGGGCCCGATCGACGCCTACGTCAGCCACGACAACGAGCTGGTGGGCGAGGTGCAGGGGCGGGCGATCGTCGACGCGCTCGGGGACAAGGCCGCCACCAGCAAGATCGTCATGATGAACGGCTCGCCGGCCGACCCCAACACGGCGCTGTTCAAGGAGGGCGCGCTGAGCGAGCTCAAGGGCCGGGTCGTCATCGCCAAGTCGTACGACACCAGGGAGTGGCTGCCCGAGGTCGCCAAGGCCAACATGGCGAAGGCGATCGCGTCGGTCGGCCTGAAGAACATCGCGGCCGTCTACTCGGCCAACGACGGCATGGCGGGCGCCGTCATCGACGAACTTCAGCAGGCGGGCGCCACCAAGCTGCCGCCGGTGACCGGGCAGGACGCCAACCTGGACGCGGTGCAGCGGATCGTCGCCGGGGAGCAGACCATGACGGTCTACAAGTCCTTCCTGCTGGAGGCGCAGGGCGCCGCGGAGATGGCGGTCTACAAGGTGCAGGGGCGGGACATCGCCTTCGACGCGATGACGCAGGACACGATCGACAGTCCGACGCAAAAGGACATCCCGGCGATGCTGGTGCCGGTGGTCGCCCTCACCAAGAGCAACATCAAGGACACGGTGATCAAGGACGGCGTGTACACCGTCAAGGACATCTGCACGGCGAAGTACGCGGCGGACTGCGCGGCCATCGGCCTGAAGTAGGGCCGCTACTACCACTGTTCACAGACTCCTGGCCAGCGATACGGCCGCGGCTTTCAGGTTGTGTTCAGGCTCGGGCGTCCCTCGGGCAACACACCCTCCAGAAGCGCCAAAACAATGGCAAAGGGGTCTGTGGCAGTCGTACGGAGCCGTGTCATCGTGCCCGCCATGAGCACAGATCGCCTCGCCCCCGGCCGGCATCCCGGCCCCGTACGTCACGCCCTGAGCAAGGTCCCGGAAGTGACCGTCTACTTCTGGGTGATCAAGGTGCTGACCACCGGCATGGGCGAGACGGCCTCGGACTGGCTCGCCCATCTCCTCGGCCCCGTCCCGGCGGTCGCGCTCGGCGCGGTGGCGCTCGCGGCGGCCCTGGCCGTGCAGTTCGCGGTGCGCCGGTACGTGGCCTGGATCTACTGGACGGCGATCGTCATGGTGAGCGTCTTCGGCACCATGGCAGCGGACGTCCTGCACGTCGGCCTGGGCGTGCCCTACATGATCTCCACGCCCTTCTTCATGGTCGCCCTCGCCACCGTCTTCGCGCTCTGGTACGGCAGCGAGCGCACCCTGTCCATCCACAGCATCCACACCCGCCGCCGTGAGGTCTTCTACTGGGCCGCGGTGCTCGCCACCTTCGCCCTCGGCACCGCGGCCGGCGACCTCTCCGCCACGCTCGGCCTCGGCTACCTCGGCTCCGCCGTCCTGTACGCCGCCGCGATCGCCGTCCCCGCGATCGCCCACCGCGCCGGCAGGCTGAACGCGGTGACCGCCTTCTGGTCGGCGTACGTCCTCACCCGTCCCCTCGGCGCCTCGGTGGCCGACTGGATGGCGGTCGGCCACGGCCGGGGCGGCCTGGCGTGGGGCCTGGGCCCGGTGACCCTCGCGTGGACGGCGGCGATCCTGGCCCTGGTGACCTACCTGGCCACATCCCGCAAGGACGTGCAGACCGAGGACGTCCAGAACGTTCGGAGTTAGCGCGCTTGTCCGTGCCGTCCAGCAGGGCGGCGGCGTGGGCGCTGACGAGGGGGCGTTGTCGACGTACGCGATCCGTGAGTTCATGCCAGTCGGCGCAGGTCCTCCAGATACCGCAGGACCGCGGCCACCCGGCGGTCCACCCGGTCCGTGGGGGCCAGGTCGAGCTTGGCGAAGATGCTGCGGATGTGCTTGTGGACCGCGCCGTCGGTGACGACGAGGCGTTCGGCGATGGCGCCGTTGCCCAGGCCCTCGGCCATCAGGGCGAGGACGTCACGCTCGCGCGGGCTGAGCCGCTCGAGGCGGCTGTCCTGGCGGGAGCGCGTGAACAACTGCGCGACCACCTCGGGGTCGATGGCGGTGCCACCGCCCGCCACCCGGTGCAGCGCGTCCAGGAACTCCTCGACACGGCCCACCCGTTCCTTGAGCAGATAGCCGAGCCCGCCCACGCCCTCGCTCAGCAGCTCGGTGGCGAAGCTCTGCTCCACATACGCGGACAGCACCAGGACCGCGAGGTCGGGCCGGCGGCGCCGGGCCCGCACGGCCGCGACGATGCCCTCGTCGGTGTGGGTCGGCGGCATCCGCACGTCGAGGATGGCCACGTCCGGCTTGTGTTCGTCGATCGCGGTGAGCGCCTCGTCGGCCGTGCCCGCGGTGGCCACCACGTCCAGGCCCTCGGCGCGCAGCAGCAGGGCGAGCCCCTCGCGCAGCAGGGGGTCGTCCTCGGCCATCACGATCCGCATGGAAGCTCCACTTTCAGGGTGGTCGGGCCGCCCGGCGGGCTGGCCAGGGACAGGGTGCCGTCGTGGGCCGCGACCCGGCGGCGGATGCCGGTCAGTCCGGAGCCGCCGTGCTCGTCGGCGCCGCCCCGGCCGTCGTCCTCGACGCACAGGACCAGACGGCCGCCGCGGCCGCGCGCCGTGACGGTGGCGTGCGCGGCGCCGCTGTGCTTGGCGATGTTGGTCAGCGCCTCGGCGACGACGAAGTAGGCGGTGGCCTCGACGGAGGCGGCGCACCGCGCGGGTACGTCGACGACGATCCGGCACGGCACCGCGCAGTCGGCCGCCAGACCGGACAGTGCGCCCTCGAGCCCGCGGTCGGCGAGGACCGGCGGCAGGATGCTCCGGGAGACGGTGCGCAGTTCGGCGAGGGCCTGTTCGGCGGCGGACTGGGCGCGTTCGAGGAGTTCGTCGGCGCCGCCGGGGTCGCGGGCGACCATACGGCGGGCCGCGCCGAGCAGGACCGTGACGGAGACGAGGCGGTTCTGGGCGCCGTCGTGCAACGACCGCTCGATACGGCGCAGTTCGGTGGCGTGGGCGTCGAGGGCGGCGGCCCGGGTGGCGGTGAGCTCGGCGACCCGCAGTGAGAGGTCGGTCTCCGGTCCGGCCGCCAGCAGCGCGCGTCCCGGGCGGGCCTGCAGCCGGGCCATGCCGGGGCCGAGCCCGAGGAGGATCAGGATCCAGCCGGCGCCCAGCAGGGCCACCGCGAGCGCGTCCGGCCAGGAGTGCGCGGTGCCGATCCCGATGGAGGTGGCGGTCGCGTCCTTCGGCGCCAGCTTCCAGTACAGGGGGAAGGCGCTGTCGCGCACGGCGGAGATCGGGAGCAGCACCCCGAGCAGCCCCAACAGCAGGCCCAGGGTGGCGTGCTGGACCAGCCAGCGCAGTTCGCGTCGGGTGGTGGCGTCGACCAGGGCGGCACGCAGCCGGGTGGGCGGCGGGTCGGGTGCCAGGACCTCGGGACCCCAGCGGCCCAGCCGCCGCCGCTCCCGCTCCGCCAGCGAGTGCAGCGCCCGCAGCGGCGCGGGCGCCATGAGCAGGCCCACGCCGGCCACGCCGGTCAGCGCGGTGACGGCGAGCCACAGCAGCACGAGCAGGGCCAGGAAGGCGGTGCCGAGCCCGGAGGCGAGCTGCGCGATCGCGGCGCCGGCGGAGCCCAGGGCCCGTACGACGGTGTCCTTGAGCCCGGTGTGCCCGGTCTCCGTCCGGACGGCCATGCGCGCCCTCCCTTCGTCGCGAAGGACCTTATGCCGCACGCCCGTTCGCCGTCAGCCGCGGGGCCGGGAAGTACAGCCTGCTGTACCTCGAACCGGGCGGGCTGCGGGATCGGCCCGGGGGGTGCCCGGTCCCTAGCGTCGAGGACGACAGCCGACCTCGGGAGGAACACCGTGCCGAACACCGATCCCTACCGTCTGACCAGCACCGACACCACACCGTCGGCCACCACCGTGAGCCGCGGCGAGGTGGCCCGCGCGCTGCTGTGGATCCTGGTGGTGATCAGCGCCGTCGCCAACATGGCCGCCTCCTACGGCGACGCCAACACCTGGATCCATCTGGCGTGCGGCGCGGTCACCGTGCTGTGCGGCGGCGCCCTCGTCGTGCGCAACCTGCGGGGCCGTCGGTGAACCCGGCGATCGCCCTGGACCGGGTCAGCAAGGAGTATCCGGGGGGCGTACGGGCGCTCGACGAGGTGTCGCTGACGGTGGAACGCGGCATGTTCCTCGCGGTGATGGGGCCCTCGGGTTCCGGCAAGAGCACGTTGATGCACTGCGCCGCCGGGCTGGACTCGCCGACCTCGGGCAGTGTCCGCATCGACGGGCGGGAGATCGCGGGCCTGAACGAGACCCGCCGCACCGAACTGCGCCGGGAGCGCGTCGGGTTCGTGTTCCAGGCGTACAACCTGATCCCCTCGCTCAGCATCGAGGACAACATCACCCTGCCGCTGCGGCTCGCGGGACGGACTCCGGACCACGACTGGCTGCGCACGCTGGTGGAGCGCGTGGGTCTCGCCGACCGGCTCACCCACCGCCCGGCCGAACTCTCCGGCGGCCAGCAGCAACGGGCCGCCGTGGTACGGGCGTTGGTGGCCCGGCCGGCCGTCGTGTTCGCGGACGAACCGACCGGCGCGCTCGATCTGCGCAGTGCGCACGAGGTCCTCGACCTGCTGCGGGACCTCGTCCACGACCTGCACCAGACCGTCGTCATGGTCACCCACGACCCGGCCGCCGCGGCCCGCGCCGCGACCCCCCACCGTTCACGCGCCCGCGTCCCGAACACCAGCCGACGTACCCCCGCGGGCAGCAGCAACAGCACCCCGTCAACGGGCTCCCGGGGACGGCCGTAGGCAGTCCAGACCCCGACCGCCGCCGCCCCCGCCACGACCAGCGGCACGCAGATCCCCGTCCACGTCCACGACGGCCGCAGATCGCCCCCGGACGCGTACAGGGCCGCCGCCGCTCCGACGCCGAGGTAGCCGAGGACGACGCCCGTCCACGCCGTACGGCCCGGGAGCAGCGGCACCGGTCCCTCCGTCTGCTCCCCCTCCACCGCGTCCCGCGCCGCGCGGTGCACCAGCCACACCGGCAGGGCGAGCAGCAGCAACGGCGTCACACCGACGGGCGCGGGGGCGCCGGAGAGCGTGTCGGTCCGGACCAGTTCCACGCCGTGCGCGAGCAGCCACAGGGCCGCCGCCACATGCAGCGCGCCCCCGGGCCCGCTGTCGGGGTACGGCGAACTGATCCACAGCATGATCACGAGCACCGCGAACACCCCGAGCCCCAGCCCGGCGGCGACCGCGCCACCCAGAAGGCTGGCACCCAGTCCGGGCGATCGGTCGCGCAGACGGATGAGCAGGGACGACAACGACATGCGGCGAGCGGTCAGCTGGGTCACGACGGTCATGCTCCCAACGACACGCGCTTTCCCGTCGTAACAGGCGAACCTCCGCTGTGTCGCTCAATATACGTTTATGTACTTTTTCGTACGAAGGGGCGCCCAGTGACGCAGCCTCAGGAACCGGAACAGACAGCGCCCCTGACACCCGCTCAGGCCTTCGACGCGCTGTACGCGTTCTGCGCCCCGGCCCTCGTACGGCAGACCTACCTGCTCACCGGCCGGCGCGAGCTCGCCCGTGAGTCGGTGGAGCGGGCCTTCCAACTCGCCTGGCAGCGCTGGCCGGAGGTGGCCCGCGACCCGGACCCGGGAGGCTGGGTGCGCGCGGCGGCGTACGACTGCGCGCTCTCCCCCTGGCACCGCTTCCGCCCCCGCTACCGCCACCCCGAGCCCCCGCCGGCGGACGCCCCCGACCGCGCGCTGCTGTCCGCGCTCCTCGAGCTCCCGCCGCCGTACCGCCGCACGCTCGTGCTGTACGACGGTGTGGGGCTCGGTCTCCCTGAGACCGCGGCGGAGACGGAGGCCAGCACACCGGCGGCCGCGGGCCGTCTGCTGCACGCCCGCGAGGCCGTCGCCGCGCACGTCCCGGACCTCGTGGACCCGACCGAACTCCACCACCGCCTGGCGCGGCTGGCCTCCACCGAACGGCTGCGCGCGAACAAGCCGACGCGGGTGCGAGTCTGCGGCGAGCGCAGGACACGCTTCTGGACCCGGGCCGCCATCGCGTGCACGGTCGCCCTGATCGGCACGACGACGTTCACCGTGCGGACGGCTCCGACGCACTACGAGCCGCCGGTACCGCCCGGCGTACAGGTGCGGGGGCTTCCGCCCAGGGTGGCGCAGGGGCCGCTGTCGCAGGAGGAGGCCGGCCTGCGCAAGAAGCTGCGGACGGCGATGGTGCCGGGGCGGGACAGGCTCGTACCGCTGGGCCGGTGAGGGAACCGGCCCGGTGAGTGAGCCGGCGGCATGCAGGCCGACGGGCCCGCCCCCATCCCGGGAACGGGCCCATCGGTCGTGCTGGGGGGACCTCAGGCGCTGAGGATCTCCCGGGCCAGCTTCGCGGTCTCGGTCGGGGTCTTGCCGACCTTGACGCCCGCGGCCTCGAGAGCCTCCTTCTTCGCCTGCGCCGTACCGGAGGAACCGGAGACGATTGCGCCGGCGTGACCCATCGTCTTGCCCTCGGGCGCGGTGAAGCCCGCGACGTAGCCGACGACCGGCTTGGTCACGTTCTCCTTGATGAAGGCCGCGGCCCGCTCCTCGGCGTCGCCGCCGATCTCACCGATCATCACGATCAGGTCGGTGTCGGGGTCGTCCTGGAAGGCGGCCAGCGCGTCGATGTGCGTGGTGCCGATGATCGGGTCGCCACCGATGCCGACGGCGGTGGAGAAGCCGATGTCACGCAGCTCGTACATCATCTGGTACGTCAGCGTGCCGGACTTCGAGACCAGGCCGATGCGGCCCGGCTTGGTGATGTCGCCCGGGATGATGCCGACGTTCGACTGACCCGGGGTGATGATGCCGGGGCAGTTCGGGCCGATGATGCGGGTCTTGTTGCCCTTCTTGCCGGCGTACGCCCAGAAGGCGGCCGTGTCGTGCACGGCGATGCCCTCGGTGATGACGACGGCCAGCGGGATCTCGGCGTCGATCGCCTCGTCCACCGCGGACTTGGTGAACTTCTCCGGGACGAAGATGACCGAGACGTTGGCGCCGGTGGCCTCGATGGCCTCCTTGACGGTGCCGAAGACCGGTACCTCGGTGCCGTCGAAGTCCACGGTGGTGCCCGCCTTGCGCGGGTTCACGCCGCCCACGACGTTGGTGCCGTCGCCCAGCATGAGCTTGGTGTGCTTCATGCCCGTGGCACCGGTCATGCCCTGGACGATGACCTTGCTGTCCTTGTCGAGCCAGATAGCCATGGTGTGTTGTGTCCTCGTCCTGAGTGCTTACTTGGCGGCGTGGGCCAGCTCGGCGGCCTTGTCGGCCGCGCCGTCCATGGTGTCGACGCGCTGCACCAGCGGGTGCGCGGCGTCGGTGAGGATCTGTCGGCCCAGCTCGGCGTTGTTGCCGTCGAGACGGACGACCAGCGGCTTGGTGACGTCCTCGCCGCGCTCCTCGAGGAGCTTCAGGGCCTGCACGATGCCGTTGGCGACCTCGTCGCAGGCGGTGATGCCACCGAAGACGTTGACGAAGACGGACTTGACGTCCGGGTCGCCGAGGATGATCTCCAGGCCGTTCGCCATGACCTGGGCGGAGGCGCCACCGCCGATGTCCAGGAAGTTGGCGGGCTTGACGCCACCGTGCTTCTCACCGGCGTAGGCGACGACGTCCAGGGTGCTCATCACGAGACCGGCGCCGTTGCCGATGATGCCGACCTCGCCGTCGAGCTTGACGTAGTTGAGGTTCTTCTCCTTGGCGGCGGCCTCGAGCGGGTTGGCCGCGGCCTTGTCGTGGAGCTCCTCGAAGTCGGGGTGACGGAACTCGGCGTTGTCGTCGAGCGACACCTTGCCGTCGAGGGCGATCACGTCGCCGGAGGCGACCTTGGCCAGCGGGTTGACCTCGACCAGGAGGGCGTCCTCCTTGATGAAGGTGTCCCACAGCTTGACCAGGACGTTCGCGACCTTATCGGCGACCTCGGCCGGGAACTTGGCGGCCGCGACGATCTCGCGGGCCTTGGCCTCGTCCACCCCGTCGATGGGGTTGATCGGGGTCTGCGCGACGGCCTCCGGACGGGTGGCCGCCACCTCCTCGATCTCCATGCCGCCCTCGACGGAGGCGATGGAGAGGAAGGTGCGGTTGGCGCGGTCGAGGAGGAAGGAGACGTAGTACTCCTCGACGATCTCGGGCGCGGTCTCGGCGATCATCACCTTGTGGACCGTGTGGCCCTTGATGTCCATGCCGAGGATGTCCGTCGCACGGGCGACGGCCTCGTCCGCGGAGGCGGCCAGCTTGACGCCACCGGCCTTGCCGCGACCACCGACCTTCACCTGCGCCTTGACGACGGACTTGCCGCCCAGACGCTCGGTGATCTCGCGCGCCGCCTCAGGCGTGTCGATGACTTCACCGGCCAGCACCGGTACATCGTGCTTGGCGAAGAGGTCCCTCGCCTGGTACTCGAACAGGTCCACGCGCTTCCGTCCCTATCAGTGATCTCGCGGTTCGTTGGATGCGTGGGCGTGCCGCGAAGGGCAACGTGACGTCCGCATGGGTCACAGGGGAAGCGCACACGGTGTCCGAGCGCGCGGCATGTCCGTCTCGCAGGTTATCGCCGCTTGCGGGGGTGCCCTAAATCGAGGGTCACACCTGAGCGGTGATACCTGTCACATGATGCCGTAATCACTGGCACGGGGTGCCGGGTGTGAGGGCGGAGGGGGAGGTCGACAAGCCCACGGGGAAGGGCCGGGAAGGGCC
>NZ_WVUG01000033.1 GCF_017614965.1 Streptomyces griseorubiginosus | reverse complement strand
CCGCCAGCGTTCGTCCTGAGCCAGGATCAAACTCTCCGTGAATGTTTTCCCGTGATCGGGAGCAACACCACGAGAGCGGAACCACCGGAGGAATGATCCAGTGGTTCACAGCGTCCTCGCTGTGTTTGTTTCAAAGGAACCTCGCCCCGGACCGAAACCGGCCGGGAACGGGGTATCAACATATCTGGCGTTGATTTTTGGCACGCTGTTGAGTTCTCAAGGAACGGACGCTTCCTTCGTACTCACCCTTCCGGGCTTTCCTCCGGGCGCTTCCCTTCGGTGTTCCAAACTCTATCAGCGTTTTTCCGTCCCCCTGACCACTCTCCTGCGGGCATGCAGAAGGCGACCCCGAGATAGGATCTGACGAGTTTGGTTACTGCTGATCAAGCGCGCTCGTTCGCGTCGCTCGGCCTCAAGCAGGAGTACGACTGTACACGGGGCCTCGAAGGGCGTGCAAATCGATAGGGTTGGTGGTCTAGACCTCTACCCGGTACCTTCATGCGGAACCGTCACTTCGTCTGACATACGCTGCTGCACAGCGTGCCGTCAGGGACGGACAGTGACGGCCCCTGTATGCAACTCCACTCCGGGAGGCTTCCCATGACCACCGTGACGTCCCCGCTGGCCGGACGCGCCATCGGACTGGCGGCAGTGCCTGATCCGGTCTTCTCCGGGGCCATGGTCGGCCCGGGCACCGCCATCGACCCTGTCCGTGAGCCCTCCGAGGCCGTCGCCCCCGTGGACGGGGTCATCGTCTCCCTCCATCCGCATGCCTTCGTCGTGGTCGACGAGCAGGGGCACGGCGTCCTCACCCACCTCGGCATCGACACCGTGCAGCTCAACGGCGAGGGTTTCGAGCTGCTCGTGAACAAGGGGGACACCGTCACCCGCGGTCAGGGTGTCGTGCGCTGGAACCCGGCCGCCGTCGAGGCCGCCGGCAAGTCAGCGGTGTGCCCGGTCGTGGCGCTGGAAGCCACGGCGGAAGCTCTCTCCGATCTTCGTGACAGCGGCGAAGTGAAGGCCGGCGACAGTCTCTTCCTCTGGAAGTGACGTCAGTGCCGTCCCATGACGGCGAGTAGGACAACCACCGCGGCGGCGGGACCCGCCGCACTATCGGAGACGGGTGAGATGGAGACAACGCTGCGAGGCGTCGGCGTGAGCCACGGTGTGGCGATCGGCGAGGTTCGGCACATGGGAACGGCGGTGCTGGAGCCGCCTGCCAAGCAGATCCCGGCGGAGGACGCGGAGCGGGAGCAGGGGCGGGCCCGCCAGGCGGTGGAGGCTGTGGCGGCCGATCTGATCGCGCGCGGCAATCTGGCGGGCGGTGAGGCTCAGGCGGTGCTCGAGGCCCAGGCCATGATGGCGCAGGACCCCGAACTGATGGCGGACGTCGAGCGGCGCATCGCCGTCGGCAGCACGGCGGAGCGGGCGGTGTACGACGCGTTCGCCGCCTACCGTGCCCTGCTGGCCGGTGCCGGCGAGTACCTCGCCGGTCGCGTGGCCGACCTGGATGACGTGCGGAATCGTATCGTCGCTCGGCTGCTGGGAGTGCCGATGCCCGGCGTCCCGGACAGCGACGAGCCGTACGTCCTGATCGCGCGTGATCTCGCGCCCGCGGACACCGCGCTGCTGGATCCCGCCCTGGTCCTCGGTTTCGTCACCGAGGAGGGCGGGCCGACCAGTCACAGCGCGATCCTCGCGCGGGCGCTCGGTGTGCCGGCCGTGGTGGCACTGCCGGGGGCCGGTGAGCTCGCCGAGGGGACGTTGGTCGCCGTCGACGGCAGCACCGGTGAGATCTTCGTGAACCCCAGCGAGGAGAAGAAGGCGCAGTTGGAGGCCGCGGCCGCCGAGCGGAAGGCCGCGCTGGCCGCCGCCACCGGGCCGGGTGCCACCTCCGACGGTCACAAGGTGCCGCTGCTGGCCAACGTCGGTGGCCCGGCGGACGTGCCGGCCGCCGTCGAGGTGGGCGCCGAGGGCGTCGGTCTGTTCCGTACGGAGTTCCTCTTCCTGGACGACAGCAAGAACGCCCCGTCGGAGGAGAAGCAGGTCGAGGCCTACCGGCAGGTTCTCGAGGCGTTCCCCGAGGGCCGTGTCGTCGTACGTGTCCTGGACGCGGGGGCGGACAAGCCGCTGGACTTCCTCACGCCGGCCGATGAGCCGAACCCCGCGCTGGGCGTACGGGGCCTGCGGACGCTGCTCGACCACCCGGAGGTGCTGCGTACGCAGCTGACCGCGCTGGCGAAGGCCGCCGAGGGTCTGCCGGTCTACCTCGAGGTCATGGCTCCGATGGTGGCTGACCGTGCCGATGCCAAGGCTTTCGCTGACGCGTGCCGTGAGGCGGGGCTGCGGGCGAAGTTCGGGGCGATGGTCGAGATCCCGTCGGCCGCGCTGCGGGCCCGGTCGATCCTGCAGGAGGTGGAGTTCCTGTCGCTGGGGACCAATGACCTCGCTCAGTACACGTTCGCCGCGGACCGTCAGGTGGGTGCGGTGTCCCGGCTGCAGGACCCGTGGCAGCCAGCGCTGCTCGACCTGGTGGCGCTGTCGGCGGAGGCGGCCAAGGCCGAGGGCAAGAGCTGTGGTGTGTGTGGTGAGGCCGCGTCCGATCCGCTGCTCGCGTGTGTGCTGACCGGTCTGGGTGTCACCTCTCTTTCCATGGGTGCGGCGTCGATTCCGTATGTGCGGGCGGCGCTGGCGAAGTACACGCTGGCCCAGTGCGAGCGGGCCGCCGCGGCCGCCCGGGCCACGGAGAGCGCCGAGGAGGCGCGCAACGCGGCTCAGGCGGTGCTGTCGGGCGAGTAGCCGGGCCGGGTCGGTCGCCGGCTGTCGGCGAGGGGCGCTTCACCTGTGGGTGGGGCGCCCCTCACCTGTCAGTGGTGGTGACCCGGTGTCTGTCCTTCCTCTCCGAGGTCGGGCGGTACGCAGTAGTCGACGTCGGATTCCGGGGAGATGATGTCGCCGGATTCGATGTCGGTGCAGTAGGCGTCGAAGACCTCGCCGGCGGTGAGGGGGCGCAGACCGTCTCCACGCAGGCGCCAGCCGTAGACGCGGTCGGTGGTGCCGGGGCCGCTGGTGCGGATGACGAGTCCGCCGGGGCTCTGGGTGGCGATGCCGAGGGCGAGGACGGTGGTGAACTCGAGCGCTTCGGCCTCGTCCAGTTGGAGGGCGCCGTGCTCGTCCTCTTCCGCGTGGAGAACGGAGACGAGCGTTTCGGCCGGTGCCGAGACGCTGCACACGAGGTGTCGGTTGCCTCCTCCGGCGGTGTCGAGGATGCGGACGAGCAGGCGGGACGCTCGTGTGAACGCGGCTCGGCCGATGTCCTCGCCACAGGAGGAGCAGGCTCCCAGTCGGGCGAGGAGCGTCGAGGCGTACTCCCAGGTGGCCTGGCGTACGGCTTCGTCGACGAGGGCGGGGACGAGGTCGGACAGGGGCTGGCCCTCGTAGGGAAGGACGGGGCCCGTGCTCGCCGATTCGGCGGTGAACCGGGTGCGGCTGGACGGGATGTCGGGGTCGAGGTCCGCGTCCGCGCAGAACTCAGCGTATTCCTGCGGGTCGAACAGGGCCACCGTGGTGTGGCTGCCTTGGGAGGCGCGGACCTTGAGAAGCGCCTCGACCTGTTGGAGATAGGTCTGGTGGTCGTCGAAGGTGAAGCTGCGGTACCGCCGCATGGCGCGGAAGTCGTGCTCGTCGGTCAGCAGACCGATGGTGCCCGCGATTTCGCGGCGCAGGACGCGTCGCATGGTCTGGTGGTCGGTGTGCGCCATCTTTCCCCCTGTGCACGGTCGATCAATGCTCACTCACAGTAACGGGCGGCACTGACAACGGGGTCCGAGCAAGACGATCGCGGACCAGGCGATGCTGGATGACGCAGGTCAGCGCGATGAAAGTGCCGAAGGCGGTCCAGCCGACCGGGCCGGTGGCGATGGCCGCGGTGACTGCGAGTGGCCCGATGCTGCGCTGGGCGGACTGGGCCAGGCCGTGGACGCCGAGGAAGGCGCCCTGGGCGGCGCCGGGTGCGAGGGCGACGGACAGTTCCCAGGAGACGGTGGCGTGCAGCATCTCGGCCAGGGTGAAGGCGGCTGCGGCGGCGATCAGCAGGAGGGTGGCGGTGACGGCTCCCCCGCCGGCGGAGAGGGCCATGGCGATGCCGCCTGTGGCGAAGGCTGCGGACAGCGGGAGCAGCAGCCTGCGGGCGGCTGGGGTCGTGGTGCCGAACCGGGCCAGCGGGACTTGCAGGACGACCACCATCACGTTGTTGAGGACGATCAGCAGGGGCGCGAGGCCGTGCGGTGCGTCGGTCGCGTGGGCGATCCACAGGGGCAGCCCGACCTTGAAGACCGCGTCGTCGAGGAAGAGGACGGTTTCGGTGGCGACGTACGCGAGGTAGGTGCGGTCGCGCCAGGGGGTGGCCGGCCTGGTCGAGGGTGCGGCGTGCCGCGAGGTGGTGACGACGCGGGAGGCGGACGGGGGTTCGCCGCAGCGCAGGGTGAGGAGCGCGGAGGCGAGGAAGGACAGCGCGTCTCCGGTCAGGAGCCACTGGTAGGCGGTGGTGGTGCCGAGGGCGAGGGCGGCCGCCGCGGCGAGACCGCCCAGGGCCCAGCCGGCGTTGGCGACGGTGCGGTGGATGGCCTGGTAGTGGACGCGGTCGGGTCCTGCGACGCGGGTGGCGTAGAGCCTGGTGAGGACGCTCGCCGCGCGGTCTCCGAGGCTGCCGACGGCCGAGAGGGCGAGGAGGAGGGCGTAGTCGCCGGTCGCGAGCAGTCCCAGGGAGGAGACGGCTCGTAGGAGTTGGACGGCGATCACGACGCGGGTGAGGGGAAATCTGTCGGCGATGCGTCCGGCCAGGGGCGCCCCGGCGATGCCGATGGCTCCGGCGGTCGCGACGAGGGTGCCGACCTGGGCGATGGAGAGGTGGGAGACGTAGGTGAAGTACAGGACCGAGACGGACGCCCACAGGCCGCTGCCGACGCGGTCGACGAGGGCGATCGCGAGCATTCTGCGGCCGTCCGGCCCTCCGGGTATCCGGTCCGACCATGTGGCTGCGCGGCGCATCGGATGCACTGCTCCCCCTTGCCTTCAGTTATGTACTGATACATACTTTCCGACGTGGCAACACAATATGGGATCACTGGTACGACGGCCAAGGGAATTGCGGCGTCCGTCGAACGGGCCGTGGCGGAGGGTGCGCTGGGCCCCGAGGCGGCCCTGCCTCCGGTGCGCCGGCTGGCGGAGGACCTCGGGGTGAGCCCGGGCACTGTCGCGACCGCCTACAAGGAGCTGCGCGCCCGCGGGATCGTCGTCACACGAGGTCGTGGCGGGACGGTGGTGGCGCCGGCTCCCTCGGTGGCGTCTCGGCGGCCGCCCAGGGTCCCCGAGGGGCTGCGTGATCTGTCCGGCGGCCACCCGGATCCCGCGTTGCTGCCCGCTCTCGTGCCGCCGTCGCGCCTCTCCCCCGGCGTCCGCGCCCACCGCTCGACACCCAGGCTGCCGCGACTGGAGAAGGCCGTACGGGACTGGATGGGGCCGGACGGGGTGCCCGTGGAGCAGGTGACCTTCGCGCACGGAGCGCTGGATCTGATCGGCCGGCTGCTGTCCGTGGAGCTGCGGCAGGGGGACGCCGTGGCCATGGAGGATCCCGGATACCACCATCTGCTGGACCTGGTCACGGCGCTGGGACTGCGCAGCGTGCCGGTGGCCGTGGACGAGGAGGGGATACGTCCCGAGTCGCTGCGCGGGGCGCTGCGTGCCGGGGTGCGGGCCCTGGTGTGCAGTCCGCGGGCACAGAATCCGTACGGCGGCTGCTTCTCCGAGGCGCGCCGGGACGCGCTCGTGGAAGTGCTCCGGGAGGAGCCGGACGTGCTGGTCGTGGAGAACGACCACGCGTCCGCCGTCGCGGGTGTCCCGCTGCGCACGCTGACGGTCGGCGGCCTGACCCGCTGGGTGCACGTCCGCACGGTGAGCAAGTTCCTCGGCACGGACCTGCGGTGGGCCGCCGCGGCGTGCGACGCGACCACCCTGGCCCGCCACGACGGCCGGCTGCTGCTGACGTCGGGCTGGGTCAGTCATCTCCTTCAGGAGATCGTCCACGGCCTGCTGACCGACGACGGCACGCGCGCGTTGACGGCCCGGGCGCAGGAGGCGTACGCGTTGCGCCGCGGCACGCTCCTCGCTGAGCTCGCGGACCGCGGGATCGGCGCGCGGGGTGCGAGCGGGATGAATCTCTGGGTTCCGGTGCGGGACGAGTCGGCCGTCGTGAACGGTCTGCGGTCGTACGGCTGGTGGGTGGCGGCGGGGGCCAGGTTCCGGCTGTCGTCGGCACCGGGCGTACGGATCTCCGTGGCCGAGTTGGAGCCCGCCGACGCGGCACGGCTGGCCTCGGACTTCGCCGCGGTACTGGGTGAGTCCGAGGCCACCTACGGGGGCTGACCGTCAGGCGCGCTTGCGGGCGAGTTCCTCGTAGAAGTGCAGCAGGTCGAGGTTGTCGATGGAGCCCGGGTTGACTGCCTTCTCCATCGGGGTGCCCTGCAGGAGGCGCTTGACCGGGACCTCGATGCGCTTGCCGGTGAGGGTGTGCGGCACGCCGGGCACCTCGATGATCTCGTCCGGCACGTGGCGTGGGGAGAGCTGTTCACGGATGGTCTGCTTGATACGGCCCAGAAGGTCCTCGTCCAGGGTCGCGCCGGGCACCAGGTGCACGAACAGCGGCATCCAGTAGCCGCCGTCGGGCTGCTCGATGCCGATGACGAGGGACTCCCTGATCTCCGGAAGGCGCTCGACAGCTTCGTAGATGTCCGCGGAGCCCATGCGCACACCCTGGCGGTTGAGCGTGGAGTCGGAGCGTCCGTGGATGACGACGGAGCCCCGGGAGGTGACCGTGATCCAGTCGCCGTGCCGCCACACACCGGGATACGTGTCGAAGTAGCTGTCGTGATAGCGGCTGCCGTCGGGGTCGTTCCAGAAGTAGATCGGCATGGACGGCATGGGATTGGTGACGACGAGCTCGCCGACCTCGTCGATCAGGGGCTTGCCGCTCGGGTCCCAGGACTGCAGATCGGTGCCGAGGCCGGGGGCCTGGAGTTCGCCGATGTGGACCGGGAGGGTGGGTACGGCCCCCGCGAAGCAGGAGCACACGTCCGTGCCACCGCTGACGGATGCGATCCACAGGTCGTCGCGGACCTCGTCGTGCAGCCAGCGGAAGCCGTCCGGCGGCAGCGGTGATCCGGTAGTGGCGACGCACTCGACCTGGGAGAGGTCGAAGTCGCGCGCGGGGTGCACGCCGGCTTTTCTGCAGGCCATGACGTACGCGGCCGAGGTGCCGTAGAGGGTGGCGCCGGTGCGTTCGGCGATCCGCCACTGGGCCGCCGTGTCGGGGAATCCGGGGCTGCCGTCGTAGAGCACGATCGTGGTGCCGGTGAGCAGGCCGGAGACGAGGAAGTTCCACATCATCCAGCCGGTCGAGGTGTACCAGAAGAAACGATCCTCGGGGCCGAGGTCACAGTGCAGGCCGAGCTGCTTGAGGTGCTCGACGAGGATGCCGCCCTGGGACTGGACGATGGCCTTCGGCAGACCGGTCGTGCCCGAGGAGTAGAGCACCCACAGCGGGTGGTCGAAGGGGACCTGTTCGAAGACGGGTTCGGTGTCCGCACCCGTCAGAGCCGACCACTCCAGGGCGCCCTCGGGCGCGTCGGTGCCAAGGAGCGGGATGTGGACGACGGCACGCAGCGTGGGCAGTTCGCGGCGCAGCTCGGCGACGACCTCCCGGCGGTCGTGCTCCTTGCCGCCGTAACGGTAGCCGTCGACGGTGAACAGGACGACCGGTTCGACCTGCTGGAAACGGTCCAGGACGCTGCGGGCACCGAAGTCGGGGGCGCAGGACGTCCAGACGCCGCCCACGGCCGCCGTGGCGAGCAGGGCGACGACGGCCTCCGGGATGTTCGGCAGATAGCCGCTGACGCGGTCTCCCGGGCGTACACCGAGGGCGCGCAGCTCGGCGGCCAGGGAGCCGACCTCGCGGCGGAGCTGCGACCAGGTGACGGGCCGTGCTTCGTGGGTCTCGTCGACATACAGGAGGGCCGGTTCGTCCGCGCGGGTCGCGGAGGCGCGCAGGGCGTGCTCGGCGTAGTTGAGGCTCGCCCCGGGGAACCACTGGGCGCCAGGCATCGAGCGGTCGCCGAGCACGCGCGCGTAGGGCGTCGAGAAGCGGACGTCGAACCACTCCGTGACGGCCTGCCAGAAGGTCTCCAGCTCGGCCACGGACCAGCGGTGCAGCGCCGCGTAGCCGCCCTCTGCCGGAGCGCCGTGGCGTTCGGCCGCCCAGGCCTGGAACCTGGTGACCTGTGCCTGCTCGATACGTTCCGGATCCGGCTGCCAGAGCGGCTGGGGGTTCACGGTCGACATGGGGCGGCTCCAGGACTGTGCGCGTCGTGTGCGTCGGTCGCGCACGGGCTGGGGTGTGCGCGTGACGCGGCTGACAGGGACGATGCCATGTGATCGACTTCTACACCAGGGTGCGCCCCACATAGTCCGTGTCGTAAAGATGTGCTCCCAGCACGGGTGAACGGCAGTTGAACGGCACGCGCGCGTGGGGTGGTCAGTGGCAGGGTGAGCAGCATGGACGGTCGTGACCTGGTGCGTTCGATAAGGGTGGTCGGTTCGGTGGGGGCGTCCCAGGGGTTGCGGGCCGTGAAGGCGGCATGGCGCAGGAGGCGCGCGGACGCCACCGCGCTGCCCCCGCGGGGTGCCGAGCGCGCGCGGGTGCCCGGCCGCGTGCGGGAGGTGGAACCGGCTGCGGGTGGCGGTGTCGTGCGGTTCGGCCGCTCGGAGCTGAGGATCGTGGTGACCGTCAACGGGGCGGTGTTCTGGGGCTGGGACGGGGCCGGTCCTGAGCCGTCGTACGCGCTGGCGGGCCGCTGTCCGGAGCCCGATCCCCGGGCGGTCCTGGAGCCCGACAAGGACGGTGGCTGGCGGGTGGTGGCCGAGCGGGTGACGGTCGTCGTCTCGCGGCACGGCGCGGTCGAGGTGCGTACGCCCGGCGGGGTGACCCTGCGGCGGGATCTGCCGCCCCGGTGGTGGGAGCCGGTCGATGGCGGGCCCGCGCGCTGGATGCAGCGCTCGGAGCTGCCGGCGGACGCGCGGTTCTTCGGGCTGGGGGGCCGCTCGTCGGGGCCGCGGCTGCGGGAGGGGACGTACCGGCTGTGGAACACGGACCCGGGCGGCAGCTTCGCTCCCGGGGACGATCCGCTGTACATCACCATGCCGGTACAGATGGTGGTGTCCGACGCGGCCACTCATCTGGTCTTCCACGACTCCTCCTGGGACGGCACGGTGTCGCTGCGGGAGGGCGAGGAGGGCGCCGGTTCCGGGCACGACCGGCCGGGCATGAGCGAGCTGCGGATGGACGGCGGTCCGTTGCGCTGCTGGGTGATGGTGGGCACCCCCGCGCGCGTGCTGCTCGCCTGGGCGTCGTTGACCGGCGCGCCGGCGTTGCCGCCCGCGTGGGCGCTGGGACATCACCACGCGCGCTGGGGCTTCGGCAGCGAGCAGGAGGTCCGGCGGATCGTCGCGGGCTACCGAGAGCGCGGGCTGCCGCTGGACGCCGTCCACCTGGACATCGACCACTACGACGAGCACCAGGTGTTCACCGTCGACCACGAGCACTTCCCCAAGCTGCCGGTGCTCGCGGAGGAGCTGCGCCGGGAGGGGATCAGGCTGGTGTCGATCGTCGACCCTGCCGTCAAAGCGGAAGAGGGCAACGCCGTGTACGACGGCGGCACGGCCGAGGACGCGTTCGTCCGGGACGCCTCGGGACGGGTCGTGCACGGAGTCGCGTGGCCGGGGGAGGCCGCTTTCCCGGACTTCACGCACGCGCGCGTGCGTCAGTGGTGGGGCGGACTCTACGCGGAGCGGCTGGCTCAGGGGTTCGCGGGTTTCTGGCACGACATGAACGAGCCCACGTCGTTCACCGCGTTCGGGGAGAAGACGCTGCCACGCTCGGCCAGACACTCACTGGAGGGGCGTGGCGGCGATCACCAGGAGGCGCACAACGTCTACGGCCTGTGCATGGCCAGGGCGGGCTACGAGGGTCTGCTGGAGCTGGCTCCGGGTGAGCGGCCGTTCCTCTTCTCGCGCTCCGGCTGGGCCGGCCTGCAGCGCTACGGTGGCACCTGGTCCGGCGACGTGGCCACCGGCTGGCCGGGACTGCGGGCCTCGCTGTCGCTGGTCCTGGGACTCGGACTGTGCGGGGTGCCCTACTCCGGACCGGACATCGGCGGCTTCGACGGAAGCCCGTCTCCGGAGCTGTACCTGCGGTGGTTCCAGCTGGGCGCGTATCTGCCGCTGTTCCGTACGCACGCCAGTCTGCGCGCGGGGCGGCGGGAGCCCTGGGAGTTCGGTCCGGAGGTGCTGGAGCACGCGCGCGTGGCGCTCGAGGAACGCCGGCGGCTGCTGCCGTACCTGATGACGCTGGCGCATCTCGCGCGGCGCACCGGAGCACCCTACGTACGGCCTCTGTGGTGGAACGCGCCCGAGGACCGCGCGCTGCGTGACTGCGAGGACGCCTTCCTTCTGGGCGACTGCCTGCTGGTGGCACCGGTGCTCGACCCGGGCACGGACCGGCGTGCGGTTCAGCTGCCGCGGGGCCGCTGGTACGACGCGGTCACCGAGCAGGTGTACGAGGGGCCGGCGCAGGTGCTCGTCGACGCCCCCCTGTCACGGATCCCGGTGCTGGTACGCGCGGGTGCCGTCCTCCCGGTGCGCGGCAGCGACGGCGGGCTGGAGCTGGAGGCATGGGCGCCGGCGCAGGGTCGCACGGGCGGCGGGCTGGTCGTGCCGGACGCGGGTGACGGGTGGGACGAACCGGAACTGGAGCGCTACGTCACCCGTTGGCAGGGACGCGGGCCGGTGGTCGAGCTGGAGGGTGAGGGCGGCCCGTCCGAGCCGCCCTATCCGGTGCGTGTACGTGGCCTCGGGGAGGCCGGAGCTCAGACGTAGCGGCCCTCGAACCAGGCGCGCACCGCCAGCGTGTGCAACGGGAAGGCGAGTTCCTCCGGCCGGCGCAGGAGGTGCCAGCCTTCCGTCTCGTCCGTGGCCGCCGACTGCGGCAGCCCCTCCGCGGGCCGTTCGGGGAGCAGACCGAACAGCAGCAGATGGCCGTCGGGCGAGCTCATGGCGTCGACGAGGCGGACGTCGCGGCCGGCCGCGTCGATGCCGGTCTCCTCCTTGAGCTCGCGCACGACGGCCTGCCGCCAGTCCTCCCGGTCGTCGATGAACCCGCCGGGCAGGGCGATACCCCCGCGCGCGGGAGCGACGGTTCGGGTGATGACGACCAGGGCGGTGCCCTTGGTGTCGTACACGGGCTGGAGTGCGACCGCGACCGGCAGCGGGTTGCGGTAGGCCACGGTGTGGCAGGCCGGGCAGGTGCGCGGCCAGCCGGAGACGCCCTCTCCATAGGGCGCTCCGCAGCTCGAACAGTGTGAGTCGGGCGCGGAGTTGGCGGTGGAGGCTTGAGTTTCGGACACGAAGCGGAATGTATCCGATCGGGGGAACGGCGTCTCGCGGAGGTTGCTCAACGGCGGCCGACGAGCGACTTCCAGGACACGGGGAAGTTGAAATAGGTGTCCGGGTAGGGCTCGGGCCGGTACGTGTAGTGCCACCACTCCTCGGCGAGGTTGACGAAGCCGAGGCTCTCCATGGTGCTCTTCAGCAGCAGACGGTTGGCGCGCTGTCGGCCCTGGACACGCGGGTCGAGGGTGTGCGCGAGGGTGTCGAAGCAGTCGAAGCCGGTGCCCATGTCGACGGAGTTGTCGGGGAAGCGTTCGTCCTTGGGTGCGAAGCAGGGCACGAGCGGCTCTCCAGGGTGGTAGGGCCGGGTGGGCCTCGCCGGGAGCCTCACGATGGTGAGGTCCATGGTCGAGCCGCGGCTGTGGCCGGACTTCTCCGCGATGTAGCCGTCCGCGAACAGCCGGGTCTTGTCGACGTTCGGATAGAACTCGCCCTTCGTCGCCTGATCGTCGAGGTCCTCGGCCCAGCGCACGAAGTGGTTCACGGCGCGCTGCGGCCGGTAGCAGTCGTACACCTTGAGCGTGTAGCCCTCGCGCAGGAGCTTTTGCTGGACCTTGTGGAGGGCTTCGGCGGCGGGGCGGGTGAGGATGCACACCGGTTGCTCGTAGCCGTCGATGCGTTCGCCGACGAAGTTGTGCGGGGTGAAGTAGCGCATCTCCTGGATGATCGTCGGGTCCACGCTTCTCAGGGCCACGAAGTCCTTCGGCGCCTTGGGGTCCGTCTCGGCCCGGACGGGTGCGGAGGCGGCGGTCACGGCCAGCAGGGCTGCGAGGGCGGTGACGAGACCGCGTACTGCACTGGTGAGTCGTGTCATGTCTCCTGCACTGCCCAATTCCGGACGCGCGTGACACACTTCTGACGTTCCGTCAGATTCGGCGTCGGGGAGGGATTGTGACTCGAGCACGAACACCTGTGGTCGACGGATGGTTCACCGGGGACGGTGACGACTTCAGACTCCTCGGCACCCGCTGCGCCGCCTGCGCCTCGGTGTTCTTTCCCCGTGAGGACGGCCACTGCCGCAATCCCGGGTGTCCCGGCGGAGACCTCGAGGAGGTGCCCCTCTCACCGCGCGGGCGGATCTGGTCCTACACGGACAGCCGGTACCGGCCCCCGTCACCCTATGTGACGAATCCGGAACTTCCCTGGGAGCCGTACGCGTTGATCGCTGTGGAGCTGGCGGCCGAGCGGATCGTGGTGCTGGGCCAGGCGGTTCCCGGGATCACCGTCGCCGATCTGACGGTGGGCATGGAGGTGGAGGTCGTCCCCGGTGTGCTTCACGAGGACGCGGAGACGGCCTGGACGACGTGGCACTGGCGGCCGACGGGGGGTGGGGCATGACGGGCGAGGTGGCGGTGCTCGGAGCGGGGATGCATCCGTGGGGCAAGTGGGGGCGCAGCTTCGTCGAGTACGGGGTGGCGGCGGCCCGGGCGGCGCTCGCCGACGCGGGGATCGACTGGCGTGACGTCGGCTCCGTGGTCGGCGCGGACACCGTGCGCGGCGGCTATCCGGGCCATGTGGCCGGGGCGACCTTCGCGAAGGCGCTGGGCTGGCAAGGAGCGCGGGTGACGAGCGTGTACGCGGCGTGCGCGTCGGGAGCGCAGGCCGTCAACACCGCGCGGGCGCAGATCCTCTCGGGCCTGGCCGACGTGGTCCTCGTGGTGGGCGCGGACGCTGCGCCCAAGGGGTTCTTCCGGCCGGCGGGCGGCGACCGGCCCGACGACCCCGACTGGCTGCGTTTCCGGGTCCTGGGCGCGACGAACCCGACGTACTTCGGGCTGTACGCGCGTCGGCGCATGGCCGTGCACGGGGACACGCCCGAGGACTTCGCGCAGGTCAAGGTGAAGAACGCGGCGTCGGGGGCGCTCAATCCGAACGCCCGCTACCGCAAGCGGGTCACCGCCGAGGAGGTCGCCGCCTCCGCGGTGGTGGCCGATCCGCTGCGGCTGCTCGACATCTGCGCGACGTCGGACGGCGGGGCGGCCCTGGTGCTGTCCAGCATGGAGTTCGCGCGGCGGCACGGGGTGGCGGAGCCGGTGCGGATCAGGGCGGTGTCGACGGTGACGCCGCGCTACCCGAGCACCGTGCTCGATCTGCCGGACATCGCGACGGACTCCGCGGTGGCCGTCGAACCGGCCGCCGAGACCTTCCGGGCCTCGATCGCCCTCGCCGCCTACGAGGAGGCGGGCATCGGACCGGAGGACCTCTCCCTGGCCGAGGTCTACGACCTGTCCACCGCGCTGGAGTTGCAGTGGTACGAGGACCTGGGGCTGTGCGGTGAGGGCGACGGCGCGAAGCTGCTGCGGGAGGGCGCGACGGCCCCGGGCGGTCGTATACCGGTGAACACGAGCGGCGGTCTGGCCTCCTTCGGGGAGGCGGTACCGGCTCAGGCGATCGCCCAAGTGTGCGAGCTTACCTGGCAGTTGAGGGAGCGAGCCGGTGACCGCCAGGTCGCGGGGGCCCGCGTCGGGATCACGGCCAACCAGGGGCTGTTCGGGCACGGGTCGGCGGTGATCGCTGTGCGCTAGCAGGCGAGCCGCGAGTGCCGGCGGTGAGGCCGGACGCAAGCCCTGTCTCGCACGCTGCGTGATCACCCCGGAAGCCTGCGTGAACGTCTCATGAACTGGGCTTGGGCGTGCGCCGGTGGAGTCATCATGCTGCCGTGCGCTCCTGGACGGACACTCTGCGCTTCGCCTTCCAACCAGTGGTCAACTTGGCGACCGGTGGAGTCGCGGGGTTGGAGATACTCGCCCGCCCGGAGACTGGGGACATCCTGGCCGAGGCCCGTCGCGATCCCGAACTCGACGGCCGTCTCGCGGTGTTGGCGATCCGCGCGGCGGCGAGCAAGGAAACACTGCTGCCGCTGCACGTCAACGTCTTCGCGGGTACCCTCGCCGACCTCGGCGGCCTGACCCCGCTGCACGACGCGGTGCGCCAGGCGGGACGGCTGCCCTGGGAGGTGACCATCGACGTCGGACCGCCCTACACGCACGTGCCCCAGCCGGCCCTGCTGGAGGCGGTGGGCGCGGTTCGGGCCCAGGGCTTCCGGATCAGCGCCGACGGCATCGGGGACGGGGACGTACCCCTGCGGCTGCTCACCGACCTCGCGCCCGAGCTGGTGAAGCTCGACGCCTCACTGCTGGTCCGGCCGGCGGCCGTGCGGGCGATGCGGACACTGTGCGAGGAGCTCGGGGCCCTCCTGTCCGTCGAAGGCGTGGAGACGGAGCTGCAGTTCGCCGCCGCGGTGACGGCCGGTGCCCAGCTGGCCCAGGGCGACCTGTTCGCGCCGCCGACGAGGCTGCCCGCAGCGGACGTATACGTTCCGCCCCGCTCCCCCGGCGCCGTGGCGGTGCCGCGGTCCGGCCCTTCGGTGCGCGAGTTCGTGCGGCCGGCCGCCCTGCTGCCCGCGACCGCGACCGCGGGCCAGGTACGGGCGCTGCTGACCGGGGCTCCCGAGGTGTCCGGGGTACTGCTCGTGGACCCGCACGGCGTCCCGGTCCGCTCGGTGCACCGCTCACGCTTCCTGCTGTCGATGTCGGGCCGCTACGGACACGCCCTGTACGCCGACCGTCTCGCCGCCAAGCTCGGCGATCCCCCGCGGACGGTGGGCGTCGACGCCACCGCCTGGGAGGTGCTGGACGTGGTCGCCGTCGGCGCCCGTGACCGCACGTCGGACGACGTGGCGGTGGTCGACCGGTACGGGCGGTGCGTGGGCGTCGTACGCCTCGCCGACCTGGTGCGGGCACTGGCCGAGAGCCGAGTCGAGGAGGCCGCCGGGCTCAATCCGCTGACCCGGCTGCCCGGGTCGGACGTGATCACCTCGGAGGTGGACCGGCGCATCGCGGACGGCCGGGCGTTCGCGCTCAGCTGGCTCGACGTGGACCACTTCAAGCAGGTCAACGACGGGGCCGGGTTCGCGGCGGGCGACGAGCTGATCCGGTCGGTGGGAAGGGCACTGCAGCAAGCGGCGACCGGCAGCACGCGCGTGGGCCATATCGGCGGCGACGACTTCCTGGTGCTCGCCGATCCCGAGCGGCTGGATCCGCTCGCCGCAACCGTGCTGGACGTGCCGTGGTCAGCGGGCGGGCGACCCGTCACGCTGTCCCTGGCCACGGTCCTGTGCCCGCCGGGCAGCGTGGCGGACCACCGGCAGGCCGCGGCCGCCCTGGCGCCACTGAAGAAGGCCGCCAAGGCGCTGCACGGGGCCAGCTGGGTGCTGGGGCAGGCGGGCCTGCCCGGTCATGAGATCGTGCGCGGCACGGGGGCGCCCGCCCCGGCGGGCTGCGCGGTGGCGGAACCCGGCCTAGGCTGATCTGGTGTCGCCTCGCCGAAGCGTCTGCCGTACGGACGTTCAGGCGGCTGTCACCGTTGGTGTCCGCGACCTTGACGCTCTCTGGGCGCCGGTGAACACTTCCGGTGTCGGCCGACATCGCCGTACATAGACGGTGTAACCAGGCACACGCCGCGCGGGCCCCGCCTGCAGAACAGGCCCATTCCCCCACGGGCGATTCGGCTGCGACGGCACGCTCGTCACCGCACCCTGCGCGCAGGGCCGGGGCCTAGGAGCCGACATGAGCAACGGAAACGCGGTCGTACCGAGCCACTGGGTCGTCATGGCGTGCGACCGGGGCTTCGGGGCGCCGACCCGTGCACTGGCTCATCCTCCGCGCAGCCTTCTCATCGAGCAGCCTCCTGAAGGAACGACGAAGGGGACGTCATGACGGACAAGTTCGTCGCCGCTATCGACCAGGGCACCACCTCGAGCCGTTGCATCGTCTTCAACCAGGACGGCGCGATCGTCGCCGTCGACCAGCGCGAACACCGCCAGATCTTTCCCAAGCCCGGCTGGGTCGAGCACGACGCGACCGAGATCTGGTCGAAGGTGCAGGCGGTGGTCGCGGGGGCGATCGCCAAGGCCGGACTCCGTGCCGACCAGCTCAGCGCGCTCGGCATCACCAACCAGCGCGAGACCACGCTCCTGTGGGACCGCGCGACCGGCAAGCCCGTGCACAACGCGATCGTCTGGCAGGACACCCGCACCGACGCGCTGACCAGGCAGCTCGGCGGATCGGACGGGCAGGACCGGTTCCGCGAGCAGACCGGACTGCCACTCGCCACCTACTTCTCCGGCCCCAAGGCGGCCTGGCTGCTCGACAACGTGCCCGGTCTGCGGGCGCGCGCGGAGAACGGCGAGATCGCCTTCGGCACCATGGACTCCTGGCTCATCTGGAACCTGACGGGCGGCACCGACGGCGGGCAGCACGTCACCGACGTCACCAACGCCGGCCGGACGATGCTGATGAACCTGGAGACCCTGCAGTGGGACCAGTCCATCCTCTCCGCGATGAACATCCCCGAGGCCGTCCTGCCCGAGATCAAGTCCTCCGCCGAGGTGTACGGCACCGCCGTGGGCCAGCTCGCCGGGGTGCCCGTGGCCTCGGCGCTCGGCGACCAGCAGGCGGCCGTGTTCGGACAGGCCTGCTACGACGTGGGCACGGCGAAGAACACGTACGGCACGGGCTCCTTCCTGCTGCTCAACACGGGCAACCGGCCGGTGGCGTCGAAGAGCGGCCTGCTGACGACGATGGGCTACAAGATCGGCACCGAGGCGCCGGTCTACTGCCTGGAGGGCTCCATCGCGATAACGGGCGCGCTCGTCCAGTGGTTCCGCGACCAGCTCGGGATCATCCGCACCGCGGACGAGATCGAGCCGCTGGCGGCGAGCGTCGAGGACAACGGCGGCGCCTACATCGTCCCCGCCTTCTCCGGCCTGTTCGCGCCCTACTGGCGCTCCGACGCCCGCGGTGTCGTCACCGGTCTGACCCGGTACGTCACCAAGGCGCACCTCGCGCGGGCCGTGCTGGAGGCGACGAGCTGGCAGACGCGCGAGGTCGTGGACGCCATGTACCAGGACTCCGGGGTGCACATCACCACCCTGAAGGTGGACGGCGGCATGACCAAGAACAACCTGCTCATGCAGCACCAGGCCGACGTGCTCGACGTTCCGGTGGTCCGTCCGAAGGTCTCCGAGACCACCTGTCTCGGCGCCGCCTACGCCGCCGGACTCGCCACGGGCGTGTGGAACGACCTCGACGAGCTGAAGGCCCACTGGCAGAAGGACGTCGAGTGGACGCCCTCCATGGACGCCTCCGTCCGCGACCGGGAGTACCACAACTGGCGCAAGGCCGTGGAGAAGAGCTTCGGCTGGCTGGAGGACGAAACGAACTGAGCACCCACGCGCGCGCGTGCCCGTGACTACGGCCCGTACCCCGGTCGGCGGGGGTACGGGCCGTACCCGTGACCGTCTCAGGTGGTGACGGTCTGTCGTCGCTCGGCGGCGTGGTCCATCGCGTGCCGGACGACGCCGATGAGGATCTCCTTGACCGACTCGCGGTCCCGGGCGTCGCACAGCAGGAGCGGCACGTCGTCGTCCAGGTCGAGCGCCCGGCGGATGTCCTCGGCCGGATAGCGGGCGGCGCCCTCGAAGCAGTTGACACCGACCAGGAACGGTATGGAGCGCCGCTCGAAGTAGTCGACGGCGGCGAAGCAGTCCTCCAGGCGCCGCGTGTCGGCCAGCACGACGGCCCCGAGGGCGCCCTCGGACAGCTCGTCCCACATGAACCAGAACCTTTCCTGCCCGGGCGTGCCGAACAGGTACAGCACCAGGTCCTCGCGCAGGGTGATACGACCGAAGTCCATGGCCACCGTGGTGGTGCTCTTGCTCTCCACACCGCTCGTGTCGTCGACCGGACGTCCGGCCTCCGTGAGCAGTTCCTCGGTGCGCAGCGGCCTGATCTCGCTGACCGCGCCGACCAGGGTGGTCTTGCCCACGCCGAATCCGCCGGCCACCAGGATCTTGAGCGTGACGGGCTCGACCGGGGGCTTGCCGCGCTCAGAACGCCCGAAGATCATCGATCTGTTCTCCTGCTTGATGGGGGTGGGGCGCCGGTGGGCCGTAGCCTCCGCCGCCAGGGGTTTCGACGACCAGTACGTCGCCGGGAGAGACGTCCGCCGAGTCGCTGCCGGCGAGGACGGTGACCGTGCCGTCCGCGCGCTCCACGCGGTTGGCGCCCAGCGCGCCGGGTTCGCCGCCCGCCATGCCGTAGGGCGGAACTCTGCGGTGCTGGGAGAGGGTGGAGACCGTCATGGGCTCGTGGAAGCGGATCCGGCGTACGGCGCCGTCCCCGCCGCGCCACCGCCCGGCGCCTCCGCTGCCCCGGCGGACGGCGAACTCGTCGAGTTGCACGGGCAGCCGCCACTCCAGGACCTCGGGGTCGGTGAGCCGCGAGTTGGTCATGTGGGTCTGTACGACGGGGGCGCCGGGGAATCCGTCGCCGGCGCCGGACCCGGAGGCGACGGTCTCGTAGTACTGGTAGCGGTCGTTGCCGAAGGTGACGTTGTTCATGGTCCCGGAGCCCTCGGCCTGGACGCCGAGCGCCGCGTACAGGGCGCCGGTGATGGCCTGCGAGGTCTCGACGTTGCCCGCGACCACGGCCGCCGGTGGCTCCGGCGCGAGCAGGGAGCCGCGCGGCACGACGATGTCCAGGGGGCGCAGACAGCCGTCGTTGAGCGGGATGTCGTCGGCCACGAGGGTGCGGAAGACGTACAGGACGGCCGCGTTGACCACGGCGAAGGGGGCGTTGAAGTTGCCGGCCAGCTGGGGTGACGTGCCGGTGAAGTCGACGGTGGCGGAGCGGTTCTCACGGTCCACGCGCACGCGTACCCGGATGACGGCGCCGGAGTCGGTCTCGTAGGCGTACTCGCCGTCGTCGAGGGCGTCGATGACCCGGCGCACCGCCTCCTCGGCGTTGTCCTGGACATGCTTCATGTACGCCTGGACGACGTCGAGTCCGAAGTCGTCGATCATCCGGGCGACCTCGTCGACGCCCTTCTGGTTGGCGGCGATCTGGGCGCGCAGGTCGGCGAGGTTGGTCGCGGGGTTGCGGGAGGGATAGGGCGCCTCGGTGAGCAGGCGTCGGGTCTCCTCCTCGCGGAAGCGGCCGTCCTCGGCGAGGAGCCAGTTGTCGAAGAGGACGCCCTCCTCGTCGATGGTGCGGCTGTTGGCGGGCATCGAGCCGGGGGCGATGCCGCCGATCTCCGCGTGGTGGCCGCGGGAGGCGACGTAGAAGAGGATCCGGTCACCCTCCGTGTCGAAGACGGGGGTGATCACGGTGACGTCGGGCAGATGGGTGCCGCCGTGGTACGGGTCGTTGACGGCGTAGGTGTCCCCGGGCCGCATCGACGGGCCGCGCCGCCTGATGACCTCCTTGACGCTGGTGCCCATGGAGCCCAGGTGGACGGGGATGTGCGGGGCGTTGGCCACCAGGTTTCCGTCCGGGTCGAAGAGGGCGCAGGAGAAGTCCAGGCGCTCCTTGATGTTGACGGACTGCGCGGTGGACTCCAGCCGGGCGCCCATCTGTTCGGCGATCGACATGAAGAGGTTGTTGAAGACCTCGAGCAGAACAGGGTCAGCTGCTGTGTCGAGATCGGAACTCTGCGTAATCGCCGCACGTTCCATGACCAGATGCCCGTCGTCTCGCGCCACGGCCCGCCAGCCGTCGTCGACGACGGTGGTCGCGCCGGCCTCGGTGATGATCGCCGGGCCGGTGACGGTCTCGCCGGGAGGGAGGTCCTCCCGGCGGTGGAGGGGTACGTCGCGCCAGGCGCCGCCCGTGTGGAGACGGACGGTGTCGGTGGCGGCGGGTCGGCCTTCGTACGGGGCGAGGGCGGAGAGATCGGGGGGTTCGGTGATGCCGGTGGCTTCCACGGAGAGGGCTTCGACGACGATCGGGCGGTCGAGCGTGAAGGAGTACGTGGCGCGATGACGCTCTTCGAAGGCGTGACGCATGGTGCCGGGCTCTGTCAGCTCGACGGTGAGGGTGGTGTCGGTGCCGTCGTAGCGGAGCTGGGCGCGGCGGGTGACGCGGATGCGGGTGTCGGGGACGTCCTCGGCGAGGAGTTCGGCGCGGGCCGCCCCTTCGAGGTCGTCGGCCGTCTTGAGGACGGCGGGCATGGAGGCGGGCTCCAGGGGCGCCTCGACGGACTGTTCACGCATGGCGGTGGTGTCGGCGAGGCCGATGCCCAGGGCGGACAGGACGCCGGCCATGGGCGGGACGAGGACGGTGCGGATGCCGAGCGAGTCGGCGACCATGCACGCGTGCTGGCCGCCCGCACCACCGAAGGTGGTGAGGGCGTAGCGGGTGACGTCGTGGCCCTTCTGGACGGAGATCCGTTTGACGGCGTTGGCGATGTTGGCGACGGCGATCTGCAGGTAGCCCTCGGCGACCTGCTCGGGTGTGCGCTCGTCGCCGGTCCGCTCGTGGATCTCACGGGCGAGCGCGGAGAAGCGGTCCCGGACCAGTTCCTCGTCCAGGGGCTGGTCGCCTTCGGGGCCGAACACCCGGGGGAAGTGGCCGGGTTGGATGCGGCCGAGCATGACGTTGGCGTCGGTGACGGCGAGCGGGCCACCTCCGCGGTAGCAGGCGGGCCCGGGGTCCGCGGCCGCCGAGTCCGGCCCCACGCGGTAGCGGGAGCCGTCGAAGTGGAGGACCGAGCCGCCTCCGGCCGCGACGGTGTGGATGTCCAGCATGGGCGCGCGCAGCCGGACACCGGCGATCAGGGTCGTGAAGACCCGCTCGTACTCGCCGGCGAAGTGCGAGACGTCGGTGGAGGTGCCGCCCATGTCGAAGCCGATGACGCGGTCGAAGCCGGCCAGCTGCGACATGCGGGCCATGCCGACGATGCCTCCGGCGGGCCCGGACAGGACGGCGTCCTTGCCCCGGAACTGTCCGGCCTCGGCGAGACCGCCGTTGGACTGCATGAACATCAGCCGCACGTCCTCGAGTTCGCCGGCGACGTGCCGCACGTAGCGGCGCAGCACGGGCGACAGGTAGGCGTCGACGACGGCGGTGTCGCCGCGGGGTACGAGCTTCATCAGCGGGCTGACCTCGCTGGAGAGCGAGATCTGCGGAAACCCGATGCGGGCGGCCAGTTCGCCGACGGCGTGCTCGTGGGCGGGGTGCAGATGACTGTGCATGCAGACGACGGCGACGGCGCGGATCCCGTCGTCGTACGCCTCCTGCAGGGGCCCCGCGAGGGCTCCCAGGTCGGGGGCGCGCAGGACGGTGCCGTCCGCGGCGATGCGCTCGTCGACCTCCACGACCCGCTCGTGGAGCAGTTCGGGGAGCTCGATACGGCGGGCGAAGATGTGCGGCCGGTTCTGGTAGGCGATGCGCAGGGCGTCGCGGAAGCCGCGGGTGACGACCAGGAGGGTGCGTTCGCCCTTGCGCTCCAGGAGGGCGTTGGTGGCGACCGTGGTGCCCATCCGGACGGCGTCGATCGGCTCCCGGGAGCCGTCCAGCAGGGCGCGTACGCCCGCCACGGCCGCGTCGGAGTACCGCGCGGGGTTCTCCGACAGCAGCTTGTGGGTGAGGAGGCGGCCGTCCGGGCGTCGCGCGACGATGTCGGTGAACGTACCGCCCCGGTCGACCCAGAACTGCCAGCCAGTCACGTCAGTACCCCGCTTCCGCGCCGCTCACAGCGCCCGGAGGCCGTTGATCACGTCGCGCAGAATACTCTCGTCCACCAGCTCGGCAGGGGGTACGGGCCGGTTCACATGGACGAATTCAGCCGCCACGAGGTCGCCGACGAGGACCCGTACCACTCCGATGGGCAGATCGAGCCCGGCGGCGAGCTCGGCGACCGACTGGGGGGCGTCACGGCACAGGTCGACGATGTCGACGTGCTCGGGGGACAGCGTCGCGTCGGCGTCCGGGTCGTCCGCCTGGGGTTCGGCGACGACCACCGCGATCAGGTCGAGGCGGTGCTGGCCGGGACTGGAGGTACGGCCGCGCGTCATCGCGTACGGACGGACGACCGGTCCGGCCTCGTCGTCGAACCAGTGGCTTCTTCCCTGACCGTCTGCGCTCATGACATCCCACTACCCGCCTGCGGGCAGATCGGTGCGCGGGGCGGTGCCCAGATGCACGCCGACCCGCTTCACGAGCAGCGTCATCTCGTACGCGACCTGGCCGACGTCCGAGTCGGCGTCCGAGAGGACGGCGAGGCAGCTGCCGTCGCCGGCGGCCGTCACGAACAGGAAGGCGTCGTCGAGCTCGACGACGGTCTGCCGGACGTTGCCCGCCTCGAAGTGCCGGCCGACGCCCTTGGCGAGGCTGTGGAAGCCGGAGGCGACGGCGGCGAGGTGCTCGCTGTCCTCCCGGCTGAGGTCCTTGGACACACCGGTCGGCAGGCCGTCGCCGGAGAGCACGAGGGCTTTGCGGATGCTCGCGACGCGTTCCACCAGTTCGTCCAGGAGCCAGTTGAGCTCGCCGGAGTTGGTCGCGGTGTGGCCGGTCGCCTTCGGTGCGGTCATCGACCGTCCCCCTTTGTCGTTCCGTGTGGTGCTGTGCCGCTGTGGGCGTCATCGCCCGCGGCGTTCTCCTCGCGGCCGCGCTGCCAGCCGCGCTGGAGCGAGGCCATGCGGCTGCGTACCTCGTCGGCGTCCCGCTCCGCGAAGTCCGTGCTGTTCTGCTCGGGCCGGCCGGCGCTCTGCTTGAGCTGCGGTGCCAGATTGGCCTGGCGTACCCGCCGGGGCAGCGGGCCGATGCCGCCGCCCGAACCGCCCGGCGGTCGTGCACCGGGCCGCCTGCCGCTGGTGTCCGCCCCGCCCGGGGTGATGGATGCGGGACGGGCGTGTGCCGGGAGGACGGGGGCCTGCGGTGCCTCACCGATGCCCTGGTCGTCGGGTGTCTGGGCCGCGCCCGTCTCGCCGAACCCCTCGGAGCCACCCACGCCCGGGCGCAGCGGTGAGGCACCGCGTCGACGGGTCGGCAGCGGCGGCGCGCCGTCCTGGCCCGGCCGGCCGTGGCCGTCGGCCGCGAGGGGGTCATCCCCCCGGCGACGGGTCGCCGGGGACGCCGAGCCCTGGAGGTCGGATCGGCGAGCCGCTGCCGGCGACTCGTCCGGCGCGTCCTCGCGGCGGAACCGCTGCTCGGTGACCGGACGCCCGTGCGAGCTGACCAGCTTGGGGGCCCCGCGCCGGGGCAGCGATACCGGGGCGCCCAGCTGGTCGTCCGCGCCGTCCCGGGCATGGCCGGCGTCGTCGCCGTGGAGGTGCTCGCCATGACGGCCGGTGGCCTCGTCCTCCACGCGGGCGATGGAGCGCCGGGGGCGGAACAGGCCGCCCTCCTCGCCGTCCTCCTCCAGCGCCGCCGGGAAGTCGTCGACGGCGTCGAGGTCGACGGGCGCCTCCAGCTCCACCGGGCCGTCCAGGAGCGAGGCGGGCAGGCCGGGCAGTTGCTCGGGCACGCGCGGAAGCGCGGTCCGGCGACCCTCCTCCAGCTCGGCCTCCTTGGACGGGTGGGGCCGGTCGAGGCGGAAGCCGATGCCGTTGGTGTCGGGCACGTCGTCCGTGAGCAGGGCGTCGGGGATGAATACGACGGCGGTGGTGCCGCCGTAGGGGGACGGCTGCAGGGAGACCCGGACGTTCTGCCGCTGGGCGAGCCGGCTGACCACGAAGAGGCCGAGCCGGTCGGTGTCGGACAGCTCGAACTCGGGGGTCTCGGCGAGCCGGAGGTTGGCGTCCAGCAGTGCGTCGGCCGCCATGCCGAGACCGCGGTCATGGATCTCCAGCGTGAAGCCGTTGGCCACCCGTTCGCCCACGACCTGGACGGCGGTGTGCGGCGGGGAGAACACCGTGGCGTTCTCCAGGAGTTCGGCGACGAGGTGGGTGAGGTCGGCGACGGCCGGGCCGGTGACGGCGACCCGGGGCAGCCGGCGGACCTCGATGCGCTCGTAGTCCTCCACCTCGGCCACGGCGGCCCGTACGACGTCCATGAGCTGGACGGGCTTGCGCCACTGCCGGGACGGGGCGGCCCCGGAGAGGATCACCAGGCCCTCGGCGTGCCGGCGCATACGGGTGGTCAGGTGGTCGAGCCGGAAGAGGTCGGCGAGTTCGTCGGTGTCCTCGGTACGCCGCTCCATGCTGTCCAGCAGGGTGAGCTGCTTGTGCAGCAGGACCTGGCTGCGGCGGGCCAGGTTGACGAACACCTCGGAGACACCGGCCCGCAGTTCGGCCTGTTTGACGGCCGCCTCGACGGCGGCCCGCTGCAGGGTGTTGAGGGCCTGGCCGACCTCGCCGATCTCGTTCCTGTCGTACTCGAGGCGGGGGACCTCGGTCTCCACGTCGACCTGTTCCCCCGCGGACAGCCGGCGCATCACGCTGGGCAGCCGGACGCCGGACGCCTCGTGCGCCTCCAGACGCAGTTGGCGCAGGTCGCGGATGAGGGTGCGGCCGACGCGCACGGACAGGAACAGCGAGAGCAACAGGGCGACCAGACCGAGGACGCCCGCGATGGCGGCCTTGGCGATGACACCGACGGCGACCGGGCGGACGCGGTCCTGATAGCGGTCGCTCGCCTGGTCGTTGAGGGTGGCGAGCTTGGCGAGCACGCTTCCGGCGGCGGTGTCCCAGCTCTGCGCGGTGACCTCGCCGGGCCTGCCCGTGGTGGAGGAGATCGCCGCCTGTTCGTCCGCACGCAGCGGGGCGGTGGTGGCGTTCTTCCAGAAGCGCTGGTAGCGGTCGCGTTCGGACGAGGGCAGCAGCGGCAGGTTGACGTCGTACATCAGGCCCCGCTGGGCCACGAGGTCGGTGATGTCACGGACTTCGTCACGGGTGAGCTTGCCGACGATCAGGGAGGAGCCGAGCAGGGCGTCCTCGCGGGAGAGCAACTCCCGGGCACGCGCGAGGTTGACCAGGGCGCGGTACTGCTTGTCCATCTCGACGTTGTCGACGACGTGCAGATTGGCGAGCAGGACGTAGCACGGGTCGACCAGGCTGTTGTAGAGGTCGAGGGCGTGTGCGCGGTCGACGGTGCCGTCCTCGACGCTGCGGCGCAGCGAGGCGAGACCGTCGAAGGTGTCCAGCACGGTGCTCAGGCGATCGCCCGTCGCTTGGCCCATGGCGTCACGGACGTCCGGGTTCTTGGAGTTCCGCCGGATCTCGGCGATGGCCTCGTCCGTGGCGGCCCGGCTGCGCCTGAGGTCCGACAGACCGTCGGAGGCCCGCGGATCGGCGAGGTAGACCAGGGACTGACGGCGTTCCTGCTGCACGACGCGGACGGTGTCCTCGATCGGGTACGCGACCTTCTCGACCACGTCGGAGACGTTGAACAGGTCCTCAGCCTGACGGCCCGTGAGTACCGTGGCGAAGCCCCAGATGGCCGTCAGGGACACCAGCGGCACGAGAAGCAGCGCCACGATCTTCCGGCGGATGGACTTCCCGCGAAAGCGCATGGCCTCCCCCAGCTCGACCCCCGCCGGCCGGGGGTACACATGTACGTCAACAAACGGCGCGAGCCTACTACCGACACACAGGTAACTCGAAGAGCCGTCCGGAGGGTGAACTTCCGCGCGGGCGACGAGACATGGCGAGTTGTCCGGCCATTGGGGGAGATTGCGTCCCTGTTTGCCCGCTCGGTGACGGGAACTCATCCACCGGACGCACATGGTCTGTTGGCCGAAATTTTTCGCTTCTCGGGAATCTTCGGGGCAGGTCGTTCGTCCTTCTTGACGGGAAACGGGGACGGAATCGGCCACATGAGCCGCATCCCGCACCCGGGCGGCGTAAAACAGCGCAAGCCGGGCAACCACAGGGGAGCCGTGCCGTCGGGCACGGACGAGCGGTCTGCTGGCGGTGGGGAGTGACACGTTGATGGGCACGGCGGAGCGGCGCGAGGCGCCCGGGGACGGCATGGCGGCGAGCCTGGTCGAGGACCGGGTTCCCGAAGCACCGGATCCCGACATTCCGGCAGCCAGGAGCAGGATCGAGCGAGACGAGGAGCGGGAGCGGGGCTATCGGCCCCTGTGGGTCGAGGAACCGGCCAAGCGACGCCGGCTGCCTGATCCGGTGCGTACGGCGGCGGTGCGGGCGGGACTGATCATCGCCGTGACGCTGCTGCTGGCGATGGTGGCCTTCCTGTGCACCATGGCCGGGTCCTGGCCGGCCTTTCCCATGGTGATCAGCGCTGTCGTGAGCACGGTGGTGGCCACCTGGAGCGCTCTCGACGTCTGGGTGACCCGCCAGGTGTGGAACCAGCGCAACGGCGTGGTGTCGACGCCGAGCAGCACGGCCCGGGCCCTGCGCCGCGAGAAGCGCCGGACCCGGCGACAGGCGAAAGCCACCGAGCGGGCGCAGGCGCGAATACGCCGCAGCGGCGGCACCGGACAGCTCTCGCACCCCTGAGGACCGCCGGTTCGTTTCGGCGTCGTCGGCGCCGGGGCGGCTGGGACGCGGACCGGCTACGGCGAGGGTCGGCCAAGGCGCTAAGGCGCGGCCGGTGCCGGGCGCTTGAACATCCGTGTCGCGGTGATCTCGCTGTGCCCGGCCTCCCCCGCGGGAGCCTCGCTCGGCAGTCCCGGCCGCAGGTGTTCCTCCACGCTGATGTACTTCAGCCCGGCCCGTAGGTCGGCGTCGTTGCGCAGCCGGATGACCAGGGGGAACTCGGCCAGCGCGGTGGTGTCGAACAGGCCGGTGGTGTACAGGAGCTGGACGCCCAGCGCGTCGGACACCGCGCGCTGGAGCTCCAGCAGATACGTGGCGTTGGCGCGGCCGATGGGGTTGTCGAGGAACAGCGTGCCGGCGTGCCGGTGCTTGTCGCGGCCCCGGTCGTTGGAGCGCAGTGCCGCCATCGTGCAGTACAGGGCGATGGCGGCGGTGAGCAGCTGGCCGCCGGAGAACACGTCGCCCATCTGCCCGACGGGCACACGCTCGGCGCGCAGCACGGCGTCCGGCTTGAGGATCTCCACGGAAACGCCCTTGGGCTGCAGGGCCGCGCCCACGCCTCGCAGCAGCAGGGACATGCCGTCGCGGCGCAGGTCGGAGTTCTTCTTCACGGCGGCCCGGGTCGCCTCGTCGATGACCTCGCCGAGGCGCTCGGTCAGGGTGGCCTGGTCGGGTTCCTCGAAGCGGATCCGCAGGAACTCCTGACCGGACCACTCGCCGAGCCCCTCGGGCAGCCGGGAGAGCCGCTGGGCGGAGCGCAGGGTCGCCAGCGCCGACTCGACCAGCCCGCGCAGCCGGTCCACGATCGAGTCGCGGTTGCGCTCCAATTGAGCCAACTCGTCGGTGAGGACCCGCAGTCGGGGGGCGAAGGCGTCCGCCCACTTCTGCGCGTGCTCCGGCAGTGCGGAGGCGGGCAGTTCACGGATCTGCTGGCGGGCGGGGGTGCGGACCTGTTCGTAGCGCGTCGAGTTTGCGTGCCGGACGAGGACGTCGCTCGCCTCGCGGACTGCGGCCTCGGCGGCGGACAGGTCGGCGGCACAGCCGCGCAGCGACCGCCGGGCCTCGGCGGCCGACTGCCGGGCCTCGTCCAGGGTGCCGGGGTAGGGCTCCGGTTCCTCCTGGTCGTCCTCGAGGGCGTGCTCGCGCAGCAGGTCCCGCAGCATCGCGGCCGTCTCGTCGAAGCCGCCGGCCGCGTCCTCTGCCGCGCGATGGGCGTCGAGCAGCTCGGCGTGGGCTTCCCTGGCCTGGGTCAACGCCTCGGAGCGGGAGGCGAGTTCGGCGGTCGCTGTGCGCAGCAGGGCCTGGGCGTGCTCGGCGTCGCGCGGCTGGAGCTCCTCGGGCAGCTCGGTGTGGGCCTCGCCGTCCTCGGGGGCGTGCCGTTCGGCCTCGCCGCGCAGCCGGCCCAACTGCTCGCTCGCGCTGGACATCCGGGTCTCCAGGAGCTGCACGAGCTCCTCGGCACGGGCGGCGGCGGCCTGCCGGGACGGCCCGTCGGAGCCGTCCGGTGACTGCAGCAGCTGCTCCGCGCGGGTGCGGACCTTGTTGCTGAGCCGGTCCAGTTCGGCGCGGGCCGCGCTCTCGTCGCTCTCCGCGCGCGCCTGTTCGGCCCGCAGGTCGGCGCCGACGCCGACCTTCTCGTACACCTGGGAGGCGGCCCGGTAGGCCTCGCGCAGGGCGGGCAGGGACGCCTTTGGAGCGGCGGTGTCCGCGTCGGTGTCGGGTACGTCGTCGGGGGCGCCGGCGATCTCGGAGCGCTCGGCGCGCAGCGCGCGGGCGGTGCGGCGGGCGTCGTCGGCGGCGCGCTGGGCGGCGCGCCGGTCCTCGTCGGCGGCGCGGGCGCGTTCCAGGCAGGCCTGCGCGCGGGCCTCGGACTCGGCGCCCTCGTCGGCCAGTTCGCGCAGCTTCACCTGCCAGCCGGCGCGCTCGCGCAGCCGGAAGGCGAGCCCGGCCAGCGCGTCGGCGGCGCGGCGGGCCTTCTGCGCGGCCTCCTGGCGCTCGTCCCGGACCTGCGCGGCCTCGGCGGCCGTCTCGTCGGCCTCGGCCCGTACCGCGCGTGCCTCGGCCAGCTCGGCTTCGGCCTCTTCCGCGAAGGTGCGCGCGTCGTGGGCGGCCTGTGCCAGTTCGACCAGCCGTCCGGCCGGGCAGCCGGTGCGCCAGGAGGCGAGGCGTGCCGCCAGCTCGCGGTCCTTGCCGAGGCGGGCCGCGAGCGCCCGGATCTCCTCGTCCCGCTCGGCCGCCCGGGCCCGCAGGGCCTGTCGTTCCTCGTCGGCGGCGTGTTCGTCGTGCATGGCCGGGTTCGGCGGGACGAGGAAGACGTCACCGCTGCGGGTGTCGGGGGCCGGGGTCGGTGCCAGCAGGGCGGCGGCCGTGCCGACGGCGACGGCGGAGCGCGGGAGCAGGGCCGCGTCGGTGAGCGCGTCGCGGGCACGCGCGTGGGTGGCCGGATCGGTGATGATGACGCCGTCGACCAGCTCCGGTCGGGCCGCCAGCACCCGTGCGTGGTCGGCCGGGTCGACGGCCTGGGCGAGGTAGCGCCAGCCGGGCAGGGCGGGGATGCCGTGCTCGCCGAGGAACTCGACGGTGGCCAGCACGTCCGGCCCGGGTGGCAGCAGCCCGCCGTCGCCGAGCGCGCCGAGGATGCGGGAGTCGTCGGCCGCCGCGGTCCGCAGTTCGAAGAGCTGGCGTTCGGCGGAGGACACGGAGTCGTCGAGCAGTTCGCGCAGTTCGTCGGCGAAACGGTCCAACTCCTCGGGGGCGAGCGCCGCTTCGTCGTCGTCCGTGTCGTGGCGGGGCTGCGGGACGGAGGAGCGCGTCCGGCCGCCGCCGGACAGGCTCAGCAGTTCCGCCAGCCGCTCCTCGGCGGCCAGCGCCTCGGCGATGCGCAGTTCGGCCTCGTAGGAGCGCTGGGTGGCCGTGGCCGCGTCCGCCGCGCGGGCGGCCGTCAGCTCGGCGCGGGACTCCGCCGCGGCCGCCTCCCGGGCGTGCTCCGTGGCCTTGCGGGACGCCTCACGGGCCGCGTCCCAGGCGGCGACGGCGCTCTTCTCGGCGTCGCTGGCCGCGAGGGCGGCACGGGCCGGGTCGGCGTCGGGCGCGCTGTCGTCGAGCCAGCCGGCGCGCACCGCCTCCGCGGTCTCCTGTTCCACCTCGCTGAGGCGCTGGCGGAGGTGGCCGATCTCGCTGCGGGCCCGTTGCGCCTCCGTGGCGGCGGCGGTCGAGTCGCGGTAGGCGGCCTCGCCGGCCTCCTGGAGTGCGCCGGAGCGCTCCTCCTCCTCGTTGGCGAGGGTCTCGGCCCTCTCGGCGGCCGCCTGCAGGGCCCGTACGAGGTCCACGGCGGCCCTGGCGCGGGCGGCGAGCGCGGGGGCCGCGTCCCGCTCGGCCTCCTGGATCGCGGCGGCCACGCGCGCGACCCGGTCGGCGGCGGCGCGGTGGCGCAGCACCGCCTCGGCGGCCTGCCAGGCGGAGTGCAAGGTGCGCGCGTCGGCCAGCTCGCGCTTCTGCCCGGCGGCGGACTTCTCGGCGGCGGCCAGCGCCAGGGAGGCGTTGCGGAAGGCGAGTTCAGCGGCGATCAGCGCGCTGCGCTCCCGGGCCGCCTCGGAGTGCGTGACCGCGTACGCGGCGGCCGTGACGCGCTGGGCGAGGTCGGCGGCCCGGACCCGCTCCTGACCGCTGCGAGCCGACAGACGGCGGGCGAGCGTACGGGTACGGCGTTCGGCGCCGGCGTGGATGTCGCGGGCGCGTGCGCGGGCCTCGGCGGCCTCGACGATCCGCCCGAGCAGGTCCACCGACCCGGCGGTGAAGTCCCGTTCGGCGATCAGCTCGGCGCGGCGGCCCAGCTTATTGCCGAAGCCGCTGACCAGGTCGGCGAGTCCGTCGGTGTCCCGGGTGTCGGTGACGGCGCGCAGCAGCAGGTCGGTGAAGTCGGAGTCCTTCTTCACCGCGAAGAGGCCTGCGGCCTCACCCTCGTCGGCGTTCATCTCCCGCTGGTAGCGGAAGAGTTCGGGGTCGAGGCCGAGGTCGCCGAGGTGTTCGATCCACCGGTCGTGGATCTCCTCCCAGTGCACCTCCAGGTGCGGATACGCCTTGCCCGCCTCGGTGATGGCGTCCCGGAAGCCCTTCATGGTGCGCCGACGCCCCTGAGCGGCCGACTGGCCCTCGGCGGGGGGCCGTACCGAAGTGGCCTCGGCGACCGGCAGGTTGTCCAGGGACAGCCCGGGTCCGGGCCGGAAGGAGTACCAGGCCTCGGCGAACTTCCGCGGGTCGCTCGAGACCTGGCGCCCGCGCCACTCGCTGACCTTGCCGACGACGACGCACTCGCCGGTCAGCGTGTGCTGCCACTCCAGGGCGACGTGCCCGCAGTCGTCGGCGAGCAGGAACTTGCGCAGCACACCGGAGCTGGCGCCGCCCAGCGTGTTGCGGTGACCGGGCAGCATCACCGAGAAGATCAGCTTCAGCAGCACCGACTTGCCGCCGCCGTTCTCCAGGAAGAGCACGCCCGCGGGCGCCGGGCGGCGCGGCGGGCCGACGGGCTCCTCCTCGAAGAACTCCGCCTGGGTGGGCGCGGGGTCGGGCACCGGCTCGCCGACACCCCGCAGGTCGAGCACGGTGTCGGCGTAGCGCGCACCGGCGGGACCGATGGAGTAGAGGCGGATCCGGGACAGCTCGTACATGGCGGACTCTCGTAGGTCTTCGGCAGGTCGGGGGGTTCAGGAGGGCGTGGAGGAGTGGAACGGCAGCCCGGCGTCGGCCGCCAGGTCCAGGTCCTCACCGTCCTGGGGCGGCAGCAGGGTGGGGGTGCCGTCCGTCACCGGGACCACGCCCAGCTCCAGCAGTTCGGCCATCGCGGCGCTGCCCGCCATGTCCCGCACCTGGAGCTGGTAGCGGGCCGTGGTGCGGTAGGTGCCGCCGTTGTCGTCGCCGGTGCGCTGCAGGAAGCCGGAGTCGGTGAGGAAGGCGACCGCCTTGCCGACGATGCCGGTCGTGGAACCGGCGAGTCTGCGGGCGTCCTTGGTGGCGCCGGCCGCGCTGCGTCTCACCCAGATCCGCCACGCGGCCTGCAGGCCGGGCGCGTCCGTGGCCGGGTCGGTGTTCTCGCCCTGTTCCTCGGCGCGTTCCTCCAGCCGCCGGCACGCCTGCCGTACGAAGGCGTCGACGCCGTTGACCGTCACGCGCCCGATGTACCCGTCGTCGGCGAGGTCCTCCGGGCGCGGGAACGCCATGGCGGCGACGGCGAGATGGGCCAGCCCGTGCAGGAACCGGTCCCCGCCGTCGGCGGACGTACGACGCGCGTAGTCACCCATGCGCACCGCGAACACCGAGTCCTCGGCGGCCGTCACGGCCATCCCCGCGCGCGGGGAGACCTCCAGCACCACCAGCCCGAGTCCGGCGGCCACGGCGTCCGCGAGCCGCGCGAACGCCGGGTCCTCCCGGTAGCGCCGCAGCAGTTCCGCGTACTCCTGGTCCCGCGCCGGCTGCAGTTTGGGCTGCAGCCCGAAGGCGACGAGCCGGGCCGCGTCGGCGGCGTCGGCGGGCGTGACGGCACTCGGGGCCGACGGGGCCGGGGCCTCCGTGTCACTCCACTCGATGTGCTCGGTCACTGCTCGGGCTCCTTGTCGCGCTGTCGTCCACTCATGCTGCTTCCGTCCGGTCCGCCGCCATTCCGGCCGCGTCCAGCAGGGCCGTCCCCACGATCAGGTCGGCGCCGCCGAACTCGGGATCGTCCAGCTCCGTCCCGTCGTCCACGGCGAACAGCAGCTTCTCCTCGCCCTGCCGGTAGGCGGTTCCGACCGGCGGACTCGCCGCGTGCACCGCCAACAGGGCCACCAGGTACGGCAGTTCCGGGTCCAGCCGACGCGCCTCCGCCAGCAGCCCCGACAGCCGGCGGGGCGCGTCGGCCGGCAGGTCCAGCAGCTCCGTCGCCGCCGCCAGTTGCTCCTCGCTGAACCGGCTGTCGTCCGGCGTCGCGATCAGATCCGGCTCCGGCATCTCCGCGCCGAGGTGCTCCCGCTCCACCGGAGGCGTCAGCAGTATGTCGACGAGATCGCCCACCCGTACCGACACCGGTGTCCGCAGTCCCGTTCCGCGTGCGAAGAACGCGTCCGTGACCCGGACCGCCTGCTCCAGCGGCAACGGCAGCACGGGGGCGACCAGGTGGCCGTAGAGGTCGATCCCGGAGGACGCCATGGGCGTCGCGAACGCCTGCCGGTCCTGCTCGGCGCGGAAGAGCGGGCCCGCCTCCAGCAGTCGCGACTGCAACTGCGTGTGCCGTCGGATGCAGTCCTTGACGATGTCGACGAGTTCGGCGGCCCGCCGCTTGTGCTCGGCCTCCTCCGTCTCGTCCCGCGCCTTGCGGATGTTGGTGAGGATCGCGTTCTCGTGGCGGTAGCGGTCGGCCACGTGGTCCAGCGCCTCGGCGATCATGTCGGGCACGGAGTTGAGCCAGTCCACCGCGCGGACGTTGCGCCGGGTCGCGTCCAGGGCGCGGCGCAGGGTCTCCGAGTACTGCACGGTGCGGTAGCGGGCCTGTTCGGCGGCGAGCTGGGCGTCCGCCAGCCGCCCCCGGTTGATCAGGACCTCGAGCTTGACCTCGGCGGCGATCTGGGCGCTGGTGACGTCGGTGTCCAGGGCGCCGACCAGGACGTTGACCGCCTCGTCCGTGGTGCGGAGATAGACCGTGCCGCCGGGGCCTGGCACCTCCTCGATCAGTTTGAAGTCGTAGTCACGGCGGACATAGCTGCCGTCCGTCGTGAACGTGCCGTACACCGCCCGGAAGCCGCGGTCGACGCTGCCGACGTTGATCAGGTTCTCCAGGACCCAGCGGGCCACGCGCTCGTGCTCGGCGACCGGCCGCTGCGGGGCCTGCGCGGCGATGCGCGGGATGAGCCGGGCGACGATCTGGTCGTGGTCGGCGCCCGTGTCGAAGTCCATGTTCAGGGTGACCAGGTCGATGGCGGCGAGGGCGACCTCCGCCATGCCGTACACCGAGTACTCGCCCGCCAGGTTGGCCTTGCGCGCGTCCAGGTCGTGCAGCGGCGCGGTGCAGGCGAGCGCGCGCAGCCGCCGCGCCAGTCCCTCGTCGGCGGCCGGGCCCGGCGCGGGGCGCGGCCCCGCGCTGAACTGGGGCGGAACGCTGTCCGTCGATGCAGGCGAAGTCACGGTGCACAGACTAGGTGGTGGGTCTGACAACTCCCCAAACGACGAGTACGGCCACCCGGCGCCTCCCCTCGTCGTGACTGCTCCGCAGCACCGGAGGCGCCCTGGAGGTGCCCTGGAGGTGCCTTGGAGGGCGTCCTCCGCGGCCTTAGAGGGCGTCCTCCGCGCCGACCCTTCTCCGGTACACCTCGACCACTCGTTCGAGTGAGTCGGCGAGGTAGACGGCGAGCAGTTCCTCCGCCGACGCCCTCTCGCCCGCCTGGAGCGCCCGCAGGATCTGTTCGTTGCGGGTGAGGTACGGCTCGTGGAGGGCCCTGGGGTCGTCCACGACGTGGAAGGCGAGGCGGAGTTCGGCGAAGACGCTGCGCATCAGTTCGTCGGTGCGGGCGCTGCCGGCCAGGGACACCAACTCGCGGTGGAAGTGGATGTTGGCGGTACCCACCGCTTTCCAGTCACCTTCGCGCGCCGCCCGCCGCCCCTCGTCCACGGCCTGGGCGAGCGCGTCGAGGTCGTACGGCGGGTCGCCGAGGCCGCGTACGACGGCGCACTCGACAAGAGCGCGGGTGCGGTAGATGTCCTCGACGTCCTCGACGGTGAGCACCCGGACGAAGACGCCCCGGTTGAGTTCGTGGACCAGCAGGCGTTCGTGGGTGAGCAGGCGGAACGCCTCGCGCAGGGTGTTGCGGGAGACCCCGAGGGCGCCGCCGATGCTGTCCTCCGACAGCCGGGTGCCTGGCGGGAAGAACCCCTCGGCGATCCGGCTCCTGAGGATGTCCGAGACCCGTTCGGCGGTACTGGTGCGACCGAGGAGGGCGCGGTCGTCGGCCAGTCCGCTCAGCTGCTCTGCCATGCCCGGAATTCAATCGCACACAGGAGAACGAAACAACGCGGGTATTGAAGGATCGTTGAACGATCCTCTACCTTACTGCTCACCGCACGGCTCAGCTCCGCACCCTCCGTCCTCCCTCTGCGAGGTGCCCATGAGCACGACCCCTCCACCGCAAGCCCTGTCCACCGGCGCGTCGGGTGCCGAACTCACCGAGCACGACGGCGCGTTGGGCTGGCTGCGCGCCCTCGGTCCGCGCGGCCGGCGTGCGTTCGCCGGCGCGTTCGGCGGCTATGCCCTGGATTCGTACGACTACTTCACGCTGCCGCTGAGCATGGTGGCGCTGGCCGCGTACTTCGGTCTGGACAGCGGGCAGACCGGCCTCTTCACGACGGTCACGCTGGTGGTCTCCGCGGTCGGCGGCGCCGTCGCCGGCGTGGTGGCGGACCGGTTCGGCCGGGTCAGGGCCCTGATGATCACGGTGATCACGTACGCCGTCTTCACCGTGGCCTGCGGATTCGCGCCCACCTACGAGACGTTGCTGGTGTTCCGGGCTTTGCAGGGCCTCGGCTTCGGCGGCGAGTGGGCGGTCGGCGCGATCCTGGTCGCCGAGTACGCGAGCGCGAGGCACCGCGGCCGCACCCTGGGGGCGGTCCAGAGTTCGTGGGCCGTGGGCTGGGCGCTGGCCGCCGTCGTGTACACCCTGGTGTTCTCGTTCGCCGGAGACGACCTGGCCTGGCGGATCATGTTCTGGACCGGTGCGCTGCCGGCCCTGCTGGTGATCTGGATGCGGCGCCGGGTGCACGACGCCCCACAGGCGGTCGCGGTCCGGGAGAGGAGCGCGGAGAAGGGTTCGTTCGCCGCGATCTTCAAACCCGGTCTGCTGCGCACCACGGTCTTCGCCGGACTGCTGTCCACGGGCGTGCAGGGCGGCTACTACACGCTTGCCACCTGGGTCCCGACGTACCTGAAGACGGACCGGGGCCTGTCGGTGGTCGGAACCGGCGGCTACCTGACGTTCCTCATCTCCGGCGCCTTCCTCGGCTATCTCACCGGCGGCTATCTCACCGACCGGCTGGGCCGCCGGCGCAACATCTGGCTGTTCGCGCTGCTGTCGGCGATCTGCATCCTGGCGTACGCGAACATCCCGCACGGCGCCAACACGCTGCTCCTGGTGCTCGGTTTCCCGCTCGGGTTCTGCATGTCGGCGATCTTCAGCGGATTCGGCTCCTATCTGAGCGAGCTCTACCCGACGGCGGTGCGCGGTACCGGACAGGGCTTCACGTACAACACCGGGCGCGCGGTGGGAGCCGTCTTCCCCACCGCGGTCGGTTTCCTGGCCGACAGCTGGGGCGTGGGCGGTGCGCTGGTGTTCGGCGCGATCGGTTACGGCCTCGCGGCGCTGGCGCTCCTGGGCCTGCCGGAAACGCGCGGGAGGGAACTGGCGTGAACCGGACCGAGAACCTCACCTCGACCGTGACCGACGACCGCCCCCTGGTGCTCATCGACGAGCACGCGCACGCGTGGAGCCCGCGAACCGCCCGCGCCCGCTTCCGGGAAGGGCTCTGCGGCCCGACCGCCGGGGTCGCGGCCGGCTACACCCAGGTCAACCTGATCTCGCTGCCCGCCGACTGGGCGTACGAGATGCTGCTGTTCGGCCAGCGCAACCCCAAGCCCTGCCCGGTGCTCGAGGTCACCGACGCCGGGTCCTGGACCAGCACCCTCGCCGAGGGCGCGGACCTGCGCACCGATCTGCCGCGCTACCGGGTGTGGCGGGACGGAGAGTTGGTGGACGAGCCGACGGACGTGCGCGGGTACTGGCGCGAGGACCTGGTGTCCTTCCTGATCGGCTGCAGCTTCACCTTCGAGTGGGCGCTGGCCGAGGCAGGCGTCCCGATCCGCCATGTCGAGCAGGGCCGCAACGTCCCGATGTACGTGACGAGCCGTCAGTGCCACCCGGCGGGGCGGCTGCGCGGCCCGATGGTGGTGTCCATGCGCCCGGTGCCGCCCGAGCACCTGGCGGCGGCGATCCGGGAGAGCAGCCTGCTCCCGGCCGTGCACGGCGGCCCCGTCCACTGCGGTGATCCGTCGGCGCTCGGCATCGAGGACCTCGGCCGCCCCGACTTCGGCGACCCGGTGGATCTGGCACCGGACGACATCCCGGTGTTCTGGGCGTGCGGTGTGACCCCGCAGGCCGCGGTGACGGCCTCCCGCCCACCGTTCGCCATCACCCACGCCCCGGGGCAGATGTTCCTGACCGACGCCCGCGACACGCAGTACCGCGTGCTCTGAGAAATCCGCCCGCTCCACGGACCAAGCGTCCACTCCGCGAGAAAAAGAAGGATCCATGGCCTCGATCGATCTGAACGCCGACCTCGGCGAGGGCTTCGGCCGCTGGCGGCTGACCGACGACGAGCGGCTGCTGTCCGTCGTCACCAGCGCCAACGTGGCCTGCGGCTTCCACGCCGGGGACGCGGCCACCATGCGGCGGGTGTGCGAGCTGGCCGCGGAGCGCGGTGTGCGGGTCGGCGCCCAGGTCTCCTACCGGGACCTCGCGGGCTTCGGGCGGCGCGCGATGGACGTGCCGCCCGCGGAGCTCACGGCCGAGGTCGCCTATCAGATCGGCGCCCTGGAGGTCTTCGCGCGCGCTGCGGGCACGCGCGTGTCGTACGTCAAACCGCACGGCGCGCTCTACAACCGCGTCGTGCACGACGAGGAGCAGGCCGGCGCGGTGGTGGACGGCGTACGGCTCGCCGACCCGTCCCTGCCCGTGCTCGGCCTGCCGGGCTCGCGGCTGCTGGAGTACGCCGGCAAGGCGGGTCTGCCGGCCGTCACCGAGGCGTTCGCGGACCGCGCCTACACCGCGGAGGGCACACTCGTCCCGCGCGGCCGGGACGGTGCCGTGGTGACCGATCCGGAGGCCGTGGTGGAGCGCTCGGTGGGCCTGGCCCGCGACGGAGCGGTGACCTCGCACTCCGGCACGCGCGTGGACGTACGCGCGCGTTCCCTGTGTGTGCACGGGGACACACCGGGCGCGGTGGACCTGGCCCGGCTGGTCCGGCAGCGCCTGCAGGAGTCCGGCGTCCGGGTGGAGGCGTTCGCATGAGGGCGCTGCCCGTGGGCGACGACGCCCTGCTCGTCGAGGTCACCTCCGGCGAGGAGGCCCAGGCCCTGCACGCGGACCTGCTGCGCCGCCGCGCGGAGGGCACGCTGTCGGTCCGCGAGATCGTCCCCGCTGCCCGCACGGTCCTCCTCGACGGCCTCACCGACCGCTCCCGCCTGGCCGCCGAACTGACCGCCACCGAGGCCCTGGCCGCTCCTCCACGCGCGCGTGAGGTCGTCGAGATCCCGGTGCGGTACGACGGCCCCGACCTCGCCGATGTCGCCGCGCACTGGGGCGTCACCGAACGGGAGGCGGCCCGCATCCACGCCGGCACCGAGTTCAGCGTCGCCTTCTGCGGATTCGCCCCCGGCTTCGGCTATCTGACCGGTCTTCCGCGGCGCTACGACGTCCCGCGCCGGGCCACCCCGCGCACGTCTGTGCCGGCGGGCTCGGTGGCGCTGGCGGGCCCCTACACGGGCGTGTACCCGCGGTCGTCACCGGGCGGCTGGCAGCTGATCGGCCGTACGGACACCGTCCTGTGGGACCAGGCGCGCGTACCGGCCGCACTGCTCTCACCCGGCACGCGTGTCCGCTTCGTCCCGGTGTCCGGCTCATGACCGACCGCGCGCTCGTCGTCGTACGGGCCGGGGCCCTGACCACCGTCCAGGACGAGGGCCGTCCCGGACACGCCCAACTCGGCGTCCCCCGCTCCGGCGCGCTCGACGCCCCCACGGCGGCCCTGGCCAACCGCCTGGTCGGCAACCCGCCGGGCGCGGCCGTCCTGGAGACCACGGTCAACGGCTGTACCCTGCGCCCCCGTTCGACGGTCACCGTGGCGGTCGCCGGGGCCCCCTGCCCTGTCACCGTGGACGGCCGCCCGGCCGCGTGGGGCGCCGCGGTGCGCGTGCCCGCGGGCGCGCTGCTGGATGTCGGAACCGTCGTCTGCGGAGTGCGCGGTTACGTGGCCGTCTCCGGTGGCGTCGCCGTGGAGCCGGTGCTGGGCAGCCGTTCCACGGACCTCCTGTCGGGGCTGGGGCCGCCGCCGCTCACGGACGGCACGGTGCTGCCCCTTGGCACGCCCGGTGCCGTCCCCGCGCGCGTGGACGTGGCTCCCCAACCGGCGCCTCCGGCGGAACTCGTGCTGCGGGTGTCCCTGGGTCCGCGCGACGACTGGTTCACGCGCGAGGCACTCGACACCTTCACGTCCCGCACCTACCGCGTCTCCCCCGCAAGCAACCGCATCGGCCTGCGCACGGAGGGCCCCGCCCTGGAACGGGCCCGCCCGGGCGAACTGCCCAGCGAGGGCATGGTGCTGGGCGCGGTCCAGGTCCCTCCGGACGGCAGGCCGGTGGTGTTCCTGGCCGACCATCCGACGACCGGGGGCTACCCGGTGATCGCGGTGGTGAGCACGCGCGACCTGCCGATCGCGGCCCAAGCGGCGTCGGGGACCCCGGTCCGTTTCGTGGCGGTACGTCGGCATTGACATCGTCCTGGCGGTACGCTGGCGTTGACATCGTCGTGGCGGTACGTCCACCTCGACGTCGTGCAGAAGCGCGCCGGCCGGCCACGACGGCCTCTCAGCGCACCACCGGCCGGAACGGTTCAGGCGACATCCGGCTCCGAGATCGACACCGCGGCCAACGCCGCCGACACCGCGGCGGCGGCGCGCACGTCCAGCCGCGCGCTCGTCCCCCGGGCCCGGTGCCGCATCTCGTCCGCGGCCAGCCGCAGCAGTTGCGGCAACAGGTCGGTACACCGGCGGGCGACCCACGCCGTACCCGCCGTGGCCAGCCACAGCAGGCTCGCCGACCTGGTCGGTACGGGGAACTCCGGTTCGGGCGAGGGGGCGATCCCCGTCGCCCGGTCCGTCTCCGCCAGCAGGGCGTGGAAGCGCAGGGCCAGTTGCCGGTGCCCCTGCTCCCCCGGATGCAGCCGGTCCGCGCTCCACATCGCGCGGTCCGTGATCCACTCCTCCTCCGCCGCGTGCAGATGGACGGCGCCGTAGCGGTCGGAGAGGGCGTGCACCACCCGGTTCACCGCCCGCTGCCGCCGGGCCAGCGGACGGGCGAGGGAGCCCGGCAGGCCGAGCATCGAGCCGGGGTCGGGCAGGCAGGCCGTCAGCAGTGTCGCCCCCTGCCCGGTGAAGGCCGCGTACACCTCGTCCAGCCGCTCGGTGACGGCATGGATGTCGAAGGTGCAGCGCAGCGTGTCGTTGACGCCGATGACCACGGACACGACGTCCGGCTTCAGCTCGAGAGCGGCCGGAGTCTGCACCTCCAGCACCTCCCGGGTCTGCGCGCCGCTGACCGCCAGGTTGGTGAACTCCACCGGCTCCTCGGCCAGCCCGCCGGCGAGCAGCGCGGCCCAGCCGCGCCACCCCTCGCCGACGGGATCGCCCACGCCCTCGGTCAGCGAGTCGCCGAGGGCGACGAAACGCACCGCTCTCATCCCACGCCCCCGGGCACGAAACGACGCGCCGGTACCGTCGCGTCGTGTGCGGCGAGGAAGGCGTCCACCGCGGTGCTCCAGCCGAAGCACTCCGCACGCGCGCGTGCCGCCCCCCGCCGCTCCCGCTCGGGGATCCCGAGCGTCATGTCGACGGCGTCGGCGAAGGCTTCCCCGTGGTCGGCCGCGACGGCGCCCGCCGACCCGACGACCTCGGGCAGCGCGGACGACGTGCTCACGACGACGGGCGTGCCACAGGCCATGGCCTCGAGCGCGGCCAGCCCGAACGTCTCGGCGGGCCCGGGGGCCAGGCACACGTCGGCCGAGGCCTGCAGAGCGCCCAGCGCGTCGCGGTCGGAGACGTGCCCCAGGAAGGTCACCGGCAGTCCGCGCTCGCGCGCCCGCAGTTCGAGCCGCGCCCGCAGCGGCCCGTCCCCGGCCACCACAAGTACGGCCTTCCTGCCGCGGCGCAGCAGCGCCTCCAGGGCGTCCAGCGCGGTGCCGGGCCGCTTCTCGACGGACAGCCGGGTGCAGGTGACCAGCAGCGTCTCGTCCACACGCGCGTACCGGGCGCGCAGTTCCGGGTCGTACAGCGCGGGGTGGCGCTCCACCAGGTCGACGCCCAGCGGGGCGCGCACGACGTTGCGGGCGCCGATCCGTACGAACTCCCGCTCGGCGAACTCGGTGGTGCACACCACGCGCGCGTACGTGTGTGCCGTACGGACGTTGAGGGCGTCGGCGGCGCGCCGGGCCGCGTTCTCGGGCAGGCCCCAGGTGCGCAGGACGCCGTCGGCGGTCTCGTGGGAGACCATCACGGCGGGAACCCGGGCCCGCCGCGCCCACTTGCCGGTCCAGCGCAGGGTGGTCCGGTCGGAGACCTCCAGGCGGTCCGGGTCCAGTTCCTCCAGCAGCCGGGCCACGCGCCGCTTGTCGGTCAGGACCCGGTAGCCGCCGGTGCCGGGCAGCAGCGGCCCGGGCAGGGTGATGACGCGGCCCTGCTCGGTGTCCCGGTCGTCGGCGCGCTCGCCCGGCACGATCAGAACGGGTTCGTGTCCGGCGGCCTTGTAGCCCTTGCCCAGCTCGCGCAGAGCGGTGCGCAGACCGCCGGACGCGGGGGCCACGAAGTTGGCCAGTCGCACAATGCGCAGGGGGGTCATGCCGCCACCGCCGTCTTCCGGCGGGCACCGAGGACCGCCCCGTAGTGACCGATCAGCTGGTCGCCGACGGCGGCCCAGGTGCGCCCCTCGACGGTGGCGCGCGCGGTGGCTCCGAAGGCGATCCTGCGCTCCGTGTCCGCCGCCAGCAGGCGCACGGCCTCCCGGACGGCGTCGGCGTCGCGCGGCGGGACGAGCAGCCCGGTGCGGTCGTGGGCGACCAGGTCCAGGGGGCCGCCGACGGCCGGGGCGACCACCGGGACACCGCTGGCCATGGCCTCCTGGACCGTCTGGCAGAAGGTCTCGAAGGGCCCGGTGTGCGCGAAGACGTCCAGGGACGCGTAGATCCGGGCGAGGTCGTCGCCGGTGCGGCGGCCCAGGAAGACCGCGCCCGGCAGCACCTCCTCCAGGCTCGGCCGGCTCGGGCCGTCACCGACGATCACGACCTTCACGCCGTCCAGTCCGCAGACCCCGGCGAGCAGCTCGATGTGCTTCTCGGGGGCGAGCCGGCCGACGTAGCCGACGATCAGCTCCCCGTTCGGGGCGAGTTCCCGGCGCAGGGCGTTGTCGCGCAGGTCCGGGCGGAAGCGGACGGTGTCCACGCCGCGGGGCCAGAGCTTGACCCGGGGCACGCCGTGGGTCTCGAGGTCGTGCAGGGAGGCGCTGGAGGGGGCCAGGGTCAGGTCGGCGGCCGAGTGGACGGAGCGGATGCGCCGCCAGGCGGCGGCCTCGCCGGCGCCCATGTAGGTGCGGGCGTATCCGGCCAGGTCCGTCTGGTAGACGGCGACGGCCGGGACGCCGAGCCGGGCGGCGGCCGCCATGCCGCGGACACCGAGGACGAAGGGGCTCGCCAGGTGCACGATGTCGGCACGGTGCTCGACGATCGCCGCGGCGAGGCGCCGGCTGGGCAGCGCCACGCGGACCTGGGGATAGCCCGGGAGCGGTAGGGAGGGGACACGGACGACGGGGCACGGCGCCGAGGCGTCGGGCCGCTTGCCGGCGGTGGGAGGCGGGGCCGGCGCGACGACGAGCGGGGAATGACCGCGATCCACGAGGTGCCGGGCGGTCTGGAGCGCGCAGTGGGCCACGCCGTTCACGTCGGGGGGAAAGGATTCGGTCACGATGACGACACGCATACCCGTGTTCTCGCCGGGCTGGACGTGGTCGCGTCAACGTGGATCTTTGCGAACGATGAACGTACCGTGAGCGTTCCTTCGCACACCCAAGCAGGTCAGACCGCGTCCATGACCGTCTGACCCGCGGGTCACCCGTCGTTCACCTACCGGCCCTGGAACGGCCCGGTGAACCCCTGTGCGGCCACCTCAGACGGGGGGCCCTTCGGATGCGATGCGGCTGCGTACCGCCGTCTGGACCTCGGCCTCCTCGGCCGGGTCGGCGGCCAGCCTGCGGAGCTGTTCCACGACCCTGGCGTCGCCGGTCTCGGCATGCCGGGCGGCGATCTCACGGGTGGACTCCTCGCAGTCCCAGAGGCATTCCACGGCGAAGCCGGCGGGGAAGGAGGGGTCGGTGGCGGCGAGGGCGCGGGCGGCCCTGCCGCGCAGATGGGAGGAGGCGGTCTCGCGGTAGATGTGGCGCAGGACGGGAGCGGCGCAGACGATGCCGAGCCGTCCGGTGCCGTCGACGAGGGTCCACAGGGTCGGGGCGTCGGGCCCCTCGCCCCGTACGGCCTCGCGCAGCGCCCCCAGGACGAGGTCTTTGTCCTCGGTGCCGCCTCGGCAGGCGAGCATGCGCCCGGCGGCGGCTCCCAGGGCGTCGGGCCGGTGGGCCCAGCCGCGCGCGCGGTCGACGGCGGCGATGCTGCGCATCCGTTCGAAGGCGTCGACGGCGGCCTCCACGACGACCGTCGAGCCGGTGGTCACGGCACCCTCGATCAGGTCGAGGGCGCTTGGATCATTGCTGTCGGCGAGGTAGCGCAGGGCGGTGCTGCGGGCTCCGTCGCTGCCGTCGACGGCGGCCCGCAGGATCTCGGGACGGTCCTCGGGGCCGGCGACGGCGATGAGGCAGCGGGCGGCGGGGACGTGCAGCGCGGCACCGCGCTCGACGCCCTGCTGGGCCCACTCGAACACCGCCTGGACGCTCCACCCCGGACGGGGCCCGGTTGGTCGCATCTGGCGTTGCCATCGGTCGAAGCAGCCTGCCTCCTGGGCGGCACGCACGCGTGTGGCGATCGACTCGCGCGGGTCCTCCGCCCACAGCCGCCAGGGCCGTGGCTCAAAAGCGTCGCGTACGGCGACGGCCAGCTCGGCCTCGCCCTCGGCGTCGGTGGCGAAGCGGGCGAGCACGGGGGCGGCGAGGGCCCGTAGGCCGGCGTCGTCGTCGCGCAGCGCCAGCTCGTCCAGGGCCCAGGCCCAGTTGGAGCCGCTCGCGGCGTACCTGCGCAGCAGCGCGAGCGCGTCCAGACGGCCGTAGGAGGCCAGGTGGCCGAGGACAGCCAGGGCGAGGCCGGTGCGCGACTCCTCGGTGTCGAAGGCGTCCTCGACGTCGAAGAGGTGGGCCTCGATCTCGTCCAGCTCGCCGTTCAGGTCGAGGTAGAGACGGGCGTAGTACAGGGAGCGGTTCTCCACCTGCCAGTCGTGGCGGGGATCGCGCAGCACGCAGTGGTTCAGGGCCGCGAGCGCCTCGGCGCGCGGGGCGGTGAGCGCGTGCAGCGTGCCGTCGCCGCGGCCCCGCTGGAGCAGGCCGAGCAGCGTACCGCTGGGCGCTATGACCGGTTCGAACATGGGAAACAGCCTCACATCAAGCGTCGACGCAACCGGGGGTCCTGCTTCACCTGGCCGCGTGACAACACGTCGGGGCGCCCGCCGTTTCCTGCTTGCTGTAGACCATCTTCCTCTGCCTCTCGTCAGTGGCCCGTGCGGACCGCATCACGGTCCGCGCGGTGCGGCAACCTCTGCCCTGCCATCGCGTCCGTGAATCACGACGTCATGATGACTCGGCACTTCGACCTGCCGCGACCGAAATTTCGGCGGCCGTGTACCGCCTCCCCCGTTTTCTGTGTTTTCGCTGGTCAGAACATGCGTATCAGTGTGCGCCGAACAATTCGAGCAGATCTGTCTTGCCGAACATCCGGGCCGTGTCGACGGCCGACGGAGTCCCCAGGGAGGGGTCGGCGCCCCCTTCCAGAAGGACCTTGATCACGTCCGTCTCCCCCTTGAAGACGGCACCGGCGAGCGGGGTCTGACCCCGGTCGTTGACCTCGTCGGCGGGGGCGCCCCGGTCGAGCAGCGCGCGGACCGCCTCGGCGTGACCGTGATAGGCGGCGAGCATCACGAGCGAGTCGCCCCGGTCGTTGGTGAGGCTGGCCGGAACACCCGCGTCGACGTACGCCACGAGCGCGTCGGTGCGCCCCTGCCGGGCCAGATCGAAGATCTTGGTCGCCAGCTCCACGACCGCGGGGTCGGGGGCTTCAGTCATCGGCCGGACCGCCTCTCATACAACCGTTCAGGTGAATCGCAAGGGTACTGGTTGGCGCCGCACATGACCCGATGCGCCGGAGGTAAAGATCACCGCAGACCCGGTCGGACGCAAGTGTCCTGCTCACCGGCCCGGAAGAGCTGGGCCGATCGGGGGAAATCTAGCGAATTTCACCCAGTTGCACCTTTTATCGTATGGATACATCCTGTGATCCTGGAAGTACTCATGGTGACTGTCCCCACGAACCAGGAGATCCAAATGATCCTGTCCATCTCAGGCGTGGTCCTGCTCGGCATCATCGTCTTCCTCTTCTTCCGCAAGGACGGCCTGAAGGCGTCGCACGCGCTGATCTCGGCCCTCTTCGGCTTCTACCTGGCGAGCACGGCGATCGCCCCGAGCATCAAGGCCGGCGGCGAGAGCCTGGCCAGCCTGCTCGGCGGCATCAGGTTCTGACGCCGCCCGTCCCGTCCGTACGCACCATCAGGAGACAGCCGTGGCCCGCCGCCCCCTCCCCCGCATCCTGAGCACAGGCAGCGCGCAGATCGCCAAGAGCCGGGAGCTGGCCCGGACGGCGGCCGACAGCGCCACCGACGTGCTCCATCCGCTGATCACGATCACGCGCGGTCTGCGCCGGCTGGCGGGGGCCGGGCGGCGCAGATGGGCCGAGACCCCCAAGGACAAGCGCGGACCGCTGCTGTTCCTGGTGGCGTCGGTGGTCCTGGTCGTGGCGCTCGTGCCGTACGGCCCGCTGCTCGCCGCCATCGTCGTGATGGCGGCGGCGGCCTGGCAGGGCCGCGACCGAAAGCCGCCCGCTCCGGACGGCCCCGACGAGTCGCAGACGGAGCGCCTCAAGTCGCTCTACGAGGCCCTGGTCCCCTACTTCTCGACCCCGGAGGACCCCGCCCCCCTCTACGCCCACGGCGGCGAGTGGGAGAAGGCCTTCCCGACGTACGAGTTCGACGAGTCCGGCCGGGTCACCGAGCTCGTGATCCGCTATCCCGCCTACTTCCCGGACGGCGAGTCCGAGGCCCGCGCGCGGATCGAGCAGTTGCTGCACGCCAAGTCGGGCCGCGGCCGCGAGTACCGCTTCGCCTGGGACGAGGAGGGCAACCAGCTCACGGTCACCGTCCTGTCCCCGCTGCCCACCGGCCTGTGCGCCCAGCGCTTCGTCACGGCACCGGGCGAGACGGTCCTCGGCTTCACCGACCCCTCCCAGGTCCAGCGCACGCTCCCCCTCACCTACGGTGAGGAACAGCGCGACGTCCCCCCGGTCGTCTGGCGCACCGGCGTCCGCTCCACCGAGCCGCACCTGCTGGTGATGGGCCAGCCGGGCAGCGGCACCTCGACCCTGCTGCGCTCCATCGCCCTGCAGGCCCTGCAGCACGGCGACATCGTGATCGTCGACGGGGGTGGCACCGGCGAGTACGCGTGCCTGACCGGCCGGGACGGCGTGCTCGCCGTCGAGTGCGGGCTGGCCGGGGCGCTGGCCAGCCTCGAATGGGCCGCCACGGAGACGGAGCGTCGGCTGATCGCCGCCAACCGCGCCCGTCAGGCCGGGCACCCGCCGCCGGAGGACACCAAGCGCCCGCTGTGGGTCCTGCTGGACCACCCCACCGCCTTCACCCACCTCGCCGCCGCGGACGGCCGCAAGGACCCGCAGGCCCTGCTCCAGGTCCCGCTCCGGCACGGCCGCGCCGCCAACGTCACGGTGGTGGTCGCCGACCAGTTCGACAACAAGGACACGCTGACCGACGCGGTACGGCAGCACACGCGCGCGCGTGTCGTGCTCGGACCGGCGACGTCAGCGCAGCTGGCGGCGGTGCTCGGCGCACCGCCGCACACGACCCCGGTCGCCGACGTCCCGCCCGGCCGCGGCTACGCACGCCTGGGCGCCGGACCGGTGCACCGGCTCCAGGTCCCCGCCACCCCGGACCCCTACGACG
>NZ_WVUG01000339.1 GCF_017614965.1 Streptomyces griseorubiginosus | reverse complement strand
GGCGGGGGCCGGTGCGGACCAGTTCGGGGCGGTCGGCCTGGGTGTAGCGGGCCGACTCCTCGCGCAGGAGCTGTGGCAGGCCGCGGTCCCTCCAGATACTGATGATCTTGCCCTGGGCGATCGGGACCTGGCAGCCCTTGAGGGGCTCTATCGCCAGCTTCACCCACGGGGTGTCCTCGACGATCTGGTCGACGCGGACCGTGGACGCCTCGCGCACGCCGCCCCGGATCGCGTCGTGGTGCAGAGCGCGGGTGTGCGAGGGGTGGGTGCGGCGGGTGATCTCGGCGGCCTCGGACAGGGCCTTGAGGAAGCTGCGGGGGCTAATCCGGTCGTTGCTATCCGTCAGGTGGTTGGGCAGCCAGGTGTAGGGGCGGCCCTGGCGGACGTTGGTGCCCATGTACGGGTCGGCGATGCGCTCGAACAGCTGCTGCTGGGCCTTCTCGTCGTTGCGCAGAGCGGGTGCGGCTACGTACCGCACCGGCGTGCCGGAGGCCGGGGGCTGCCAGCCGCCGGTGCTGCCACGGAACCGCTTCGCCGCCTCGTCGTCCTCGTTGCCCAGGTGGTGGAACAGGAGCCCGTACAGGTCGGCGCGGGTCCACTCCAGGCGGGCCGCGTTGCCCGACAGCTTCGACGCGTCCGGGAAGAGCTGCTTGGCCGCGTCGAACATGTCGGGGCGGAGGAACACCTTCAGGCGGATGTTGCGGGTGCCGAAGCGCATCCGCATCGCGATGCGGAGCAGCTCGGCGATCAGCCGGTTGCGGGTGTCCCAGTCGCTGTGCAGATGCTCCAGGCCGTCGAAGACCAGCAGGTGCACGATGTCCTCGGCGGCAGCCTCCGTATCCGCCCGCGCGAGGGTGGCCTCCGCCGGGCCGGCGTTGGTCCGCAGCCAGGCGACGCGGTCTGCCCAGTCGGCCGCGTTGAGCAGCTCGGGCTGGCCCAGGGCGGTGAGCAGGACGGCATACCAGATCTCCTCCGGGAGCGCGCCTCCCGCGAGGAGGGAGGGCAGCACCAGGGGGCCCGGATAGTGCGGGGAGCCCACGTCCATGCCGAAGCCGGGCGTGACGCGCAGGCGGGTCAGCCGGTTGATGCGGTACTCGGTGGCCGCAGCCTCACGCAGCTCGGGGATGAGCAGGGAGCGTGCCCAAAACGTCTTGCCGACACCCCGGTCGCCCTGCACCACGGTGCTGTCCACGTACAACGCGGTGCGGTGTGCGTCCGGCATGTACAGGGTGTGCGGGGTGGGGGGCCGGGTGTCCGCGTCCACGGTGCCCTCCAGCGCGCGCGACATCAGGTCGCGGTACTCGCCGGGGGTCAGTGGCTCGGTCATGGGTTGTCTTCCTCGAACTCGGGGCTGACCCACCAGTCATCCGCGGGGTCCGCCACGATCAGCGGGACGGTCGTTTCCAGGAAGTCACGGTACGCGGCCTGGACGAAGGCACGGTCCTGCCAGTCCGGGGAGTTGGGCACGTTCATACCGACCAGGCCCGGCTCGAACAGGATCGGGATCGGCGAGTGGGGTGCGGATTCATCCTCCATGGCCCACGTGTCGTCCTCGGCGCCGCCGATCTCGCCCGGCGCGAGCGAGTCGTAGAGGACGCTGAAGGCGGCGTGGGCGTTCTTGCGGAAGGAGGCGAGGTGGGTGTCCTTCGAGTAGTGCACCGAGTCCGGGACCATCGACGCCACCATGCGCAGCTTCTTGCGGATGGCCGCGGCTTGCCCGGACGCCGCCCACGCCTCGAACAGGTCCTTGTAGCCCGACCAGGTCTGGTCATTGTCCGCGCCGAACAGCAGCGCGTAGTCGCACAGGTGCGAGATGGTCACGGCGGCCACGTCGTGGATGCCGGCCCGGCTGTCTAGCAGTACGACGTCGGGCAGGCGTCCGCTGTCACTGCGTTCCACCGCTTCCTCGCAGGCACGGACGGTCGCGGCCAGCCGGTCCGCGAAACGGGCGCCTTCCGCGTCGGCGTACACGCGGTTGAGCTTGTCCACATAGCCGTTGGGGACGCCTTCGGTGCCCGCACCGCGTGCCGGGGCGATCCACAACTCGCCATGGTTGCGCGGTGTGTACCCGGAGCGAGTCACGATCTTCAGGCCTTCCGCATTGCCGAGCGCCGACTCCACCAGGTGGTCCACGACGCCGTGCTGGCACAGGCTGCTGCCCGCGAGCAGGAGTGGGCCGACGCCGGGTGACTCCAGGTCGAGGTCGACGACAAGCACGATCATGCCCTCGTCGGCCAGCCGGCGGGCGAGAACGGAGGCCGCCGTCGTACGGCCCACGCCGCCCTTGAAGCCGTACAGGGCGGTACGACGGGTGCGGGTCGCCTCGTCCGTGGTGACGGAAGGAGGGGTGACTCGGGACCACTCCTCGCCGACCACCGTGTTGTCGAGGAACCGGACCGAGCCCGCTGCGGCTGTGGCCGGCATGACCACCAGGGTGCGAGGTGAGGCCGTCAGTGTTTTCGGCAGGCGAGTGACCGAGGTCAGTGCGAGCGGACGTTCCCCGCTGTAGCGGCCCAGTCGGCTGGTGAACAACTCCCGCCAGCGCTCAGCCTGTTCGTCGCTCGCTTCACCTCCCTCTTCGCCGTCGTCCACCACCAGGGAGAACCTGCCGAGAACATCCCTTACAAGCAGGACGTGGAAGCCTTCCGCGGCGACCTCGTGAGCGAGGGCGAAGGCGGCCGGGCGCGCCTCGTCGAAGCGGACCGGTGCGTCGTAGAGGGTCATGGCAGCTTTCCGGTGAATTGAACGTGCACATGCAGCTCGTGGGCAAGTGACGCCGCCTCCTGGCGGCGCGTCAGAAGCGCCAGGTCGAGGTGCGTTCCGTCGGAGTAGCGGTCGTCGACGAGCCACTTCTCGAAGTCCGCGGAGACCCTCGTCAGGGCTTCGGTGAGAGCCGGCCCAGGACGGCCGTCGAGCAGCAGCGGGAGGGCCTGGAGTATCTCGTTCACATGCCCGAGCGCCTTGCGCTTCTTGTTCTGGTTCTGGGCATTCGGGTCGTCCCACCAGAGACGGTCACTCTCGGAGCCTCCGCTGTTCCTCATGGAAACCCCGTTCGCCCCGGCAAACCGCTTCAGCAGCGCCTTCATCAGGCACTCCACCGCGAGCCCGAACAAATGGTCCGCGTTCAACAGCCGCCCGTCGCCGTGGAGATAGGAGGCGTCTTCGTAGTGGCGCTCCCCCGCGCAGGCGTAGTCCGTCTTTGATCTCTTGCTTTCCTCGTCGTCCCCCACGACGCAGATCATATGGTGTCCGGCTGATTCGGCGTCAGCCTTCAGCCCGCCTCGGGAAGCCCTTGCAACTCCCGCATGAACAGCCCCTTCAGGACCGTCCACTCGCTCACCCGGTCCACCACGTCCACCGTGCGGCCGTCGAGCGCCGGGGTGGCCTCCGGGTCGTCCATGGTGACCAGCAGCCACAGACCGTGAGGCGCGGAGGTGGGGCGGCGGGCCGCTTCCTGGAGGGAGACCACGAGCTCGCGGCCACCGGCCTCCCAGTAACGGGCCGCGAGCGAAGCCCGGTGCGCGAGCAGCACCGTGCGAGGGCCCGCCTGCTCGGCGAGGGTCGTGCACCGGGCGCTGACGCGTTCGGCGGCGAGCCGGGTGTACGAAGCCAGCGCGGCACCGATCCGGCCGGTGCCGGCGAACTTGGCGTCCGCCTTCAGCAGGGCCTCCCACCTCACCCGTTGCTCGTCGGCCAGCTCGCGCAGGGCGGTCAGGAACAGCTCGTCCATGTCGAGCGGCAGTACGTCGAACCGGGCGGCGAGGCGCTGCGCCGTGCCGGGCAGTTCGAGGCCCCGCACGGTCAGAGCGAGGAACCCGCCCCGGCGCACTGCCTCCTGAAGCCGTGCCTCCATCATCCGGCGCGGGTCGCGGCCTGCCGCGAAGTCGCTCTGCGCGGCCGCGTACAGCGCGCCGGTGCTGGTCAGCACGGACCCGCTGACCGCGGGCCGACTCTGCTCGGCATCCCGGTCGGGCGGGAAGAAGCGTCGCTTGTCCCGGTCGTACACCAGCGGGAAACCCGCCTCGGACAGCGCCTCCTCCAACTCCACGTACGTGACGTCGGCGAGCGCGCCGAGGCCGGGGAAACGGGCCCTCACGCGGGTCAGCAGATCGTCGGCGCCGACCCCAATGCCGGCCCGTACTCCGGCAGCTGCTTGTGAGATCCGCAGGGCCCGGTCGAGGCCCAGGTCCAGGGGGAACAGCTCGAAGCGCGGTGTGACGCCGACCCCGCCCGCCATCGCGGCGGCAAGGGTCAGCAGACGGGTGTCGGCCAGCGGTGCCATCCCCTCAGGGGCGGGCACGGCACGCAGCTCCCGCAGGACCGTGCCGCCGCCGGGCAGCGGATCGCGGGCCGCCACATCCTCGGCGGCCCGGCCGAGCAGGGTCGCGTACTCGGCGAGCTCCACCGGGGTCGGGTCATCGCTGCCTGGGAGGTCCACCAGGGCCAGCAGCACCCCGCTGCCGCGCCGCAGCATGGCGAACCGGGAGACCTCGTCCTCGTCGTCTCCCGCCGCGGCGGCATCATCGCGGCGGAACTCGATCTCGGCCGCCGCACGCACCACGGCAAGGGCCTGAGCCTGGAGGCTCGACCGGTCCTCCGTGGCGTCCTCGTTGTGCGGCGCGTGCCGTACGCGCAGCTCGGTGGCCAGCTCCCGGGCCGTCATCACCCTGCCCTGCTCGGACAGTATGGTCACCAGCTCATCCCGGATCCTGTCCAGCCATGTGAGCTCCGACCACTGATCGATCGCGGCACTCAGGTTTCCTGAGACAGTTGGCTGGCTGACACCGAGGGCCTTGGCGATTGCCGACTGGGAGGGCCACGATGGCAGCTCACCAGCCTGCTCGACACCTGGCAGGCCCAGCGTCGCGAGGACGATGTCGCGCCGGGGGCGCGTACGCCGACCGCCCTCGGCCGGAACAAGCCGGGCCGCGAGGGTCTCGACTGACTCCAGCGCCTCGACGGGGGCGTCGGCCGGTACTTGCGCGGGTACCTTCGGTGCGGCGCGCCTGCGTAGATCCTGGGTCCACTGGCGGTGACGCCGGTTGAGTTCCTTGCGGATCACGTTGCCGGCGCCGCGCGCGCGGGAGATCGTATGCGGCGGGACGTCCAGAAGCTGGCCCACCGTCTCGGCGCCGAGGCCCGCCGCCACCGACACGGCCCGGGGCGAAAGGCCCGCGGCATCCAGCGGGGTCGTCAGGTCCGCCGCGGCGGCAGCCTGCTCGCGGGCGTCCTCGATGTCGGCTGCCTGCGTGTCCACCGTCGCGGGCGTGGTCGGCGGCCGCGTCGAGTCCGCCCTGCGGAACACCTGACGCCAGGCCTCCTGCATCTGGCGGAGGCTGTCGAAGCGCTGCTCGACGTCACGGTGCAGGGCCTGCTGGAAGAATGCGGCCAGCCCGTCCGCAAGCGCTGACTCGAACAGTTCGCGGGCCACGTACAGCTCCGCCTTCGGAACGGTTAGCGGGTCGCCCTGGCCGTCGCCCCACACAGGGCGCTCGCCTGAGGCCATCTCGTGCAGCGTGACCGCGGCCGCGTACCACTCGGCGTGATCGTCGTAGCGGGCCCGGCGACTGCCCCCCAGGAAGGGATCGAGGTAACCACGGGTGCCCGCGTGGAGGTCCTGGTCGGGGGCGTCGGCCAGGGAGAAGTCGAACAGCATCAGCTGCCAGGAGCCGTCACTGCGCTTGAACAGGCCCAGGTTGTCCGGCTTGATGTCACGGTGGCGCACCCCGCGGGCGGCGAGACTGTCCAGGGCGTCGAAGAGGTCGTTGCCGAACCGCTCCAGCTGGGCGTACCCGAGCCGGCCCTCGCCGCGCAGCCGGGAGCCGAGGCTGACCGGCTCGCCGTCGTCCGCCGCCCGGAAGCCGCCCGCGTACTCGATCTCCAGGACGGTGTGTCCGCCCAGCTCGCGAGGGGCTGCGAGCAGCTTGACGATGCGGTTGCCGCCCACCTCGCGCAGGGCCTTCGCCTCCGCGTACAGCCGCGCGTCCTTCTCCCGGTCCAGCGCCACTTTGAACACCCGCAGCGACGCCGGGTCCGGTACCCCCTCCTCGACGCGGCGCACCAGCAGGGCTCGGGCGGTCGCGCCAGTTCCGAGAACTCGTACGACCTCCCATTCCTCGTCGAGGCGCCGGCCGGCCTTGGCGGTGAGCGGGTCGGTGACCTCGACGACGCCGCGCCCGCCCGTGGCGTCAGCGGCCTCCGCGGCGTCGAGCAGCCGCAGGAACTCCTCGGCGGACGACAACCGGTTCTGCACATCTGAGGCAGTGGCCCGGAAGATCAGGTCGTCAAGCGCAGCCGAGACACTGTCGGAGACCGCGTATGGGTGGAGACCGCCGTCGGCGGCGAGCCGGTCCACCAGGGTGCCCCGGGCGTCGGCGGGCGGCTTGCCGGTGAGCAGCAAAAAGGAGAGCGCGCCGATGCCGAAGACGTCGAGGTCCACCGGGTCGGCGAACTCTCTGGCGGTCTCCGGGGCGAGATACACCTGGGCGATGTCGGCGACCAGCCCAGAATCCAGCGGAGTCTGCCCGAGTGTGAGATGCGAGGTGGTGTCGAAGTCCCGGGCGGCGGTCTGCCAGTCGGCGATCCGCAGCACCGGTTCCGTACCGTCCTCGCGCGCGGAGACGTACACCGAGCGCGCCGACAGCGCCCGGTGGTACAGGGAGCGGTTGTGGGCGTACCGGACGGCCTCGGCGAGCTGGCGCACCAGGTCCAGGCGCACGGCGGGCGTGAGCCGGTCCCCGTACGCATTTAGGTACGCGTCGAGCCGCAGATCCGACTCCCCGTGTCGGAACAGGATCGCCGGGCCGCCCTGGTGCTCGCGGATCTGCACGGCCTGGACGATGCCGCGGTGATTGATGCCCTGCAGGACCTGGTACTCGCGTAGCGCCGCCCGGTCCACCCGGCCGCGCTGCTCCGCCGACGCTTCCTGGCCCGACAGATAGATCCGGACCCTGCCGTTCTCCTTGACCAGGCTGTCGTCGCGTACGGCGAGCCGGTCCTCCCAGCCGGGGCCCGCGTCCAGCGCACGAGGCGCGAGCCGCCAGTCGTCCCCGAAGCGCAGGTGGGCGGTGGAGTGGCTGATCCCGATGCGCTTCATCAGCATTTCGAGCCGCTGGCTGTCCTGCGGGGTGACACGCCAGCTCTCCCGCTCCGGCGGCAGCCCGAGCAGACCGTCCCAGATACCCGGCAGTCCGCTCGTGCCACCGTTGCGTCCGTACACCGAGGCGCGCTGGAACTCGTCCAGCCCGCTTACCAGATCGGGATCGTGTAGAAAGACCGCCGGCTTGATGAAGGGGATCTTCCCCTCGGGAATCCCCGCCGCACGCGCGGCACGCTCCAGCTGGGCCTTCAGCTCCTTGGCCTTGAGGTCGGTGAGGTGCAGCGGGTTGCGTAGCGTCCGCACCCGGTCGTCGTGGAACTGCCAGGTGTCCCCATGGTTCACCACCCGGCCCGGATGCCCCTTGAGCTCCAGCAGATAGACGCCGCCGGGTACGGCGATCAGCAGATCGCACTCGTTGACCCGGCCCGTGACACCGGTGAACCGGAACGTCGCCCACGCCCGGTACGGCTCGGCCGCCGGCATCAGATGCCGTACGTGCTCAAGGCCGTCCTGCTCCCACCGGAACCCGGACCGACGCGGCTGGAACCAGTGTTCTCGACGCGCCGGAGGACCGGGCTTGGCAGCGGTCGACGTCACTTGGAGTCCTCCGGTATTGGGCAGCGTCGTGATGGGCAAAGCCTAGCGACGTCACTAGAAGAGCCAGGCCGGGCCGATGCCAGTTGGATGGTTGGGCCTTGAGCGCGCCTCACCTCGTCGCCCTCGTCCGGACTGGCGCCCACTTCGAGGTCAGCTCATCGAGCGACCCGAGCCCAGCGCCACCTGAGCCATTTCAACCCGCTCCGCTCGACCGTAAGTGCCTTCCGCTAGTCGTCGGGGAGGTTGTTCAGCGCGGGGCGGAGCTCCTCGATGATCTTTGCCTTCTGCTGTGGGTCATGCCGGACAGGAAGACCGAGGTGGTGGACAATGGATCGGAGGGGCATGGTGGCACATCTCAATCCAAGATATTTCGCGAACTGCGCTCCCGACCCACCTGCGTTTATGCAGGTCAAGCACAGCGCTCACCAGTCCATACTGCGCGACTACCTGGACTAGATCGCGGACCTACGACACCCAAGGCCCGGTTCCCCTCGGGGAGCCGGGCCTTGTCGTGCTGTCGCGCGGGTGCGGGGTGCGGCGCGCTGGATCACCCTGGGTTTCCGATCATCATCCCAGTGTGAGGAGCGCGCATGCGTCGTCCCTTCATCCGGTCACTGGCCCGGCCGCTCGTTCTCGCGGCCGTAGCGACCGCCATACCGCTGCTGTCTGCCGCCCCCGCGCCCGCCGACGTCGTCGTGGGCGGTTTCCCGGTGGACATCTCCCAGAGCCCCTGGACGGTCGCTCTGTCCAGCCGTGACCGGTTCGGGGGTACGCGGGCGGGGCAGTTCTGCGGCGGGGTGGCCATCGGCCGCACGACCGTGCTCACCGCGGCCCACTGCATGGGCGAGAACGTCCTGGGGGCGCCCCCGGACCGGGTGCGCGATCTGAAGGTCATCGCGGGCCGTACTGACCTGCTCTCGGACCACGGCTCGGAGATCCGGGTGCGTGAGGTATGGGTGAACCCGGCCTATGACACCGAGACCAACGCCGGGGACTTCGCCGTGCTCACCCTGGCCGAGCCGCTGCCGCAGGACGCGACCCTTGCGATGGCCGCGGCCGGTGACCCGGCGTACGCGCCCGGCACGAGCGCCACGGTCTACGGGTGGGGCGATCTGACGGGCGGCGGCGACTACGCGCGCACACTGCGCGCCGCACGCGTGCGCGTACTGCCCGACGCCCAGTGCGAGAGGGCGTACCCGGGGAGCGTCGACGGCACCTACGCGGCCGACAGCATGGTGTGCGCCGGGGAGACGGAAGGCGGCCGTGACGCCTGTCAGGGGGACAGCGGCGGGCCTCTCGTCGCCCAGGGGAAGCTGATCGGGCTCGTGTCGTGGGGGAGCGGCTGCGGCCGCGCGGGCAGTCCCGGCGTCTACACGCGCGTGTCGGAAGTTGTACGGGCCCTCAGCCCGGGGCGGGTCTCGCGGGGGTCCGAGAGGGGCGTGGACGGCAGCTGACGGCGTCTGCC
>NZ_WVUG01000338.1 GCF_017614965.1 Streptomyces griseorubiginosus | reverse complement strand
GCGGGGGCGGGGGCGGAGGCACGGCACCGGCCATGCGGTGACCGCAGACCTCGCACCAGTCGTCGGAACCCGACTGGTGTCCGTTCGGGCAGGTCGGCATGTCGGCGCCTCCCCCTCTCCTTCAGGGTCCTACGGTCGTAGGAGGGTCGTACTCGGCGGGTGATACGTCACTTCTTTACACGAACAGTCTTTGTGGACCGGGTCTCGAGAGTCATCTCGTCGGCCTCCTCGACCTTCGCCTTCAGTCGCACAGTACCCGTCGCGGCGTCGACGACGTCCACCACCTTCGCAAGCAGTTTCGCAGTATCCGCGTTTCCGGAGGCACTGGCGAGCTGCACGGCCCGGCCCAGTTTGGCCGTGGCTCCATCGAAATCGCCCGCTTTGCGGAGATCCAGCCCCTGTTGGATGGCCTGGGCCAGTTCGGCCTGCCCGGTGTAGTGGGCGACCTGCGGGTTGATCGACGTCGAGGCGGCCATGTCGTCGGTCCACACGGCCCGTACCAGGCCCTGGGCGCCCAGGTTCTCGGCGCTGCCGTCGGGCTGCGGGATGACGAGGGAGACCCGGGCGGCGAGCATCTCCTGGCCGACGCCGGCGGACGGGACCTCCACGCAGATGTGGTAGTCGCGGGACTCGTCGCCCCAGGAACCGGTGGGGTAGTCGCCGGCCCGTGGGCCGGCCTCGGTGCGGCGGTCGGTCAACTCCTCGACCGTGGGCGCCACTTGCTTGACGAACTTGATGGTGGTGCCCACCGGCGTCCACACCCTCAGCGCGACGTCGGAGACCTCCTTGCCCATCGCCTTCTCCATCATCTGCGTGAAGTCGGCGGCGAGACCGGCCGGGTCGGCGACGATGTCGGCGGTGCCGAGCAGGGCGGAGGCGATCCCTGTGACTTCTTTCACTTCCCAGTCGGTGCCCACGCCCCGTGCGTCACAGGTGAACCGTCCTGCGCAGGAGTCCAGGGCCGCCTTGAGGTCGGTCGGGGACTCGTGCTCGTTGCGGCCGTCGGTGAGCAGGATGCCGTGCCGGATGGCGACGTCGGCGGTGGACAGCAGCCGGTCCGCCAGCCGCAGCCAGGTGCCGATGGCCGTGCCGCCGCCCGCGCTCAGCTTGCGCAGCGCATCCTTCGCCTGGCTCCGGGTCGTGGCGTCGGCGACCGCGAGCCGGCCGCCCCCCGGGTAGACCTCCTTGGCCACGTGTGTGCCGCCGATCACCGCGAAGTGCACCCCGTCGCGCAGGGTGTCGATGGCCGCGGCGGTCGCGTCGCGGGCGTTGCGCATCTTGGTCGGCGGGTAGTCCATCGAGCCGGAGCAGTCGACCATGACCGCCACCGCCGCGGACGGACCCTGGCCGCGCGAGTAGAGATGGGGTGCCGTGACCGCGCTACCGAGCGTGCCGCCGCCGGTCGCGGTCACCGTCACGATCGCGTTGACCTCCCGGCCGCCCTCGGGCAGGTACTCGTTCTGGTACACGTCCATCGAGAACGTCGGCACGTTGGACTTCGAGAAATTGGCCATGCGTACTCAAATCCCCCTCGAGAACCCCGCGTCCGCGAGGCGACGACTGTATGCGGACCGGTCCCCTCCGGTCCGCCGAGACCTCCCCGTGAACGGCCTCAGGCCGATCCTGCCCCCTGGGAGACGGCCGGGAACGGCACGAGGGCCACTGTTACGTTGTCGTGGCCCCCGCCGTCCAGGGCGTGACCGACCAGGACCTGTGCGCTGTGCAGCGGCCGCACGGCGGCGTCGGCGGGCAGGGCCTCGGCCATCTCCTCCGCCGCCTCCGCGTAGTTCCACAGCCCGTCCGTGCACACCACCACCACACCCGGCCGGTCCGGCTTGAAGGAAGCGGTGTGCGGCTCCAGTTCGTAGGCGTCCGCGCCGAGCCAGCCGGTGATCGCGTGGGCGCGCTCGTCGGCGTACGCCTCGGCCTCGTTCATCAGGCCCGCGGCGACCATCTGCGCCGCCCAGGAGTCGTCCTCGGTGAGCCGGGCCGGCGGTGAGGTGCGGTCCACCGGCACCCAGTAGACGCGGCTGTCGCCGACCCAGCCGACGACCAGCAGACCGGCGGTGACGACCGCGCCGACGATGGTGCACGCGGGCGCGTTCTGGTGCGGGGAGTGCTCGCGGGCCGTGGCCGGCTCGGCGGCCAGGGCGTTGACCGCGTGCGAGGCGGCGACGATCGCGTCGTGCATCGCCTGCTGCGGGTGGGTGCCGCGGGGCAGCGCGGCCAGCAGGGACTCGCTCGCGGCGTCGGCGGCGGCGAGGGAGGCGTCGTCGGGCCGGGTCGCCGAGGAGACGCCGTCGCAGACGATCGCGAGCGTCGCCGGGGTGCCGTCGGGCAGGGCGGTGTGGCCGATGCCGAAGGCGTCCTCGTTGCGGTGGTGGCGCAGTCCGCGGTCGCTGACGGCGGCGGCCGGGCCGCACTCCTGCTCCATGTGGTCGCGCTCCCGCGGCTGGGCGTGCCCGCAGTTCTCGCAGTAGCCGTCGCTGTCCACCCGGCCCGCGCGGCAGGCCACGCACAGCTTGGCCTCCCCGCCCGCGGCGAGGTCGGCCAGGCGCGGGTCGGGGGCCTGCAGCGGGTACTCGTCGGGCTCCGGCGGCCGGTCGAAGCGCACGCCGGAGGCGGGGGAGACCGGCGACCCGGTCGGCCGCTCCGGGGGCAGCGGTCCGCCGCCGGAGTCCGTGCCGCGCAGGTCGGTGGGCAGATGCGTGGCCGCGGGGGTGTCGGCGCCCGGCGCGGGCACGGTCGGCCAGTTCACGTCCTCGCCCGGGGGCGGCGAGCCGTTGAGCGCGATCGTGGGATGGTCGTCCGGCCGCGGCGGCACCGCGGACAGGTCGAATCCGCACGCACCGCAGAAACGGTCACCCGACTCGAGCGGCCACTCGCAGCTCGGGCAGGCGGACAGCTGGGGCATCTGCGACATCAACTACACCCACGTCCGGGGGCGGTAACGGTTGGCACGTTCCACCAGGTCGATCCTCTCCTCGCCGCCCCGCGCCAGCCGGGCCAGCGTGCGGTACGAGCGCTCCAGGCCGAAGCGGAGTCCCCGCTCGTCCAGGTCGTTGCCGAGCACGCGCCGTCCGGTCGGCGCGGAACCCTGGCCCCCGGAGAGTATCCAGTCCAGCGCCGAGCCGAGGACCTCGGCGGACAACTGCTCCCTGCGGGCCGGGTCCAGACCGTACGCGTCCAGCGCCTCGACCTGCCCGGCGGCGGCCGTCAGATCCTCCAGGAACGGCGCGTCGGAGGCCACGGCCGTGCGTTGACGCAGCCGCGCCCGTACGGCCGCCACGCGCGCGGCGGTGTAGTGGATGGACGACTCCGGCACCGACTCCAGCGTCCGCACCGCGCCGCGCCGGTCGCCGCCGGCCAGCTGGACCCGGGCCAGCCCGAAGGCGGCGCTGACACAGCTCGGGTCGGTCGACCACACCAGGCGGTAGTACTCGGCCGCGTTGTCCAGCTGGCCGAGCACCTCCGCGCACAGGCCGAGGGCCAGCTTGGGCGCGGTCTCCCCGGGGAAGGCGTCGTAGATCGCGTCGAAGGCGAGCGCGGCGCCCTCGTGGTCGTCGGTGACCAGCGCGGCCACGCCCCGGTACCAGACCACCCGCCAGTCGTCGGGCCGCTCCTCCTCCAGCGTGCTCAGCGCGGTCAGCGCCGCCTCCGAGTCGCCGTTCTCCAGCCAGGCCCTGATCTGCCGCAGCCGGGTCTCCACCGAGGACGAGGGCGCCGCCGCGAGCGCGCCGAGCAGTTCGGCGGGCGCGGTCGCGAGCAGCCCCGCGAGGAAACCGGCGTTGGGGTCGGCGGGATCGACCCGGGGGACGGGCAGGGCGAGGGCGGCGGCGGGGGAGTTGACCGGCTTGACGATGCCCGGGCCGCCGCCCGGGGCGGCCGACAGCTGGGAGTGCAGCGTCTTCTTCGGCTGCACCGAGCGGGCCCCGAGCCGGGAGACGTCGCCCTCCAGCTTGGGGAACAACTCCGTGTCCGTCACACGCAGTTCGGGCCCGAACAGGGTCGACAGGGCGGGCCGGGCGCGGCCCGTCTGGAGCGACACGACCTCTCTGAGCACGCCGGTCAGCTGCTCGGCCATCTCCTGCGCGGAGGCGAACCGGCGGGCCGGGTCGGGGTCGGTGGCGCGGACCAGCAGCCGGTAGAACGACTCGTACTGGCGGAAGACCTCGATGTTGTCCGGGTCGGGCAGGGAGTCCACGAAGACGTTCGTGTAGCCCTGGAAGTCGAAGGTCAGCACGGCCAGCGTGCGGGCCACCGTGTACAGGTCGGAGGCGACCGAGGGGCCGTCGACGGCGACCTCCGGCGCCTGGTAGCCCACCGTGCCGTAGATCGCCGACTCGTCGTCGTCCATGCGGCGCACGGCGCCCATGTCGATCAGCTTGAGCTGGTCCTCGGTCTGGATGGCGTTGTCGACCTTGAAGTCGCAGTACAGCAGGTTGCGGCTGTGCAGATGGCCGAGCGCCTCCAGCGCCTCGATGCCGTACGCGCACGCCTGCTCCACCGGCAGCGGGTCGCGCTTGCCGTCCGGCGTGCGGCGGCCGTTCGCGATCTCCTTCAGGGACTTGCCGCCGACGTACTCCATGACGATGTAGCCGTCGAGGGAGCCGGTGCGCTGGTCCAGGTGCTCCACGAAGTTGTAGATCCGCACGATGTTGGCGTGCTCGATCTCGGCGAGGAAGCGCCGCTCGGAGATCGCCGCGGCCATCGCGTCCTGGTCGCCGGTGTCCAGCAGGCCCTTGAGGACCACCCAGCGGTCGGAGACCGCCTTGTCCACGGCGAGGTAGACCCAGCCGAGCCCGCCGTGCGCCAGACAGCCCACGACCTCGTACTGGCCGTGCACCACGTCGCCGGCCTTCAGCTTCGGCACGAACGAGTACGGGTGTCCGCACTTGGTGCAGAAGCCCTCGGTGCGGCCCGGCCGGTCGCCGCGCGAACGCCCCACCGGCGCCCCGCAGTCGGAGCGCGAGCAGAACCGCTTGCGCTCGGGCACCTCGGGGTTGTCCTGCACCATCGCGCGCGGGTCGGGCCGCGGCACGTCCGGCACCTGCACCAGGCCCGCGCCCAGCCGGCCACGGCCGGAGGTGTTGGTGGCGGAGCCGGAGCTGCGCACCGACACCGAGCGGCCGGTCGTCCTGCCGGACAGGGAGCGCGACAGGCGTCCCGACACCGAGCGCCGCGACTTCGACGACTGCGAGGAGGTACGGGAGCTGCGGCTGCTGGAGCGTGAACTGCCGCTGCTCTGCGAGCCCTTGCCGCCGCCGGTGATGCCGGTGGCGGGCGAGGAGACCATGCCGTCGCCCGAGACGACCGGCGCGTGTCCGCAGGTGTCGCAGTACAGCGCGCCGCCGCCGACGTCCTCGTACGTGCCCTCGCAGTCGGGCCGCTGACAGGTCTGCTGTGCCTGGCTCATGACTCCCCCCGGCTCATGACGACTGCCCCTTGTGATCTTGACGATCCCACGGTGTGCCCTGCTCCGGCACGCGCGGGCCGCCCAGGGCCTCGGCGGCCGCCTGCTGGTAGCGCAGCACGGCCTGTTCGGCGACCCGCAGGTCGCAGGGCGCGCTCCACAGCATGCGCCGGGCCGCGTCGTACCGCTCGATCAGGAACGGGTCCTCCGCGAGCCCGTGCCGGGCCACCTTCGCCTTGTACGCGTCGAGCCGGCCGCGCAGCTCCGCGCGGACCGCCAGCGGAGCGGTGACCGCGGTCAACGACTCGCGGGCGCGCAGCAGTTCGTCCTCCGCCTTCTGCTCCAGGGACTCCAGGAGCGGGGACAGCCGGTGCCACTGGGCGTGTCTGCGGTACTCGGCGGCCGTCGCCAGCTGCTCCTGCAGCGCGGTCGGCGGGCCGCTGACCACGGGCACCTCCGTCGCGGCGATCTTCGCCAGGACCTCCCCGCGCGCGGTGCGCGCCTCCGCGAGGGTGCGGTCGGCGCGGGAGAGCACGTCCCGCAGCTTCACCAGCCGCTGCTCGGCGTCCTGGCGGACGGTGAGCACGGCGTCGATCTCCCGGCGCACGTCCTCCAGGGCGCGCGCCTCACGGTCGTACACCGTGGTGTCCGGGCGGCCGCCGCCCGGTGCCGAACTGCCCTGCGCGGGGACCCAGTAGGCGAGCGGATCGGAGATCACCTGCTCGCGCAGGGACGTCAGGGTGCGGGTGATGCGTTCCAGGTCGTCGCCCGCCGGGTGCTCGCCGGGGCGTACACCGACGGAGTGGGCGAGCTTGCGGGTGCGCTGGAGCTCGGCGGCCAGTAAATCGATCCGGGCGGGCAGCGCCGACCAGACCGCGTCGGCGGCGACGACCATGTCCAGGCTCGTCGCGTACAGCTCGTTCATCCGGTCGACCAGCTCGGAGAGCGAGAACTGCTCGCTGAGCTTGCCCGGAGCGCCGTGCAGCGTCGGCGCGTTCGCGGTGGCGGTCGTCGAGCCCGCGACCGTGACCGAGGCGCCGCGCAGCAGCTCGGTCAGCTCCACCAGGTCCTCGCGGCTGGACCAGCGGCGCCGGGAACGGATGTCCCGGGCCGAGCGCAGGGTGTCGGTGTACGCGTCGAAGTACGCCCACAGCAGCGTGATGGACGCCTCCGCGGTCGTCCAGCGCTCCTTGGTGACGCCGGTGAGCTCGGCGCCCTCCAGGAGCCTGCGGCCCGCGTGGTCCTGCAGGGCGAGCAGCGAGGTCTCGATCGCCTCGTGCTCCGCGCCGAGCCGCGCCAGCGCACGGTCCACCTCGTCCCGGTCCATCACCGGCCCGGCGGGGTCCGTGACGCCCATCGATCACCTCTCGCTGCTGTCGTGGTCCGGGTGCTGCCTGTCAGTCTCGATGGTCGGTCACTTGTAGTGCGCTTCGGGAGGGGTCGCCGAGTCCGACTTCTGGCCGGGCTGGTCCAGGGTCGGGTGCAGCCACTTCGCGTACGACGCCTGCCAGCCGCCGCTCTTGATGTAGTTCTCCAGCGTCCGGTTGACCTGGCGTACCAGATCGGCGTAGCCCTTCTTCATCGCCACGCCGTAGTACTCGTGGGTGAACGGACGGCCCTTGAGCTCCACCGTGGGGTCCTGCGCGGCCTGGCTGGCGGCGAGGGCGCCGTCGGTCACCACCGCGTCGACCTCGCCGAGCTGGAGCTTCACCAGGCAGTCGAGCTGGTTGGGCACCTGGGTGGAGATGTTCGTGGAGGCGGGGATCTTGGCGCCCCGGTCCGCCTTGAGGTTGTCGTAGGCGGTGGAGCCCTCGGCCGAGCAGACCTTCTTGCCCGCGAGGGAATCGTCGTACCCGGTGATCGTCGAGGTCTTGGGGGCGAGGACCTGCTGGCCGGTGCTGAAGTAGGGCGCGGAGAACGCGACGTCGTCCAGCCGCTTGCAGGTGATCGTCATGGTGCGCACGACCATGTCGACCTCGCCGTGCTGGATCGCCGGGATGCGCTGGTTGGTCGGTATGGCCTTGAAGGAGACGAGGTTCGGGTTGCCCAGGAGGTCCTTGGCGATCTGGTGGGCCAGGTCGATGTCGAAGCCCTCCAGCTCGCCCTTGACGTTGTTGGGGTTGAGGTAGCCCCAGCGGTAGCTGTTGGTGTCGACGCCGACGATCAGCCGGGGGTTCTTGCGGGCCTTGATCCTGTCGATGTCCGGTGTGCTGCCGTCACCGCCGGAGGGCGAGAGGCTCTGGTTCTGCGGGTCCTTGCAGTCCTCGGCCTTCGCCTGGGTGCCGTGCGCGAGGCGCTGCCCGCCGTCGCTCGCGGCGCCGTCGGACTGGGTCAGCGGCAGCAGGAGCGCGAAGGCGACGGCGAGGGCGCAGACGGCCGCCATCGCGCCGACCCCGCCCCAGCCCCTCAGGCCGGACCGCAGACGCCCTGTCAGACGCAGACGCCGTGTCACACGCTGTGCGTTCATGGTCGCGCCCCCCTCACCGGTATTCCGACAGCCTGCGGCCGATGCCGAGGACCGCGCCCGCCGCGCCGAGCACGGCGAGGACCGCTGCGCCGTACGGCAGTCCGGTCAGCGCGTCCCGGCCGCCGCTCGCGGCCTGCTTGAACTCGTGCTGCTCGTGGTCGAGGGCCTGCTTGATGGCCGCGTCGACGTTGGTGAAGCACACGCTCGTCGGGTCCTTGCCGACGCCGATGACCTTGTCGCGGGCCTCCTGGTACTCGCCCTTGTCGTTCAGACTCTGGGCGACGCCGTGCCGGTCCTTCCACGCCTTCATGTAACTGTTCGCGTCCTGGACGGGTTTCTGGCCCGCCGAGTCGTCGGCGAGGGAGTCCGCCTTGTTCAGGGCCTTGGCGAGCTTGCCGATCTGGTCGTCGTAGCCCCAGGAGTAGGCGTCCACCGTGGTGTCGCCCACGGCCTTGGTGTCGGCGCCGCGCCGGATCAGGCTGAGGTTCTCGTCGCTGCGGGCGGTCAGTGACGCGATCCGGGCGTCGTGCAGGACGTTCAGGGAGCGGACGCCGTGGTCGTAGGAGTCGTTCAGGCCCATACGGGCGACGGTGTGGCCGACGACCAGCCAGAGCAGGACCACCACGGAGGCCGCCGACGCGGTGACCAGGCCGTGGTTGAGCACCCGGTTGGTGCGCAGGAAGTTGCGCCGCTGGGCCCAGGCCAGCGCGGCCAGGACGACCACGCCGAGGCCGATCGCCCCCCACGGGAAGGCCTTGGCCCCCGCGTAGTCGGAGTTCAGCCGCTGGTTCTCCCGGTCGTACAGGGACTGGGCCTTCGGCAGCATCTGCTGCTGCATCATCTCGTTCGCCGCGCGCAGATAGGCACTGCCCACCGGGTAGCCCTGCCGGTTGTTGGCGCGGGCCGTCTCGACCAGGCCCTTGTACCGCGGCAGCAGCTCGTTGAGCTGGGCGATGGCCGTCTCCGAGGCGGAGCCCGGCTCGGAGTTGGAGGCGGCCGTGACGAGCTTGTCGGCGGCCGTACGGATGTCGGTCTCGTACCCCGTGCGCACCTGGGGCTTCTCCTGCGGGCCGGCCAGATAGCCGCTGGCGGCGGCGGTGTTGGCGTCGGCGAGGGAGCGGTAGATGTCGGCCGCGTCCGTGCTGAGCGGCTGACTGCGGGTGAGGACGTCGTTCGCGGCGTTCGACCGGTCCGTCATCTGCCAGGCGGTGACCGCGCCGAAGGCGACGACGAGCAGGGCGAGCAGTGCGCCGATGATGCGCAGTCGCCCCGGTTCGGTGGTGGCGGCCGCGCGCAACCGGTCGACGCCCTCCGCGAAGGCGGTGCGGCGCGCGGCAGCGGGCTCGGGTACGGC
>NZ_WVUG01000337.1 GCF_017614965.1 Streptomyces griseorubiginosus | reverse complement strand
GCGTCGGAGGGCGGGGTGGCGGGGGTCTTGGTCTCGGTCATGTCATCACGCCCTGTCCGCGACGCGCTCGCCGAGCAGGCCTTGTGGCCTGAACAGGAGCACGAGGATGAGGAGTACGAAGGCCCAGACGTTGGCCCAGCTCTGGCCGCCGAGCTGCTGCATGCCGGGGATGTCGCTGATGTAGGCGGAGGCCAGGGTCTCGGCGATGCCGAGGACGACGCCGCCGAGCATGGCGCCGTAGATGTTGCCGATACCGCCCATGACGGCCGCGGTGAAGGCCTTGAGGCCCATCAGGAAGCCCATGCGGTAGTCGATGTTGCCGTACTTCAGGCCGAACGAGACTGCGGCGACGGCGGCGAAGAAGCCGCCGATGGCGAAGGCGACGACGATGATGCGGTTGGTGTCGATGCCCATGAGCTGCGCGGTGTCCGGGTCCTGGGCGGTGGCCTGCATGGCGCGGCCGGTGCGGGACTTGCGGACGAACCAGGCGAGGGAGGACATGCAGACGATGGCCGCGCAGACCAGGAAGATGTCGGCGTCGGTGATGTCGACGGAGCCGATGCTGTGGGTGGCGTCGAGGCTGGGGAAGGCGCGGGACTTGTCGGCGCCGGGGTAGAAGTTGCGGACCAGTTCCTGGAGGGTCAGGGAGAGGCCGATGGCCGTGATGAGGGGCGCGAGGCGTGGTGCTTGCCGTAGCGGCCGGTAGGCGAATCGTTCGGCCCCGACCGCGACGAGGACGGAGACGATGCCACCACCGATCAGCATGAGGGGGACTGCGGCCCACATCGAGGTGCCGTCGGGCAGGATGTAGACGTAGACCGTGAGGGCGCCGAACGCCCCGGTCATGAAGATCTCGCCGTGTGCGAAGTTGATGAGCTGGACGATGCCGTACACCATCGTGTAGCCGATGGCGATCAGCCCGTACATCGAGCCTAGGAGCAGCCCGTTGGCCAGCTGCTGCGGCAGAGTGTGCACCGCATGGCCTCCATGTCGCTGGTGGTCGTATGCACTGGTCGTGTGCCTGGGGTGAATGTGAGAACGGGCCGCGCGGTCGGGGTCCTCCTTCCGCGCGGCCCGTGGTGCGGTGTTTCCTGGGCTGGGGTCAGCCGTTGAAGATCAGCCGTTGAACGTGCCGGTCTTCACGGCGACCCACTTGCCGCCCTTGACCTGGTACACGGTCAGCTGCTTGTTCTGGGTGTCGCCGTACTGGTCGAAGGAGACCTTGCCGGTGATGCCGTCGAAGTCGGACTTCTGGACGGCGTCGACGACCTTGGAACGCAGGTCGTCGCTGGCGGGCAGCTTGCCGCCGTTGGCGTCCTTGACGGCCTTCACTGCCTTGATGATGGCGGTGGCGGCGTCGTAGGAGTAGGCGCCGTAGGCACCGTAGTCGCCCTTGTAGCCCTTGGCCTTGTAGGTCGCGATGAAGCTCTTCGCGGCGGGCAGGGTGTCGGCGGGGACGCCGACGGAGGTGGCGAGGTCGCCTTCGGCGGTCTTGCCGGCGGTCTGGATGTAGGTGGTGGCGTACATGCCGTCGCCGCCGAAGAGCGGGATGTTGACGCCGGCGCCCTTGAGCTGCTTCGTGATCTTCTCGGACTCGTCGTACTGGCCGCCGTAGTACAGCAGGTCGGCGCCGGAGGCCTTGATCTTGGTGACGAGGGAGCCGAAGTCGGTGTCGCCGGTGTTGACGTGGTCGGTGCCGACGACGGTGCCGCCCAGCTTCTTGAACGCGCCGTTGAAGATGCCGGCGAGGCCGGCGCCGTAGGTCTGCTTGTCGTCGACGATGAAGGCCTTCTTCTTCTTGAGGCCGTTCCAGGCGTAGTCGGCGGCGAAGCTGCCCTGCAGTGCGTCCGTGGTCGCGGTGCGGAAGTACGTCTTGTACGGCCGCGACTTGTTCGTCTGCCAGTCCTTGCCCTGGGTCAGGGTCGGGTTGGTGTTCGAGGGGGAGATCTCGACCATGTTGGCCGAGTTGAACACCTGCTGCATGGACTGGGCGACGCCGGAGTTCAGCGGGCCGACGGCGCCGACGACGGAGGCGTCGCCGACCAGGGCCGTGGCGTTGGACTGGCCGGTGGCGGGCTGGGCCTTGTCGTCCAGGGCCTTGACCTTGAACTTGACGCCCGGGACCCAGTTGTTCTTGTTGGCGTCGTCGACGGCGATCTGGACGCCGTACTGGATGCCCAGACCAGTGGTGGAGTTCTCACCGGACAGCGGCGCGTCGACGCCGATGGTCAGCGTGGTGCCGGAGCTGCTGCCGCCGCTCTTGTTGCCGTTGTCACGGGAGCCGCAGGCGGTGAGGGTCAGAGCTCCGGTGGTCAGGACGGAGGTCAGAATCACCAAGGAACGCTTACGCACAATCAGTCCTTTCCGCAGGCACCTCCGCCCCGGTGGGGCTTCTGGTGCCGCGCATGTACCGAACTCCCGATGGAGCGGTGACTGGCCGTGACTCTAAGCCCGGTCTGTACGCATGAGCATCGCCGTGCACTGGCTTGTGACTTTCTTGTTATGACGTGGTGCACAGAGGGGTCGGAGGAAGGGGGCTCTCAGCCGTTTTGGCGGAATTTCCGTTCAGTCCGCATTCTGAGAACCTGCACTTCCGCTTGGCCGTGAGGGCAGCGGGGCGGGGGAGCGGTCGCAGGCCTTGTGAAGCACCGCGGAAAGGTCCCGGGAGTACGCGCCGTCGAAGATGAAGCTGTGGTGTTGTATTGCGCGCGTGTTACGGAGCGTTACGTCAAGAAATGGTAGGTCCGCATCGAGGGGGAGGCCGGAGCAGTCGGTCACGGAAATCCTCACCGTGACCCGGCGGGTGGTGCCCGCGGCGACGGTGAAGGCGGGTTCCGGAGTGACCCGTGCGTCGAGTCCGGCGAAGGCGGCGTCGACGACGGACAGGGTGACGGGCGGCCCGCTGTCGACCCGGACGGCGAAGCGGAACAGGCCGCTGCGGGGGTCCGGGGGCGTGACGGGGCCGAGGTAGTGCCAGCCGGTGACGTTCGCCGGGAAGGGGACCGGAGCGGCCGCAGGGACGGCCCGGTCGGGGCCGGCGCCGGGGGCCAGGAGCACGGCGGCGAGGCCGGCCGCGGTGAGGGCGGCGGCCGCGAGGGCGGCTCCCCGGGCGCGCGGTGACAGGGCGCGCCAGCGGTCGAGCGCCTGGTCGCCGAGGCGGGGCGCGTCGGCGCCGATCACGTCGTGGGCGTCGCCCGTCTCGGTCGGCCCGACGGGTTCGACCGGCCCTGTGCCGCTCATGACCGCAGCCTCATGGGAAAACGGTAGGTGAGCGGGGTGGGCCGGAAAAGGTGCCGACGGCGGCCGGGCCGGCCGGCGCCGGCGGTCGTTCGGTCAGCCGGTGGCGTCCGCGGGGGCCGCGTCGCCCGGGCGGGCGTCCCGCAGCAGGCAGGTCAGCCGGGCGCTGCACACCCGCCGGCCCTCCTCGTCGCTGATGACGATCTCGTACGTGGCCGTCGAGCGGCCCCGGTGCAGCGGGGTGGCCACGCCGGTGACCAGCCCGGAGCGCACGCCCCGGTGGTGGGTGCAGTTCAGGTCGACGCCCACCGCGAGCTTGGAACTGCCCGCGTGCAGCATCGAGCCGACCGAGCCCAGTGTCTCGGCGAGCACGGCGGACGCGCCGCCGTGCAGCAGGCCGTAGGGCTGGGTGTTGCCCTCGACGGGCATCGTGCCGACGACGCGGTCGGCGGAGGCCTCGATGATCTGGACGCCCATCCGGGTGCCGAGGTGCCCGGCGGAGAACAGCGCGGGGAGGTCGACGCCGAGTGCCGCGTACTCGTCGATGACCTCCTGCGGGAACGTCACGTGCTGCTGCTCGCCCATGGGCCAGGCTCCGTTCGTCGGGATCAGTCGTGCAAGTCGCCTGAGCAAACGCTCAGTCGGTTGCCGATTGTTCCAGACGGACGACGACGGACTTGCTGGCCGGGGTGTTGCTGGTGTCGGCGGTGTGGTCCAGCGGGACCAGGACGTTGGTCTCCGGGTAGTAGGCGGCCGCGCAGCCGCGTGCCGTCGGGTAGTGCACGACCCGGAAACCGGGCGCCCGCCGCTCCACTCCGTCCTTCCACTCGCTCACCAGGTCGACGTACGACCCGTCGGCCACTCCCAGTCGCCGCGCGTCCTCGGGATTGACCAGGACCACCCGGCGGCCGTTCCTGATGCCCCGGTAGCGGTCGTCGAGGCCGTAGATCGTGGTGTTGTACTGGTCGTGCGAGCGCAGGGTCTGCAGCAGCAGCCGGCCCTCGGGCAGTTCCGGGTACTCCACGGGGGCCGCGGTGAAGTTGGCCTTGCCGGTCTTCGTCGGGAAGCGGCGCTCGTCGCGCGGGGCATGCGGGAGGGCGAAGCCGCCGGGGCGGGCCACGCGCGCGTTGAAGTCCTCGAAGCCGGGCACCACCCGCGCGATGCGGTCGCGGATCGTGGCGTAGTCCTTCTCGAACTCCTCCCACGGCACCACGCTGCTGTCGCCCAGCACGCGGCGGGCCAGCCGGCAGACGATGGCCGGCTCGGACAGCAGTTCCCGGCTCGCGGGCTCCAGGCGGCCGCGGGAGGCGTGCACCATGCCCATGGAGTCCTCGACGGTCACGAACTGCTCGCCACTGCCCTGGAGATCGCGCTCGGTGCGGCCCAGGGTCGGCAGGATCAGCGCACGCGCGCCCGTGACGGCGTGCGAGCGGTTCAGCTTGGTCGATACGTGCACGGTGAGGCGGGCGCGGCGCATGGCGGCTTCCGTGACCTCGGTGTCGGGAGTGGCGGCCACGAAGTTGCCGCCCATCGCGAAGAACACCTTCGCCTCGCCGTCCCGCAGCGCGCGGATGGCCCGTACGACGTCGAAGCCGTGCTCGCGCGGGGGCGCGAAGCCGAACTCCCGCTCCAGGGCGTCGAGGAAGGCGGGCGCGGGCCGCTCGAAGATGCCCATGGTGCGGTCGCCCTGCACGTTCGAGTGGCCGCGCACCGGGCACACGCCCGCGCCGGGGCGGCCGATGTTGCCGCGCAGGAGCAGGAAGTTGACCACCTCGCGGATGGTCGGCACGGAGTGCTTGTGCTGGGTCAGGCCCATCGCCCAGCACACGATCGTGCGCTTCGAGGCGAGCACCATGTCCAGGGTCTTCTCGATCTCCGCGCGCGTGAGGCCGGTCGCGGCGAGCGTCTCGTCCCAGTCGGCGGCCTTGGCCGCGGCGGCGAACTCCTCGTAGCCGTGGGAGTGTTCGCGTACGAACTCCTCGTCGACCGCGCCGTCCGTCTCGAGGATCAGCTTGTTCAGGAGGCGGAAGAGGGCCTGGTCGCCGCCGATGCGGATCTGCAGGAACAGGTCGGTGAGGGCGGCGCCCCTGAGCATGCCCTGCGGGGTCTGGGGGTTCTTGAACCGCTCCAGACCAGCCTCGGGCAGCGGGTTGACGCTGACGATCCGCGCCCCGCCCGCCTTCGCCTTCTCCAGGGCGGAGAGCATGCGCGGGTGGTTCGTGCCCGGGTTCTGCCCGGCCACGATGATCAGGTCGGCCTTGTAGAGGTCCTCCAGCAGGACGCTGCCCTTGCCGATGCCGATCGTCTCCGACAGGGCCGAGCCGGACGACTCGTGGCACATGTTCGAGCAGTCGGGCAGGTTGTTGGTGCCCAGTTCTCGCGCGAACAGCTGGTAGAGGAAGGCCGCTTCGTTGCTGGTGCGCCCTGAGGTGTAGAAGACGGCCTCGTCCGGGGAGGACAGCCGGGAGATCTCCTCGGCGATGATGTCGAAGGCCCGCTCCCAGCTCACCGGCTCGTAGCGGTCGCCTCCCTCGGGGAGGTACATGGGGTGTGTGAGGCGTCCCTGCTGGCCCAGCCAGTAGCCGCTGCGGGTCGCGAGGTCGGCCACGGTGTGCGCGGCGAAGAACTCGGGGGTGACCCGGCGCAGGGTGGCCTCCTCGGCCACCGCCTTGGCGCCGTTCTCGCAGAACTCCGCCGTGTGCCGGTGCTCCGGCTCCGGCCAGGCGCAGCCGGGGCAGTCGAAGCCGTCCTTCTGGTTGACCCGCAGCAGGGTCAGCGCGGTGCGCTTGACGCCCATCTGCCGCTGGGCGATGCGCAGGGTGTGCCCGATGGCGGGCAGGCCGGCCGCCGCGTGCTTCGGCTCGGCGACCTGCGGCGCGTCCTGGACCGGATCGCCCTTGGGCGGCTTTGTTGCCATCGCTGAGTCTCCTTCACCGGCACCCGTGTCCTACACGTCCGATCCTCGCACGCACCGGCGACAACGAGGCCGCCGGGTTTGCCGAGGACGCGGCAATGGTTGCGCACTGAGCAATCGTTGCGGAAGAGGCAACACCGTCCCGGTCGTGACCGTCGATGGCGGCCGACTGTCAGTGGGGCGTGGCAGGATCGGGGACGTGGCAGAGACAGCATCGAAGAAGACCGAGACGTCCCCCGGCGGCGACCGACCCCGCCTCATGCTCATGGACGGGCACTCGCTGGCGTACCGCGCGTTCTTCGCGCTGCCCGCGGAGAACTTCACGACGGCGACGGGCCAGCCGACGAACGCGATCTACGGCTTCGCGTCGATGCTGGCCAACACCCTGCGCGACGAGGAGCCCACGCACTTCGCGGTGGCCTTCGACGTCTCCCGCAAGACCTGGCGCTCCGAGGAGTTCACGGAGTACAAGGCGAACCGCTCCAAGACCCCGGACGAGTTCAAGGGCCAGGTCGAGCTGATCGGCGAGCTGCTGGACGCGATGCACGTCTCCCGGTTCGCCGTCGACGGCTTCGAGGCCGACGACGTCATCGCCACTCTTGCCACCCAGGCCGAGGCCGAGGGCTTCGAGGTGCTGATCGTCACCGGCGACCGCGACTCCTTCCAGCTGGTCTCCGAGCACACCACGGTGCTGTACCCGACGAAGGGCGTCTCCGAGCTGACCCGGTTCACCCCGGAGAAGGTCTTCGAGAAGTACGGGTTGACGCCCGCCCAGTACCCCGACTTCGCGGCCCTGCGCGGCGACCCGTCCGACAACCTGCCGGGCATCCCCGGAGTCGGCGAGAAGACGGCGGCGAAGTGGATCAACCAGTTCGGCTCCTTCGCCGAGCTGGTCGAGCGCGTCGACGAGGTCAAGGGCAAGGCCGGCCAGAACCTCCGCGAGCACCTGGAGGCCGTCAAGCTCAACCGCCGGCTGACCGAGCTTGAGCGGCAGGTCCAGCTGCCCAAGGCGGTCACCGACCTGGAGCGCCCCGCGTACGACCGCAAGGCCGTCGCGATGATCCTGGACACCCTGGAGATCCGTAACCCCTCCCTGCGTGAGCGCCTGTTCGCCGTCGACCCGGGCGCCGAGGAGGCCGAGTCGACCCCGATCACGACGGACGGCGTGGAGCTGGACGGCACGGTCCTCGGCACCGGAGAGCTCGCCCCCTGGCTCGCCGAGCACGGCACCGGCACGCTCGGCGTGGCCACCGTCGACACCTGGGCGCTCGGCACCGGCTCGGTGGCCGAGGTCGCGCTCGCCGCGCCCGCGGGGCCGGCCGCCTGGTTCGACCCCTCCCAGCTGGACGAGGCGGACGAGACGGCCTTCGCCGCGTGGCTGGCCGACGCCGGCAGGCCGAAGGTCTTCCACAACGCCAAGGGCGCGATGCGCGTCTTCGCCGAGCACGGCTGGAGCGTCGACGGCGTCTCCATGGACACCGCCCTCGCCGCCTACCTGGTCAAGCCGGGCCGCCGCTCCTTCGACCTGGACGCCCTCTCGCTCGAGTACCTGCACCGCGAGCTGGCCCCCGCCGCGGCGGCCGACGGCCAGCTGGCGTTCGGCACGGACGACGGCGCCGAGGCCGAGGCACTGATGGTCCAGGCCCGTGCCGTCCTCGACCTGGGGGAGGCCTTCGAGGGCCGGCTCCAGGAGGTCGGCGCCGCGGACCTGCTGCGGGACATGGAGCTGCCCACCTCCGCACTGCTGGCCCGGATGGAGCGGCACGGCATCGCCGCCGACCGGGCCCATCTGGAGGCCATGGAGCAGATGTTCGCCGGGGCCGTGCAGCAGGCGGTGAAGGAGGCGCACGCGGCGGCCGGGCACGAGTTCAACCTCGGCTCTCCCAAGCAGCTCCAGGAGGTCCTCTTCGGCGAGCTCGCCCTGCCGAAGACGAAGCGGACCAAGACCGGCTACACCACGGACGCCGACGCGCTGGCCTGGCTGGCCACCCAGACGGACAACGAGCTGCCGGTGATCATGCTCCGCCACCGCGAGCAGGCCAAGCTCCGGGTCACCGTCGAGGGCCTGATCAAGACCGTCGCGACGGACGGCCGGATCCACACCACCTTCAACCAGACCGTCGCCGCGACCGGCCGGCTGTCCTCCACCGACCCCAACCTGCAGAACATCCCGGTCCGCACCGACGAGGGCCGCGCGATCCGCCGCGGCTTCGTGGTCGGCGACGGCTTCGAGTCGCTGATGACCGCCGACTACAGCCAGATCGAGCTGCGCGTGATGGCGCACCTCTCCGAGGACGCGGGCCTCATCGAGGCGTTCACCTCCGGCGAGGACCTGCACACCACGGCCGCCTCGCAGGTGTTCGCCGTCGAGCCCGGCGCGGTCGACGCGGAGATGCGCCGCAAGATCAAGGCGATGTCGTACGGCCTGGCGTACGGGCTGTCGGCCTTCGGCCTGTCCCAGCAGCTGAACATCGACGCGGGTGAGGCGCGGGCCCTGATGGACGCGTACTTCGAGCGCTTCGGCGGCGTCCGGGACTATCTGCGCCGGGCGGTCGACGAGGCGCGAGCGACGGGATACACGGCGACCCTCTTCGGCCGCCGCCGCTATCTGCCCGACCTCAACAGCGACAACCGGCAGCGCCGCGAGGCCGCCGAGCGGATGGCCCTCAACGCGCCGATCCAGGGCACGGCGGCGGACATCGTCAAGATCGCCATGCTGAAGGTGGACGACGCGCTGCGCGAGGCCGGCCTGAAGTCCCGCATGCTCCTGCAGGTCCACGACGAAATCGTCCTGGAGATCGCCCCCGGGGAGCGTGCGGCCACGGAGGAGATCGTCCGCCGCGAGATGTCCGACGCCGTCCACCTGAACGTCCCGCTGGGCGTCTCGGTGGGCGCGGGCCCGGACTGGGAGTCGGCGGCGCACTAGCCTGCGGCGGCCGAGCAGGGGGTTCGTCGCCGCGAGGTCGTACTGCGACGAGCCCCCGGCTCAAGGCCCGGTCACTCACGTGGCCCCCGTCAGCACGCCCCCCGCCCCCGGGGCCCGTAAGGATGCGGGCATGGGTATACGCATGCTCCACCGCCGCCCGGCGGGAGCGCAGGGTGCCGCACCGGTGTCCGTC
>NZ_WVUG01000336.1 GCF_017614965.1 Streptomyces griseorubiginosus | reverse complement strand
GCCCCGGACGGCCTCCCGGCTCGAAAAACAAGCAACGAGCCAGGCGCCACGACGTTGGCAAGACTGTCAAACGGGCCGAATCGATCAAGGAGCACCAAGCCCAGCGAGGTTAAACGCCAAGCTCAGGGCCGCGCGAGCAGGGTGCGCACGCCTTCCGAGGTGAGGGTCAGCGGGTGCTCGGAGCCCGCGTCGATCGTCAGGGACAGTTCGTCGGCCGGCCACTGGGACGCGAGGGCGCCCAGCGGGACCAGGCGGTAGCGGGAGACGAAGGGCAGCAGCTCGGCCATCTCCACCTCCGAGGTGAAGACGGGTACCACCGGGTCGCCGTCGGGCTGCTCCAGGACGGGCAGCGCCACGGCCGAGGGGTCGGTGGCGTCGTCCTGGTTCGCGTCGTCCGGCACCGGCACGAGGACGTCACTGCCGGCCAGCGCGTCCAGCGCCGCCGTGTCGTCGGTGTTCACGGCCAGCGCGTCGAGCGCCTGCCGTGCCGGTGTGGGGTTGTTCTCGTTGGCAGGTGTCTCCATGGCAGATCCCCTGGTAGCAACGGTCGTCGGCACGCCCGGAACAAGATCGCCTCCGGGCACGGCTCCGGGTCGCGTACCCGATCCGGAGCAGGCCATTCCCCGCCACCGGGAGAATCCACGGGGCGAGCCACCGGCACTCGGCGGCCTCGGGACATCAGGGGAATGTGATCACAGTGGCAGGCCCCGCCGGAATCAGGCCAAGCCCCTCACACCAGCGAACGCCCGCCGACGACCCGCTCCCGCACGCCCCCGCGCCCGTCCTGCTCCACCCGGTACACATGAGCGCCCGGCGCCACCGACACCGTTTCCGCCGGCTCGCCGTCCAGGAACAGCGCCCCGACCCCGTCGTCCAGCGCCCATCCGCCCGGCAGCGAGCCGTCCGCCACGGCCGCCCGGTAGGAGGGGCGCCTGCCAGGTTCGCTGTCGTAGTGAGGGCAGACCGAGCCGGACAGCAGCCCCAGTCCGTCCCGGAGGTGGCTCAGGGGACCGAAGGAGTCGGTGTGGGAGGCCTCCGCCCAGCAGTTGGCTCCGGCGCTGGTGCCGCACAGCAGCGTGCCCTGGTCGTAGGCCTCCCGGAGCAGACGGTCCACGCCGTGCACGCGCCAGACGGCCAGCATGTTCGCGGTGTTGCCCCCGCCGACGTACACGACGTCCTGCGCGAGCACCTGCGCGCGCAACGCGTCATCGTCCAACTCCCGCTGGAACAACGGCAGTACGGACGCCTCGCAGTCCCGGCGCGTGCCGAACGCGTCGAGGAACCACTCCACGTACGCCGGGGCGTCGCCACTGGCGGTGGGCAGGAAGCAGACGCGCGGCCGGGAGGAGCGCGCATGCCCCAGGACCCAGCCGTCCAGCAGACCATCCGTCCCGAAGCCTCCGCCGAGGAGGGCGACGCGGCGGTGGTCACGGGCGATCGGCCCGCGGCTCACCCCGTCTCCGCGAGCAGTTCGGTGACCGTGGTCAGACGGATCAACGGGCCGTAGGACTCCATGAGGCGCAGTGCCCGCTCGTGTGCCGTGTCGTCCGCTCCCGCGCACGCGTCCGTGACCACCACGACCTCCACTCCCGCGTCGGCCGCGGCGAGGGCGGTGGACAGGACGCAGCAGTCGGTGCTGACGCCGGCCAGAACGAGGCGGCTCGCCGGGGCGAGGCGGCGGGCGAGGTCCGGGCCCCACTTGCCGAAGGTCGTGGCGTCCAGGGTGTCGTGGGCGTGAGGGGCGAAGTCCTCGGTCAGGGACCAGAGTCGGGCATCCGGTGGCTGCAGGGCGAACGGCCAGCGGTCGTAGTAGGACCGCCAGGCGCCCTCGGGTTGCGCGGGGGCCAGGAAGCGGGTGAAGGTGACCCGGTCGCCGAAGGCCGGCAGCAGGCGTCGTACGCCCGCCGCGGCCTCGGCGTAGCGTGGCGCGGCCCAGGGGCTGTCCGGTTCGGCGAAGACGCGTTGCATGTCGATGACGGCGAGCAGGCCAGCGCTCATACGGCGGCCCCCGCGTCCGTGGGGCTCGGCGCCTGTGCCTCCTGGGTGTGGACGCGGGCGCGGCCGAGGGCGAGTGTGCCGAGGAAGCCGAGGGCGAGCGCGGCGAGGACGCCGAGGTTGGCGTAGGCCCAGGCGCCGGACTTGCCGCCGAGGCCGAAGGGGTCGAGCAGATAGCCCTGCCAGGTGAGCCAGCTCGCGGCCGCGTTGGTGACCAGGCCCCAGCCGAGGGCCGTGGCGACGACGGTCAGCAGCAGCGGAACGGGTTGTACGTCGCCGTAGCGGCCCGAGGGCCGGTAGAGGTCGCCCTCGTCGTAGTCGCGCCGGCGCAGCAGCAGGTCGGCGAGCATGATGCCGCACCAGGCGGCGATGGGGACGCCCAGCGTGGTGAGGAAGCCCATGAACTGGCCGAGGAAGTCGTCGGCGAGGAAGACGATGTAGACGGAGCCCGCGATCATCAGGACGCCGTCGACGAAGGCGGCCAGATAGCGGGGGATCCGGATGCCCGCCGAGAGCAGGGCGAGGCCGGAGGAGTAGATGTCGAGGACCGCGCCGCCGACCAGTCCGAGCACGGCGACCACGGCGAAGGGGACCAGGAACCAGGTGGGCAGGATGGTGGTGAGCGCGCCGATGGGGTCCGCGGCGACGGCCGTGTTCAGCTTGGCGGACGAGCCGGCCAGCAGCAGCCCGAAGACCAGCAGGAGCAGGGGTGCCAGGGACGCCCCGAAGGTGGTCCAGCCGATCACTCCCCTGCTGGAGGAACGGCGTGGCAGGTAGCGGGAGTAGTCGGCGGCGGCGTTGACCCAGCCCAGGCCGAAGCCGGTCATCATGAACACCAGCGCGCCGATGAACTCCTGGGCGGAACCCGCCGGGATCGCGCTGACGGTGTTCCAGTGGATGTGGTCGGCGACCAGCCCGATGTAGACGACGGTGAGCACACCGGTGACGACGGTGATCAGGGTCTGCAGCCGCATGATCAGGTCGAAGCCCATCACCCCGCCGACCACGGTCAGCGCGCCCACGAGGACCAGGGCGACCACCTTGGTCCCGGTGCCGCCGCCCCAGCCGAGCCGCCCGAATACGGTGGCGGTGGCCATGGTGGCGAGCGCGCACAGCACGGTCTCCCAGCCGACGGTGAGCACCCAGGAGATCGCCGAGGGCAGACGGTTTCCACGCACCCCGTAAGCGGCCCGGCTGAGCACCATCGTCGGTGCGGAGCCGCGCTTTCCGGCCACGGCGATGAAGCCGCACAGCAGGAAGGAGAAGACGATGCCGATCACGCCGGCGATCAGCGCCTGCCAGAAGGAGATGCCGAAGCCGAGCGCGAAGGCACCGTAACTCAGGCCCAGGATCGAGACGTTGGCGCCGAACCAGGGCCAGAACAGGGTACGCGGGGTGCCCTTGCGTTCGGCGTCGCCGATGACGTCGAGGCCGTGCGTCTCCACCTGGAGCCGGCCGGCCGTGGATCTGTTGTCGGGGGAATCCGAGGGGTCTGCCATGGTCGACCTACCTGTCCAGACGTGTCCAGACGTGACCAGGGGAGGCTAGGTCGGGTGCGTGGGGGCGTCAAGGATCAAGTGACCGGCATGTGATGACCTTGGGCGGGGTGGTTACCCGTAGGGCCGGACGTACCCCACAGGAAGCAATCCGATGATCGACAACAGCGACCGTCACGAGCAGGTCTTCCAGGCCCTCGTCGCGGCCCAGCGGCGGCACGGCGGCATGCCCGTCCACCTGGAGGAGATCGCCCGCACCGCGCGGCTGCCCAAGGACGAGACACACGATCTGCTGGACGATCTGACGCAGGTGCACCGCCGCGTGACGGAACTGGCGGGCGGCGACGAGCCGACTCTCGGCCCGCGGTTCGGGGTCGCGCCCCGGCTGTGAACCACCGCACCTGGTCGCCCGGTGTCCACGAGGCCCGTTCAGCGGGCCCAGAACGGCAAGGGCGGGCAGACGCCGGCGCAGGTGTGGCCGCCGGGCATGAGCAGGCCCGCGTCGTCCTCGTTGTTCTCCCCGCCCGCGAAGTAGACCTCGGGGACCCAGCCCCAGCGGCCGTCGTCCGCCATGGTGCTGCCCCACCAGTAGTTCTCGGCGGCCCCGTCGCGGAAGGTCTCGCCCTTCATCTCGGTGACGAACCAGTTGGCGTCGCCGCCCTGTTCGAGGTACCCGACGATCGGGGCGTTCGGCGAGCGGGTGGCGTACACGGGGACGTGACCGCGGGTGAGATTGCAGTACATGACGTCGGTGCCCCGCCACACACGCCCGGTCGCCGGGTCGGTGAGGTCCTTCTTGGTGGTGCGGTGGCAGGGCACGTTGTCGGTGGCATGGGCGGCGGGGGCGGTCAGGGCCGCCAGGGCGGCGAGCGCCAGGGCGGCCGTGCCGAGTCCGCGCTTGATGTGGATCATGCCCTCGGGAACGACCGGTTGGGCCCGAGGGTCACGCCCGGTGTCGGTCAGGCGGGGGTCTCCGGGCGGTTCGGGGCGGCCCAGTGGGTGTGGAAGGCGCCGGGGCGGTCGGTGCGCCGGTAGGTGTGGGCGCCGAAGTAGTCGCGCTGGCCCTGCAGGAGGGCGGCGGGCAGGCGGTCGGCGCGCAGGGTGTCGTAGTGGGCCAGCGCGGCGGAGAAGGCGGGGACGGGGATGCCACGGCGGGCGGCGGAGGCGACGGTCTCCCGCCAGGGCACCTGCGCGTCGGTGATCTCCATGGCGAACTCCATCTCGCCCAGCAGGCTGACCAGTTCGCGGTCGGCGGCGTACGCGGTGCGGATGCGGTCGAGGAAGGAGGCGCGGATGATGCAGCCGCCGCGCCAGATCCTGGCGACGGTGCCGAGGTCGATCTTCCAGCCGTACTCGGCGGCCGCGTCCTGGATCATCTTCAGGCCCTGGTCGTAGGCGATGACCTTCGACGCGTACAGGGCGTGCTCGACCTGGGAGGCGAAGCGTTCGGCCTCGGTGCGGCTGAGGTGGGGCCGGGTGCCGCCGGGCAGACCCGCGTAGGCGGCGCGCAGTTCGCTCTGGCCGGAGGCGGCACGGGCGAAGGTGGCCTGGGCGATGGCGGTGACCGGGGAGGCGAGGTCCAGAGCCGTCTGCACGGTCCAGCGGCCGGTGCCCTTCTGCCCGGCGGCGTCGGCCACGACGTCGACGAAGGGGGCGCCGGTCTCGGGGTCGGTGTGGGCGAGGACCTCGGCGGTGATCTCGACCAGGTAGGAGCCCAGCCGGCCGGCGTTCCAGCGGCGGAAGACGTCCGCGATCTCGGCCGGGGTGTATCCGGCGACCTGGCGCAGCAGGTCGTACGCCTCGGCGATGAGCTGCATGTCGGCGTACTCGATGCCGTTGTGGACCATCTTGACGAAGTGTCCGGCGCCGTCGCTTCCGATGTGGGCGGCGCACGGCTCGCCGCCGACCTTGGCGCTGATGGTCTCGAACATCGGGCCGAGCACGTCGTACGACTCCGCCGAGCCGCCGACCATGACGGACGGCCCCTCCAGGGCGCCCTCCTCGCCTCCGGAGACGCCGGCGCCGACGAAGTGCAGGCCGCGCTCGCGCAGGGCGGCCTCGCGGCGGCGGGTGTCGGCGAAGTGTGCGTTGCCGCCGTCGATGATCATGTCGCCGGGCTCCAGGAGCGGGGCGAACTCCTCGATGACCGCGTCGGTGGCGGCACCCGCCTGCACCATGATCATCAGGCGGCGGGGGCGCTCGAGGGCGGCGACGAACTCCTCGGCCGTCTCGGCGGGGACGAAGGAGCCCTCGTCGCCGTACACCTCCACCAGCGCGCGCGTGCGGCCGGCCGTGCGGTTGTGGACGGCGACGGTGTACCCGCGGCGGGCGAAGTTGCGCGCCAGGTTGCGGCCCATGACCCCCAGGCCGGTCACGCCGATGGCTGCGGTTGCGTTCATGGTGGTGTCCCTCGATCGTTCCGGTGGCGGTCGGCGGGGCGGGCAGGCCCCCATGACCGTGAGGTACGGACGGGGAGCCGGATCGTCTCGATTCACTCCTCGTTCACCGCCTGGCACCCCCGTTCGAAGTATCGAAACACGAGGGGTTTAACATATGAGCGCCGCCTAGCTCGAAAGATGGATCTGTGACTGTCAACGACGACTCGTTCACCAACTGGAAGACCCGCGAGGAGATCGCGGAGTCGATGATCCCGATCATCGGGAAGCTGCACCGCGAGCGGGACGTCACCGTCCTGTTGCACAGCCGCTCCCTGGTGAACAAGTCGGTGGTGAGCATTCTCAAGACCCACCGCTTCGCCCGGCAGATCGCCGGCGAGGAGCTCTCGGTCACCGAGACCCTGCCGTTCCTGAAGGCGCTGACGACGCTCGACCTCGGCCCCTCGCAGATCGACATCGGCATGCTGGCCGCGACGTACAAGGACGACGACCGGGGCCTGACGGTGGAGGCGTTCACCGCCGAGGCCGTCGCGGGGGCCACCGGCGCCAACAAGATCGAGGGAGGCGTCGGGCGCGACGTCGTCCTCTACGGCTTCGGCCGCATCGGCCGCCTCGTGGCCCGCCTGCTGATCGAGAAGGCCGGCTCCGGCAACGGCCTCAGGCTGCGCGCGATCGTGGTGCGCGGTGGCGGCGAGCGGGCCCCCGAGGATCTCGTCAAGCGGGCCTCGCTGCTGCGCCGGGACTCCATCCACGGCCAGTTCCAGGGCACGATCACCGTGGACGAGGAATCGGGCACGATCTTCGCCAACGGCAACGCGATCAAGGTGATCTACGCGGGCGACCCCTCCGAGATCGACTACACCGCGTACGGCATCAACAACGCGATCCTGATCGACAACACCGGCAAGTGGCGCGACCGCGAGGGGCTGTCCCAGCACCTGCGTCCCGGCATCGACAAGGTCGTGCTGACCGCGCCGGGCAAGGGCGACGTCCCGAACATCGTGCACGGCGTCAACCACGACACGATCAAGCCCGACGAGCAGATCCTGTCCTGCGCCTCCTGCACCACCAACGCGATCGTGCCGCCGTTGAAGGCGATGGACGACGAGTACGGCGTGCTGCGCGGCCACGTGGAGACCGTGCACTCGTTCACCAACGACCAGAACCTGCTGGACAACTACCACAAGGCCGACCGCCGTGGCCGTTCGGCGCCGCTGAACATGGTCATCACCGAGACCGGCGCCGCCTCGGCCGTCGCCAAGGCGCTGCCCGGCCTCAAGGCGCGGATCACCGGCAGCTCGATCCGGGTCCCGGTGCCGGATGTCTCGATCGCGATCCTCAACCTCCAGCTCGCCCGCGAGACCGACCGCGAGGAGGTCCTCGACCACCTGCGCAAGGTGTCGCTGACCTCGCCGCTCAGGCGCCAGATCGACTTCACCACCGCCCCCGACGCGGTCTCCAGCGACTTCATCGGCTCGCGGCACGCCTCGATCATCGACGCGGGCGCCACCAAGGCGGAGGGCGACAACGCCATCCTCTACCTCTGGTACGACAACGAGTTCGGCTACTCCTGCCAGGTCATCCGGGTCGTCCAGCACGTCTCCGGGGTGGAGTACCCCACCTTCCCGAGCCCGGCGGTCTGACCAGCGCGGATTGTCTGGTCAAGGGTCGGCAATGCGACCTTTGGCCAGACAATTCCAGGGAAGGTATCCGGCCACAGGGGTGGATGGAACACTCTGGAGGCGCCGTGACCACAACATCGCAACCGCGGGTGTCGGGGCTGGAGATCCGCTCCATCGACTACGTTCCGCTCGACGAGCGCCACGGCAAGCTGTGGCACCTGGGCCCGCTGTGGTTCATGTCGAACGCCCAGATCGCCACCCTCGCCGTGGGCCTGATCAGCATCACCGAGGGCGGCAACCTCATCTGGTCGCTGATCGCGATCGTGGCCGGCACCGTCCTGGGCACCTTCTTCATGGCCTTCCACTCGGCCCAGGGCCCCCAGTTGGGCCTGCCGCAGATGATCCAGTCGCGGCCCCAGTTCGGCTACATCGGGGCCCTGCTGGTGTGGCTGTTCGCCTACGTCCAGTACGCGGGCTTCAACGTCTTCAACACCATCCTCGCCGGCGAGGCCATGCACACCACCGTGCACGGCGGCGTGAAGCTGTGGGTGGTCGTGGTCACCGTCGTCGCCCTGGTGATCGCGCTGGTCGGCTACGACGTCATCCACAAGGCCGAGCAGTTCCTGACCTACACCTTCCTGGTCGTCTTCGGGATCTTCACCATCGGTGTCCTGGTCACCCTGCACTACCCGGCCGGCTCCTTCGATCTCGGCGCCTTCAAGTGGACGCCGTTCCTGGCCCAGTTCGGCGTGGTCGCCGGCTACCAGATCAGCTGGGCGATCTACGTCTCGGACTACTCCCGCTATCTCCCGCCGGACGTGACCGTCCGCAAGACCTTCTACTGGACCTACTTCGGTTCCGCCCTCGGCGGCATCTGGCTGATGGTGCTCGGCGCGCTGCTCGCGGCCTGGGCCGGCAAGGACTTCGAAACGATCAAGTCGATCAACGCGGCGGGCGACAAGGTCTTCACCGGCTTCGGCGCGATCGTGCTGCTCTTCGCCGTGCTGGGCCTGGTCTCCGTCACCGCGCTCAACATGTACGGCGGCTCGCTCACCTTGATCAGCGCCGTCGACTCGATCAAACGGGTGCGTCCGACGCTGAGCGTACGGCTGGTGACCATCGGGCTGACCGCGGCGCTCTCCCTGGTCGGCGCGCTGGCCGCGACCTCCAACTTCCTGGAGAACTTCAACAACTTCCTGCTGCTGGTCCTCTATCTGTTCATCCCGTGGACCGCGGTCAACCTGATGGACTACTACGTCGTGCGCCGTGGTCACTACGCCATCGCCGAGATCTTCAACCCGCATGGAATCTACGGCCGTTGGGGCTGGCAGGGCATCATCGCCTATCTGGTGGGCTTCGGCGTCATGGTGCCGTTCTTCGCCGTGGGCACCCTCTACACCGGCCCGGTCGCCGACGCGCTCGGCGGTGCGGACATCTCCCTGTTCGTCGGGCTGCCGGTGGCGGGCGCCCTGTACTGGTGGCTGACCCGCTCCATCGACGTGGCGGCGGAGGCACGGCTGGCCGAGGCGGAGGCGGAGGAATTGGAGCGGGCGGCACACGAACACCGCGAGCCCTGACGGATATCGGCGAATTCCGGCATCATCACCGCGAACCGATTCCGTGGTGAATGTGTGTGGGTTATGTTCGGGCCGCCACGGGACGTGAAGCAGGCTTGCGGCACTATCTCTCATGAAGTAACTACGTGAATCATGAACTTGTTCACCCGCGCTGCGTCCCTGCGCCGCCCGGCTCCCCCCGCAGCTTCACCGTCCCCCAC
>NZ_WVUG01000335.1 GCF_017614965.1 Streptomyces griseorubiginosus | reverse complement strand
CCCGATCCCCCCGCCCCCGGCCGGCCCGGCGGCGCGGACGGCGGCTCGGCCGTCGGATGACTCCCCGTGCTGTCCTCCCAGCGCTGGGTGTCCTCGTTCCAGTACTGTCCGCCCCCGCTCATCGGCTGACTCTCACATCCCCAGGAGGCCGGCCAGGGCGCCGGCGGAGGCCAGGAAGGTGACCAGGGCCTGGGAGTCGGACAGCAGTTCCCTCAGGCGTTCGCGGCGGGTGGGGCCGGCCTGGCCCGTGGTCGCGATCTCCGTCTCCGTCTCCGCGAGGGCCTCGTCCAGCGCGGCCGTCTGCTCGGTGCCGCGCACCCGTTCGGCCAGGTCGGCCCGCAACTCCCTTATGGCGGCGAGCAGTTGTTCGGTCGCCTCGTCGCGCTGCGGGCCCGTGCCGTGGTGCACGTGGTGGCTCTCGGCGTGCGACCGGCTGCCGATGGCGAAGGTGTTGTTGCCCGAGATGTCGCCGATGTTGACGCTCGGCTCGTTACTTGTCACTGGTGTCGGCTCCCTTCGGCGGCACCGCACCGCCCGAGACACTGGAGGATGCGGCGGACGAGCCACTGCCGACCGCGAAGGTGGACCCCTCGATCCGGCCGATGTTCACGTCCCCGTTGCTGATGTTGACGACCTTCTGGACGAACTCCCCGGTCTCGTAACCGGATTCTGCGAGCGCGGCCCGCACCCCGTTCGCCACCCTGTCCTGCACGCTCTTCAGGTAGCGCACCACGTCCATCTCCTGGAACGTGGAACCGGCCGGCGCCGCCCCCAACTCCCGTACCGACGCCCCCGGTCCGTCGGGCAGCGCCCCGGCGTAGCCGCCCGTGAGCAGCCGCCACACGTACACCAGCCCCCGGCCCAGCTGCCCCAGCGAGCGGCCGACGGACGACGGCACCAGGACGAGCGCGCCCGCCGCCTTCCCGGCCAGGTTGTTGTGCCGGAACCGGTGCGCCACACGGTCGGCGTCCTTGAAGTCGGCGCGCACCGGCGTCAGCACATGCGGCGCGATCTCCAGCATCAGCATCCGTCCCTGCGTGTGGATGCGCACGAACACCGTGACGACCAGCTCCTCCTCCCAGCCGCCGACCCGGATGCGCAGGAAGTGCCGCCGCTTCTCGGCGCCCTCCTCGACCGCCCGGGCCCGGTGCTCCTCGAAGGCCTGCGGGGTGTACGGCGCCTGGTCCCGGGTGAGCAGCCCCTCGGCCGGCAGGAACACGCACTCGTCGATCTCCAGCCAGCGCAGCCGGTCACGGACCCCGGGCCCCGCGAACTCGGCCGGGACACGCAGCTGTTCGAGCAGCGGACGGATCCGCTCCAGGACCGTGCGGTTGCTCAGCGGCTGCTGCTTCCGCTCCTCGTCCGGGCGGAGTTCGACGGCCAGCACCCAGGTGTCGTACGCGGCGCCCGCCCCGCAGAACGGCCGCGCCTCGTGGTACATGATCAGCGGCGCGTGCTGTTCGAGCCGGATGCGCTGCTTCAGCCGCTGGAAGCGCGGGTTGTCGGCCTGTTCGGCGGGGTCGTTCGCCGCGTCACCGAAACGCTGTGGGGAGAGTTCGGCGGCCAGCGCGCGGCTGACCTGGTTGCGCTGGGCGTATCCGCACCAGGCGATGAGCGCGAGCACCGCCAGTCCCAGCCAGGCCCGCCACGGCTCGATCAGATCGGTGATGGAACTCGGCGAGAACACGTCCGTGAAGCTCGACGAGTCGGAGTAGGGGTCGGAGTACGTGCCGTACGAACCGGAGGAGGAGCCGCTGTCCGAGCCGCTGCCGAACGCGGCGATCAGGGCGAACGCCAGTATCAGCGCGAAGGACAGGCGGCCCCACCAGCGGACCAGGAACGCGGGGACCAGCCGCCACAGCGGCGGCTCCTCGGCCCGCCCCCTGATCCAGGGCGCGAGGGCGAGGGCCACGCTGGGCCAGACGAAGAAGGCCAGCAGACCGCCGCTGAGCACCCCTCCGACCACCCACAGGCCGAGGATCGCGCCGGCCCAGAACAGTTCGAAGCGGCGGGCGCGCAGGGCGTGGGCGAGGACGCGGGCGGCGTCGAAGCCGAGCGAGGGCGCGACGATCCGCTGTTCGTTGAGCTGCAGTTCCTCGATGACCCGGTCGCGGTAACCGGAATCCAGATAGGTGCCGGCGCACAGCAGCCGGGTCGCCTCGCTGGCGTGCGGTGGGACGGGCGGTGTCGGCAGCGCCCCCGTGGAGACCACGGGCTGCGGTTGCTGAGGCACGTAAGCGGTACTCACGCTACTCCCCCGATGCGTGGATGGACCGTTGTCAGACGTTCAGTTGACAAACCATCAGCATAGAGGGGCAGGTGGTACGGGGAAAGCGGAATGCCGACCGGGCGAGCGGCTACACGGACCGTTCGGCGAGCAGTTCCCGGACCGTCCGCCTGAGCCAAGCGTGGGCCGGATCCGCCTCGTGCCGCGGATGCCAGGCCAGCCCCAGGTCCAGCGGGGGCAGTGGCAGCGGCACCTCGAACGCCACGAGGTCCAGCGCCGCGGCGAGCGGTAGCGCCCAGGAGCTGATCAGACCGACCAGATCGCTGTCCCGTACGACGAACAGGGAGGCGGGAAGGGTCCCGATCGTGCCCGCCACGCGCCGCTTCAGTCCGAGTCCGGCGAGCGCCTCGTCGACCGGTCCGTGCAGCCTGCCCCGGCGCGAGACGATCAGGTGATCGGCCTCCGTGGCGAACCGCTCCGCCGTCAACTCCCCTTCCAGCAGCGGATGCCCGGCCCGTACGACGCCGAGCATCCGGTCCTGGTACAGCTTCTCCCGGTGCACCTCGGGCGCGGTCGTGTCGATGACCCCGACCTCCAGATCGGCGGTCCCCTCGCGCAGGTACGGCTCGTCCGCGTGGCTCTCGGCCAGGTAGCGCACCCGGATGCCGGGCGCCTCGGCCGCGGCCCGGGCGAAGAGGGCGGGAGCGAGGGCCGCGCCGATGGTGTCGGGGCCGATGATCGTGAGGGTGCGGCGCAGGGTCCGTACGTCCGCGTCCCGGCCCGGCGCGAACAGCGCCCGGGCCCGCTCCACCACCGCGCTCACCTCCGCGCGCACGGCCAGCGCGTGCGGGGTCGGCACCATCTGCCGCCCGGCCCGCACCAGGATCGGGTCGCCGAGCGCCTTGCGGATACGGCCGAGGGTGCGGCTCATCGCCGGTTCGGACAGGTGCAGCCGCTGTGCGGCGCCCCGCACGCTGCGCTCCTCCAGGAGCACGTCCAGGGCGGCCAGCAGATTGAGGTCGAGGTGCGCGGATTGTGTCACGTGCAGGTATCCCTTGCGAAAGTTGCACTGGAGTGCAGGACGGACCCGAGCCTACGGTGACAGGGCATCCCGAACCAGCCGTCGAGCTCCTCAGGAGGAGCCATGCCCCCGCACGCCCTGAAACGGTCCGCCCTCCTCGCGATGTGCGCCTGCGTCCTGGTCGCGCAGTCCATGGTCGCCGCCGTCAACCTGCTGATCCCGCAGCTGAGTTCGTCCGCCCTGCACCCCTCGCACACCGATCTGCTGTGGACGGTCGACGCGTACGTCATCGTCTTCGCCTCCCTGCTCATCCCGGCGGGCGCCCTCGGCGACCGGTACGGCCGCAAGGGCGCCCTGCTCACGGGGCTGGGCGTGTTCGCGGCGGGGGCCGCCACCAGCGCCCTCGCCACGGGCCCGGCGCTGCTCGTCACCGGCCGGGGCATCTCCGGCGCGGGCGCCGCGCTGATCACGCCGTCGACCCTGTCGATCCTGATGCGCCTCGCCGGTCCCGAACACCGCGCCCGGGCCATGACGGCCTGGACGCTGGCACTGGGCCTGGGCGGCATGGCCGGCAACCTCGGCGGCGGTCTGGTGGGCCAGTTCCTCACCTGGCGCGCGCTGTTCCTCGCCATGGTCCCGCTCGCCGCTCTCCTCGCCCTGGCCGTGGCGCTCACCACGCCCCGCACGGAACGCTCCCCCGGCAACCACCTCGACCCCCTCGGCACCCTCCTGCTCACCGCGGCCCTGGTCGCCCTCCTCTTCGGCATCATCGAGGGCCCCACGCACGGCTGGGCCTCCCCCCGCATCCTGGGCGTCTTCGCGGCCGGCGCCCTTCTGACGGCCGCCTTCACCGCCCACGCCCTCCGCTCGCGCACCCCCCTCCTCGACCCGCGCGTCTTCAGGTCGCCCCGGCTGCGCGCCGCCTCCCTCGGCATGGCCACCGGCTTCTTCGGCCTGTTCGCCCTCTTCTACGTCAACTCGCAGTACCTGCAAGGCGTGAAGGGGTACGGCCCAGCCCTGACCGGCGTCGCGATCGTGCCGCTGATCGTCGGCATGGCGCTGACGCAGCGGCTGGCGACGCGCTGGACGTCGTACCCCCGGCCGGTCATCGGCACCGGCCTCGCGCTCATCGGTCTGGGGCTGCTCGCCGCGTCCACCGCGGACGCGGGCACGCCCTACCCGGTGTACGCCTGCTGGCTGTTGGTGATCTCGGCGGGCGCCGGTCTGAGCATGCCCGCGCTGACGCTGGGGGTGGTCACCTCCCTCCCGGCCCACCAGGCGGGTCTCGGCTCCGGGCTCGGCACCTCGGCCCGTGAGATCGGCGCGGCCCTCGGCGTCGCCACCGCCGGCACGGTCCTGGCCGCCCATCCGGACTTCGCCCATGGCATGGGCCCGGCCCTGCGCACGGCCGCCCTCCTGGTCCTGGCGGCGACGGCGGCGGTCGTGGCCGGGTACGGCAAGCACAGCACAACGCGCACTATCGCGTCGAGCGGGAAACGCGTACTATCGCGTTCAGCTCGACCCTGACCTCCAACTCCCCTCCTCCGCCCGCGAGTTCCCAGGAGCCGCCCCATGCCCGCTCTGCTCTCCCCGGTCCTGGACCTGCTGACGCTCCAGGGCACCGTCACCGAGGCCGAACCCGTCGCCGACCGCATGCGCCGACTGCGCATCGAGGGCGAGGCGCTCACCGGACTCACCGTCCGGCCGGGGCAGCAGGTGCGGGTGCTGGTCGGCGGCGGGCTGACCCTGCGCACGTACTCGATCCGGAGCTACGACCCCGCCGGCGCCGTGGAGTTGTGCGTGCTGGACCATCCCGGGGACGGCCCCGGGGCGCGATGGGCACGCGGGGTCGGGGTGGGCGAGCGGGTGCGACTGCGCAGGCCGGAGGGGACGTTCGTGCTGCGGCCGGACGCCCCGCACCATGTGTTCGTCGGTGACGAGACGGCGTCCGTGGCCTTCGCCGCGATGCTGGACGCGCTGCCGGAGGGGGCCCGGATCTCCGGCTGCGTGGAGACCGAGACCGAGGGCGACCGGCTCCCCCTCCCCCACGGCGACCAGCTCAACTGGATCCTCCGCGACGGCGGTTCGCTCGTCGACGCCGTACGGGAGCTGGCGCCCGCGCCCGGTGGGGTCGCGTATGTCGCCGGGGAGGCGCGGGCCGTGCAGCGGGTGCGACAGGTGCTCGTGCGGGAGGCGGGCTGGGACCGGCGGGCGGTCCTCACCAAGCCGTTCTGGGCGCCGGGCAAGAAGGGGCTGGAGTAGGGGTCAGGTGCACTGGGCGCCGGTCGGGCAGAAGTACCGCACCGCCGCCCTCAGCGGCTCCCGCACCTGTTCGGGCGCCAGGCTCGCGGGGCCGCTGGCGCGGATCGCGTACAGGGTGCCGTCGGCGGCCTCGAAGCGGTGGTCGATGACCTGGCGGGCGCCCTTGTCCTGGTCCGTGTAGCGGTACGTCAGTTCCGCCCAGGTGTCGCCGTGGTCCCGCTGGATCACCTGGTAACCGGGCTGCTTGGCGAAGCCGTAGCCGGGATCCGTCTCGGCCAGGGTGAGCGACTCGTAGGGCGTGGACTCCGTGACCCGGAAGATCTGCAGCTGGCGGCCGTCGGCGGGGGAGTCGTAGTAGACGATCGGCGCGAGCTTGCCCTGCTTCTCACGGCGGGTCCAGCCCTGCGGGACGTCGACCGCGTAGCCGACCGGGTCCTCGGCGCGGCGGTAGCCGGCCGAGGGCGAGTTCAGCGGCGAGGCCGGCGGGGTCGTGGTGGGCGTGTCCGACGGGCTGCTCGGCGGCTCGGAACTCCGGCCCGGACTCGGACTGGTCGAGGCCGAGACGCTCACGGAGCTCCCGGTCACGGGGCCGGCCCCGGTGCCGGAGCGGTGATCCCGGATCAGGTACCAGGTCCCGGCACCGGTCCCCGCGCCGACCGCGACGACCAGGGCGATGACGGCGAGCACCCGTCCGACGCGGCGCCGGGGCGCCTGCGGCGGGACGGGAGGCAGGGTGTACGGCGGTGTGGGAGCCCCGGTGTAGGCCGGGCCGGGCGGCAGGGGGGACGCCATGTACGCGGGGCCCGGGGGTGTCGCGGGCCCCGGCGGTGTGACGGGTCCCGGCGGCGGTGTCGGCCCCGGCGGCGGTGTCGTCCAGGGCGGCGGGAAGGCGCCGCCGGTCTGCGTTTCGGCGGACGCCCACGGCGGGGTGGCCCCCGTCTGCCCGTCGGACCAGGCGGCCCGGCCTCTCTCCTCGCTCGGTTCCCGCTCCGGCCCGGAGCCCGAGCCGGCGTCGTACTCGTCCCATCCGCTCATCACGAACCCCCCGAATCACCCCTGGTGGTACCGCCTTAGACGGTAGCGGCGAAAACGGGCGCGGGCCCCGTTCCGACCGAAACCGGAACAGGGCCCGTGCGGGCTCGTGACGAAACCGAGGAAACGGCGGCCGTCGGACGGCGACCGTCAGATGGCGACCGTCAGATGGCGACCGTCAGATGAGGCCGAGACCGCGGACCGCCTCGCGCTCCTCCTCGAGCTCCTTGACGGAGGCGTCGATGCGGGTGCGGGAGAACTCGTTGATGTCCAGGCCCTGGACGATCTCGTACTGGCCGTCCTTGGTGGTGACGGGGAAGGAGGAGATCAGGCCCTCCGGGACGCCGTAGGAGCCGTCCGACGGGATGCCCATGGAGACCCAGTCGCCGTCGGCGGTGCCGTTGACCCAGGTGTGCACGTGGTCGATGGCGGCGTTCGCGGCGGACGCGGCGGAGGAGGCGCCACGGGCCTCGATGATCGCGGCGCCGCGCTTGGCGACGGTCGGGATGAAGTCCTCGGCCAGCCACTTCTCGTCGCTCACGACCTCGGCGGCGTTCTTGCCGGCGATGGTGGCGTGGAAGATGTCCGGGTACTGGGTGGCGGAGTGGTTGCCCCAGATCGTCAGGCGCTTGATGTCGGCGACCGTCGAGCCGGTCTTCTTCGCGAGCTGGGTCAGCGCGCGGTTGTGGTCGAGGCGGGTCATCGCGGTGAAACGCTCGGCCGGTACGTCCGGCGCGGCGGCCTGCGCGATGAGCGCGTTGGTGTTGGCCGGGTTGCCGACGACGAGGACCTTGATGTCGTCCGCCGCGTGGTCGTTGATGGCCTTGCCCTGCGGCTTGAAGATGCCGCCGTTGGCCTCGAGGAGGTCACCGCGCTCCATGCCCTTGGTGCGCGGGCGGGCGCCGACCAGAAGGGCGACGTTGGCGCCGTCGAAGGCGACGTTCGGGTCATCGCTGATGTCGATGCCCTGGAGCAGCGGGAACGCGCAGTCGTCCAGCTCCATGGCCGTGCCCTCGGCGGCCTTCAGCGCGGGCGTGATCTCCAGGAGGCGCAGCTTGACCGGCACGTCCGCGCCGAGCAGCTGGCCGGAGGCGATGCGGAAGAGGAGGGCGTAACCGATCTGGCCGGCCGCGCCGGTGACGGTGACGTTCACGGGAGTGCGGGTCATGGCGTTCTCCGTAGGACAGCTGGCGGTGGGCGTCCTTGCCCTGGGGGTGCGGACGGGACGTACAGATGATCGATCTCTTGGTATCGAGAGAGATCCACCGGTCAGGCTATCGCGCATCCGGGATCCCGCACCGCCGGGCCCGTGTGGCCCACCCCACAGAGTAAAACCGCGCCGAAAAATTCGGGGCGGCACGCATGGGGATGCCCATCCCGGGCACGCGAAACGTACCCCCACGGGAGTCCGGCACAGTCGGTACCCCCCACCAGGCGGCCGCCCAGTCCCCCCTCTCCCGGACGGGCGGCCGCCCCCTTGTGCCGCTGCGCATGTGCCGCTGTGCCGCTAGGGGGTGCACCCCTTCTGCCCGGACGCCAGCGTCGCGCAGGCCTTCGCCTCGCCCGCGTCCTTCACGGCGACCATCGGCGTGTACGCGATCGTGTCGCCGGCCTGGGTGATGCTGTCGTTCTCCTTGGCGGTGCCCGCGGTGACCTGCACCGAGTCGCCCGGCGCGGCGGCGGTGATACGGCCCCACGCGGCGCCGCAGGTCTTGCTGTAGCGCACCTCCAGGGTGACCGTGCCGACGGTGGCGGTCTTGGCGGTCGTCACGGCGGCGGCGTCCTTGGTGCACCCCATGGCCTCGGCGTCCTTGCCGGTGCAGGAGGCGCCGGCGCACTTCACGCCGGCCGGGAGGTCGACGGAGCTGACCGAGGGCGAGGGCGAGGCCTTCGCCCTCCCGTGCTTGCCGCCGCTGCCGCGGTCGGTCAGGAAGAACACCGCCGCCATCACCACCAGGACGCCGACCAGCCCCGCGAGGAACATCGTCAGCCGCCGGCGGCCGGCACCGGAGGAGGAACCCCCGCCGGGCCCGGGAGCCTCGCCGTACCCACTGGGTGTCTCCGGTGTCCGGACGACACCGTCGGACGCGGATCCCCGCTCGGGCGCGCCGAGCACCGGCGATCGTCCGCCGGCCGGCGACGGGCCCTGGTAGCCCGCCAGCCGCCAGGAGTTGGCGCCGGAGGAGCCCTGCGAGGACGCGGCCTCGGACGCCCCCGCGCCGCCGCCGTCCGGTGCCTCGGAGGCGACCGGCTGCGGCGGCACCGTCGGCGCCACTCCCGCAGGTCCCGCGATCCCCGGTGTCACCGTCGCGCTGCCGCTCCTGGCGACCGCCTTGCCGCCCTTGCCGCCGGCGCTCGTCGCGGGGGGCGGCCCGAACTCCCCGAGCGCGGCGCGCGCCTGGGATATCCGGATGGCCTCCATGGTCATGTCGTGGCGCATCTCCGACTTGCTCCAGGCACGCTCGGCGAGCTCCCACATGGTCGTCAGATGGACCGGGTTGGTCCCCGTGACCTCGGCCAGCGCCACGATCGCGCCCTTGGGTGCGAGCAGCCGGCCGTTCAGGTACCGCTCCCAGGACGTCTTGCTGTAACCCGTGCGGTCGGCCACCGACGCGATGCTCAGGCCGCTGCGGTCCACGAGCCGGCGCAACTGGCTCGCGAACTCCCTGACCTGCGGATCGAGTTCATCCGGCAAGGCCCTCCAACGAGGCATTGCTTCCCCCCTCTTCCCCCCTGCTTGGCAC
>NZ_WVUG01000334.1 GCF_017614965.1 Streptomyces griseorubiginosus | reverse complement strand
GCAGGTGCTCGCTCATCTCCGCCGGGCCGGTCGCGCAGTTCAGGCCGATCATGTCGATGCCCAGCGGCTCCAGCGCGGTCAGCGCGGCACCGATCTCCGAGCCCAGCAGCATCGTGCCGGTCGTCTCAACCGTGACCGACACGATCAACGGGACGTCGGCGCCGAGGGCTTGGAGTGCGCGTCGGGCGCCGAGGACCGCCGCCTTCGTCTGGAGCAGGTCCTGCGTGGTCTCCACGAGCAGGGCGTCGGCACCGCCCGTGAGCAGTCCCTCGGCGTTCCGCTGATAGGCGTCGCGCAGGACTCCGTACGACACATGCCCCAGGGTCGGCAGTTTCGTGCCCGGGCCCATGGAGCCCAGCACCCAGCGCTGCCGGCCGTCCCGGGCGGCGAACTCGTCCGCCGTCTCGCGGGCGATCCGGGCACCGGCCTCGGACAGCTCGGCGACGCGCTCGGGGATGTCGTACTCGGCGAGTGCCGCGTGGTTGGCACCGAAGGTGTTGGTCTCGACGCAGTCGACGCCCGCGTCGAAGTAGGCCGAATGGACCGAACGGACGATGTCGGGGCGGGTGACGTTGAGGACCTCGTTGCAGCCCTCCAGTTGCTGGAAGTCGTCGAGGGAGGGGTCCTGGGCCTGGAGCATGGTGCCCATCGCTCCGTCGGCCACCACCACCCGGGTGGCCAGGGCCTCGTGCAGCGCCGCGGCCCGGGCCGCCGGTGTCATGACAGCGCCCCCAGCCTGGGGATGAGACGGCGTACCGCGCCGGCGCCGTAGGTGCCGCAGAGCCGGTCCAGGAGGTCGTTGCCGTCCAGGGCGTAGGTCTGGGTGCCGCGGCTCTCCAGCACCACCGAGGCGACGGCGCTGCCCAGCCGGGCCGCGTCCTCCAGGTCCAACTCCCAGGCCAGGGCGGCGAGGAAGCCGGCCCGGTAGGCGTCGCCGGCGCCTGTGGGATCGACGGCGCCCCGGGACGCGACGGCCGGGACGAGGGTCGTGGTGCGGCCCGCGCGGGTGATCCGGGAGCCGCGCTCGCCCTGCGTGGTGACCCAGGTGCCGACGCGGCCCAGCACCTGCTGTTCCGTCCAGCCGGTGCGCTCCTGGATGAGCAGGGCCTCGTACTCGTTGGTGAACAGCCAGCGCGGGGAGTCGAGCAGGGCCCGCGTCTGGGCACGGTCCAGGCGGGCCAGTTGCTGCGAGGGGTCGGCGACGAACGGGACGCCGAGGCGCACGCACTGGCGGACATGACGGACCATGGCGTCCGGGTCGTCGGGGGAGATGACGACGAGGTCGGCGCCGCCGGTACGGGCGAGCAGTTCGGGCAGGTCGATGTGGCGGGCCTCCGCCATCGCGCCGGCGTAGAAGAAGCCGATCTGGTTCTGGGCGGTGTCGGTGGCGCACACGAAGCGCGCGGTGTGCAGGGTGTCGCTGATGCGCACGCCCGCCGTGTCGACGCCGTGTTCCTTCAGCCAGACCTCCTGGTCGGCGAAGTCGGCGCCGGCCGCGCCGACCAGCAGCGGGTCGAGGCCGAGCGAGCCGAGCCCGAAGGCGATGTTGGCGGCGACCCCGCCGTAGCGGATCTCGAGTTCGTCCGTCAGCAGGGAGAGCGAGATCCGGTCCAGGCGTTCCGCCAGGAGCTGGTCGGCGAACCTGTGCGGGAAGGACATGAGGTGGTCCTTGGCGATGGACCCGGTGACGGCGATACGCACCTCACACCCCCGCGGCCTTGCGCAGGGCGTCCACGCGGTCGGTCTTCTCCCAGGTGAAGTCCGGGAGCTCGCGGCCGAAATGGCCGTAGGCGGCTGTCTGCGAGTAGATCGGGCGCAGCAGGTCGAGGTCGCGGATGATCGCGGCCGGGCGCAGGTCGAAGACCTCGTCGATGGCCTTCTCGATCTTCTCGTGGTCGATCTTGGCGGTGCCGAAGGTCTCCACGAACAGACCCACCGGCTCGGCCTTGCCGATCGCGTACGCCACCTGCACCTCGCAGCGCGAGGCGAGACCCGCGGCGACGACGTTCTTCGCCACCCAGCGCATCGCGTACGCCGCCGAACGGTCCACCTTGGACGGGTCCTTGCCGGAGAAGGCGCCGCCGCCGTGGCGGGCCATGCCGCCGTACGTGTCGATGATGATCTTCCGGCCGGTCAGGCCCGCGTCGCCCATCGGGCCGCCGATCTCGAAGCGGCCGGTCGGATTGACCAGCAGACGGTAGTTCTCCGTGTCCAACTTCAGGCCCTCGTCGGCCAGTTGGCCGAGGACGTGGTCGACCACGTGCTCCCGGACGTCCGGGGTGAGCAGCGAGCCGAGGTCGATGTCGCTCGCGTGCTGCGAGGAGACGACCACCGTGTCGAGGCGGACCGCCTTGTCGCCGTCGTACTCGACGGTGACCTGTGTCTTGCCGTCGGGGCGCAGATAGGGGACCGTGCCGTCCTTGCGGACCTCGGACAGGCGCCTGGACAGGCGGTGTGCCAGGGAGATCGGCAGCGGCATCAGGGTGGGCGTCTCGTCGGTCGCGTAACCGAACATGAGCCCCTGGTCGCCCGCGCCGCCGGTGTCCACGCCCTGGGCGATGTCCGGCGACTGCGCGCCGATCGACACCGACACCCCGCAGGAGGCGCCGTCGAAGCCCTTGGCCGAGGAGTCGTAGCCGATCTCGGTGATCCGGTCGCGGACCAGCTGGGCGATGGGGGCGTAGGCCCGGGTGGTGACCTCGCCGGCCACGTGCACCAGACCGGTGGTGATCAGCGTCTCGACGGCGACCCGGGAGGCCGGGTCCTCGCGCAGCAGCGCGTCGAGAACGGTGTCGCTGATCTGGTCAGCGATCTTGTCGGGGTGACCCTCGGTCACGGACTCCGAGGTGAACAGACGACGGGACACGGACCCTCCAGGGGGACGACAGCCGGACCGCGGTTGCGCGGCCAGCGTGGCGCCGGGTTCTGCAGAGCGGCTCGAAGGGCTCTACAGCCCGGCGCACGGCGAGGCCGCCGTACGCGGGTGTGTGCGCGTACGGCGGCCCCGGACGCCCGGTCCGGTCCTCCGGGCCTCGGTCTCCCCGTGAGTGGGTCAGGCGCGTTCGGCGGTGTGCGCCCGGGGCGCCGGGCCGGAGTCGCCGCTTGCCGGCGTCTCCTCACCGCCCGCGTCGCCCTCGTCGCCCTGCTCCCACTCGGGCTTGCGGGCGTGCTTGGGCAGCATGAAGGTGAGCAGGAAGCCGAGGCCGATGACGCCGACCTCGTACCACAGGACGTGGCCCGTGGCCTTGGCGTAGCCCTCCTTGCGGGCCTTGTCCGAGGCCTTGGCGAGCGCCTTGCCGACGCGCTGCTCCTGACCGGCGGGCACCGCCCCGGCCGGGACGATCCGCCGGCAGACGGCGGGCGGGGCGCCCGCGTCCTCGTTCTTGCCGCTCTCCTTCGCGCAGGCGCGGAAGTTGGCCGCGATGGTGTCCTGGGCCTGCGCGGCGACCCCGGCCGCGGTGAGTTCCTTGCGCAGTTCGGGAAGTGCCGTGTTCGCGCCGGGCACCGCCTGTCCCGCCAGCAGGTTGAAGAACAGCACGCCGATGACGGCGACACCCGCGGCGGCACCCAGCTGGTCGGCGGTGCTCAGCACGCCGGAGCCGGAGCCGGCGTGCTCCACCGGGACCCCGCCCAGCACGATGTCGACCACCGGCGAGATGACGAAGCCGAGGCCGAGACCGAGCACGGCGAGCGCCGGCGCCAGGTCCCAGCCGCCGGTGGCGGAACCGAAGTGGTCGATCGTCCAGATCAGGGCGACCATGCCGACACCCATGATCACCATGCCGATGCTGAGCACCTTGCGGCCCATCTTGATCGCCAGGACCGCCGAGAACGACGAGGTGATCATCGCGCCGAAGGAGAAGGGCACGGTGGCGAGCCCCGCCGCCAGCGGCGAGAACCCGAGACCCACCTGCAGATACAGGGTGAACGGGAAGAACAGGCCCGAGATGATGGCGAAGAAGCTCAGCATCACCAGCAGACCGGCCACGAACGACCGCTCCTTGAACAGGCTCGGCTCCACCAGCGCGGAGCCGTCCCGGGCCGCCTTGCGCCGCTCGTACAGACCGAAGATCACGAACAGCGGCACCGAGCAGCCCATGGCGACGAACGACCAGGCGGGCCAGCCGTCCTGCTCGCCCTGCACCAGCGGGTACAGCAGCGACAGCAGGGCCAGCGTCACCAGGGCGACACCCACCAGATCCAGGTGCTTGACGTTGGGCGAACGCGACTCGCGCACGTACAGGTTCACCCCGATCAGGGCGAACAGGCCGACCGGCACGTTCACCAGGAAGATCGGGCGCCACGACCAGCCGAACAGGTCGGCGTTGACGAGCACGCCGCCCAGCACCGGGCCGAGCATCGCGGCGACACCGGACAGGGCGCCGAACATGCCGAAGACGGCGGCGCGTTCCTTCGGCGGGAAGCTGACCTGGAACACGGACAGTCCCTGGGTCATCACGATGGCGCCGCCCAGGCCCTGCAGCACCCGGGAGGCGATGAGCATCTCCGTGCTCTGCGCCGCGCCGCACAGCAGCGAGGCGGCCACGAACACGACGATGCCGATGGAGATCATCCTCTTGCGGCCGAGCATGTCGCCGATGCGGCCGACGGTGATCAGGCTGAGGGCGAAGGTGAGCGTGTACGCGGCGGCCACCCACTGGAGCGCCGCCTTTCCGGCGCCCAGGTCGGTCTGCAGCACGGGCAGTGCCACGTTCACGATCGTGGTGTCGATCAGGTCGAGGGCGATGGCCACGAGGATCACTGCGGCGGCGCGCCACCGCTGCGGGTCCGGCTCTCCCTCCCCTGCCAGGTACGTCTCGTCTGCTGCGTGCGTCACGGGGCTCTCCTCTGTCCGACGGCGCGCTTGCGCCGAGTGTGATCGCCTCCGCTTGAGCGCCGCTCGAGCGCCCGCGCCCACCATGCCGGGCGGCAGCGGCAACCCGCCGCGCCGGAAGGGAACGCGCAGACATGAGGCTGTACTTGCTGAGGCTGGGCACCATCCCGGGGCTCCAGGCGCCGGTGCCCGGCTATCTGATCCGCGCCGACGACGGGCGTACGGTGCTGGTCGACACCGGGGCGGCGCCGGGCGCCGGGCCCGTCCAGGTCGCCGGGGGCGAGGACGTGGTGGCGACGCTGTCCCGCCTCGGCGTACGCCCCGAGGACGTCGACACCGTCGTCTGCTCCCATCTCGACCCCGACCACGTCGGCGGTCATTCCGCTTTTCCCGGCGCCGAGTTCGTGATCCAGCGCGAGCACCTCGACCTGGCCCGCTCGGGCACCGTGCCGCGGCTGGAGGCTTCCCGTCCGCTGTGGGACGTACCGGGCCTGCGCTACCGCACGGTCGCGGGCGACACCGAACTCCTGCCCGGCGTCGAGCTGATCGCCTCCGGCGGCCATGTGCCGGGCCACCAGTCCGTCCTGGTCCGCCTGGCGCACACCGGGCCCGTGCTGCTGGCCGTGGACGCGATCCCGGTCAGCGCGGCCCTGGACGCCGACCGGCGCCCCGTCCTCCCCTTCGACCTGGACGAGAAGGAACTGCGCGCCTCCACCCGCCGGTTGGTGGAGCTGGCCCGCACCGAGAACGCACTGATCGTGCACGGCCACGACGCCGAGCAGTGGCGGACGCTGCGGGTCGCACCCGAGTACTACGACTGAGAACAGGGGCTTAGCTGATGAGTACCGAGGCGAAGAGCGCTGAGGCGATGAGTACCGAGGCGACAAGTACCGAGGGGACAAGTACCGAGCGCATCCGTGTGGTCATCTATCTGCGGGCCCCCGAGGAGGGGACCGAGCCGCTGGAGGAGGCGTACCGGGAGATCAGCTGGGTGCGTCCCGGCGCCATCCCCGGACTGCTGCGCAGCGAGTTGCTGCGGGACGTGGACCGGCCCGACGAGTTCGTGCTGCACGGCGAGTGGGAGAGTCTGGAGGAGTACCGCGCCTGGCAGTTCGGCCCGGATCACAAGGACAACCCGTCGGCGCTGCGGCCCTACCAGGACCGCTCGCGCGGCCGGCACTACGCCGTCTACGGCATCGCGTCCGAGGAGGTCCGGGACGCCTGAACCACGCGGAGGGGCCGCCGACACCGTCGCGGTGCGGCGGCCCTCCGCGTGCGCGCCGCCGGTCACTCCACGGGTTCCGCCGGCTCCACCGGCGCCTCCCACACCACCAGCATCAGCGCGCCCTGCTCGGTGCGCGGGGCGTGCACGCTGCCGGGGGCCATGACCAGCAGGGAGTTCTTGGGGTGCCGTCCGTCCTCGGTGATCAGCTCGCCGTCGAGGACCAGGATGATCTCGTAACTGGTGTGCCGGTGCGGGGCGGCGGCCGCGCCCGGGTGGTAGCGCACCAGCGAGGCCGCGGGGCCGGCCGGGCCGGTCTGCTCGGTGGTGTAGAGCGGGAAGACCTCGACCCCGACCCGCCCGTCCGCGGTCAGCGGTGTGAACTTGAGCTTCCCGAGAAGTTCCTCGGGCCGGTCGAGCCCCTCGACGACCAGGGGAACGGCGGCCGTGGACGGCTGTACTGACATGACGTCAACTCCTTGACTGAGAAGTGGTGGTGGATCGGTACGGCGTTCCGTAATCCGCCAATTGCCCTCGCACCGCCCGCCGTTGGACCTTGCCGGAGGTGGTGCGGGGCAGCCGGTCGGCGAAGCACAACTGCTCGGGGCGGCCGACGGGGGAGAGGGTGCGCTCGGCGTGGGCCAGCAGTTCGGCGGCGAGCGCCGGGTCCGCCGTACGGCCGGGGGCCGGGACGACGACGGCGAGCGGCAGCAGACCGGCCGTCTCGTCGGGCACCGGCACCACCGCCACCTCCGCCACGGCCGGGTGGGCGCGCAGCGCCGCCTCCGCCTCGTACGGGGAGACGCGGTGGCCGTGGGACTTGAACACGTCGTCGCGCCGGCCCAGGACCCGGATCCATCCGTCGGCGTCGCGTTCACCGAGATCACCGGTGGCGTACCAGTCGCGCCCCAGGGCCCGTTCGGTGCGCTCGGGATCGTCGGGGTAGCCGGCCATCACACCGACCGGCCGCCCGCCGTCCGCGCCCCCCTCGCCGACCCCGGGCGCCAACTCCACGCAGATCTCGCCCACTTGCTGGTGCCGCTCGCCGGTGTCCGGGTCGCGCAGGGTGATGCGGTAGCCGGGCAGCGGGCGGCCCAGCAGTCCGGGCCGGGGGGTGCTGCCGGGCGGGGTGCCGATCAGCGCCGTCGTCTCGGTCTGGCCGTACCCGTCGCGTACGACGACACCCCAGGCGTCCCGTACGGCCCCGGCAAGGTCGGTCGGCAGGGGCTCCCCGGCACTCGTCGCCTCCCGCAACCGGGGTGCGGCCGAGCCGAGATAGGGGCGCAGGGCCTGCCAGGTGCTCGGCGGGGCGCAGAAGCTGTCCGCCGCGAGCCGGTCCAGCAGCCGGGGGAGACCCGCCGGATCCACCGGGCCCTCGGGCAGCGCGACGATCGTGGCCTCGGCGTTCCACGGCACGAACAGGCTGCTCCAGGAGTGCTTGGCCCAGCCGGGGGAGGAGACGTTGACGTGCCGGTCGCCGGGGAGCAGGCCGTTCCAGTAGAGGCTGGAGAGGTGGCCGGCCGGATAGCTGAGGTGGGTGTGGGCGACCAGTTTGGGCGTGGAGGTGGTGCCGGAGGTGAAGTAGCAGAAGGCCACGTCGTCGGCGGGGGTGGGGCCGTCGGGGACGAAGGGTTCGCCGACCGTGTGGCTGTCGCCGTAGTCGGTCCAGCCTCGGGGCACCCGCCCGTCGGGGCCGGGCACCGCGACCCGTACGCCGGGGACGGCAACGGACGCGAAGGCGTCGGTCGACGCGGACCGGCACACCAGATGCGCGAGGCGCCCGCGGCCGACCCGGTCGACGGCCTGGTCCGGGGTCAGGTCCGGGTGGCTGGGCACCACCACGGCCCCCAGTTTCAGCGCCGCCAGCAGCACCTCCCACAGCTCCACCTGCGTACCGAGCACCACCATCAGCCGGTCGCCGCGGACCACCCCCTGCCGGGCCAGCCACCCGGCCACCGCGTCCGAACGTCGGGACAGCTCGGCGTACGACACCCCACGCACGCTGCCGTCCCGCCCGACGAGCTCCAGCGCGGGCGCGTCGTTTCCCTCGGCGACGACGTCGAACCACTCCAGCGCCCAGTTGAAGTAAGCGGGCCGCGGCCAGCGGAAGCGGGCGACGGCGGAGTCGGGCTCGGTGCGGTGGCGGAGCAACAGGTCGCGGGCGGCGCGGAAGTGGTGGTGGGCCTCGGTGTGCCGAGCGGAACGGTATTCCGTGCCTTGGCGGGTGACGGCCCGGCGCCCGGTTCCGTCCGTCCGGGCGGGTCCCGTGTCAGTACGTGGTGCCGACATCACCGTTCTCCCTCGTCGTCGGGTGTGGTCAGGGCCGTGCGCCAGCGGGGGCTCAGGACGACGCCGGTCAGTTCCGGGTGGTCGGGGGTGGTGTGCGCCCCGGTCAGGGCGTCCTCGGCTATCGCGTCGGCGTCGGCCGTGAACTCCCCCCACACGCCGGGGCGTCCGCTGCCGACCTGGGTGAACCAGCGCGTGAACTCGCTCGGGATACCCAGCACGTACATGCCGGTCTCGGGGCGTCCGTCGGCGCGGACCGGATGGAAGGGCGAGCCCGTGACCCTGACACCGCCGGTGGCGAACTCCCTGCCGTCCGGGCCCCGGTTGACGTACGGCGTGAGCAGCCCCTGGTCGCGCAGCCGTGCGGTGAGGTCGCCGTGGGCCCGGCGCAGGTCGGGCTCAGGGATGCGGGCGTCGATCAGCACGTCCAGCGCGCTACGGCTGCCATCGACATGCGGGGACTCCACGAAGAACCGCCCGGTGTCCTCGTCGGCGCCGAACCGGGCGTCCGGCCCGGCGACGCGCAGCAGCCCGGCGTCCAGGAGCGCCAGCAGCTGCTCCAGCCGCACCATGGGCGGACCGGTGGTCAGCCGGGACACCATCGGCACGAAGTCCGACAGGAAGTCCGCGCGGTGCGAGTCGGGCGCGAGCCCGGAGAAGTCCACCGCGGTGCGCAGCACTCCGCGCACGTCCCGGATGGTGTCGAGGCACGCCTTCACAGGCCCCTCGGCGTTCCCCTCGGCGGCCAGCTCCAGATCCCGGCGCAACAGCGCGGCCAACTCCGCCTCGAACGCCTCGGGACTCGCGAACCGCCGCCCACGAAACGGCCAGGCCCACTCCTCCAGATCCACGGCCCGCCACCCACGCAACCCACAACGGGCCGCAGCCCGCACGACGACGTCCTGCGGGCCAGGGACCGGCACATGCACTGCCGGCGGGCCGCCTGGCGCGCCCACCGCC
>NZ_WVUG01000333.1 GCF_017614965.1 Streptomyces griseorubiginosus | reverse complement strand
CCCCCGAAGTCCCCTCCCCCGTCGCCGAAGCCGCCGCTGAAGTCGCCGGGGTCGAAGTCCGCGCCCGAGACGTCTCCGCCGTCGTAGCCGCCGGGACCGTATGCGTCGAAGTCGCCGTAGCCGGTGCCGTAGTCGGCCGCGTAGGACGGGGTCGCCATCATGCTGCCGAGGAGGGTGCCGACGAGGAGACCGGGCAGGAGCCCGCCGCCGAAGTAACCGCCCGCCCAGGGGCCGTATGCCGGGCCCGCGTCCCAGTAGGGGCGGCGGCCGTGGTCGGTGTCGACCTCGCGGATGACGGGGTCGCGGCCGTCCGCGATGCGGGTCGCGTCCGCCGCGCAGACCGGCACCTCGCGCGGGGCGCCGCCCGGGGGCGTCCAGGCGGCGTCGGCGACGGACGGGCCGTGGCGCGGGTCGAAGAAGCAGGGCGGCCGGCGTTCGGGCAGCGGACGCCCCTCGCGGCGGGCGGCGAGCTGGGCGAGGCTGAAGCGGCCGTCCTCCAGGGCCTGGGTGACGGACCGGACGTCCTCGGGTTTTTGCGCGGCCGCCATGGACGACTTCGCCTGTTCGTAGGCGTCCAGGGCGCGTTCGTAGTCGGCGCGCATCGCGTCGTCCGCGCCCGCCTCCGCCGGGTGGAAGTCGAGCCGGTCCAGCTCCTCGCCGAACGCCGTGATGTCCTCGTCCACGACGACCCGCAGCCGCTCCAGCGCGGCCCGCTCCTCCTCCGCCCGCCGGCGCCTGTTCCGTCGTACCAGCGCGTACGCTCCCCCGCCCCCGGCGACCAGCACCGCGCCCACGGCGATCAGCGCCGTGGCCGACACCCCGCCGCCGGAGGTCCGGGACCGCCAGCCGGGTGGTGCCGTACCGCCCATGTTGACCAGGGCGCGGTCGGTGAAGTCGGTCAGCTGGGTCTTCGTGTCCCTCTCGGGCCGCACGCTGGTGACCAGGTTCTCCACGGCGGTGCGGGGCAGGACCGAGGAGTCGGCGCGGGCGTCGAAGCGCCCGCCCAGGCGGATCGCGTACAGGCCGGTGATTCCCGTGGCGGTACGGAGGTTACGGAAGAGGTCCTGCGTGGGGTAGCCGGCCGGGAGGACGGCGACGAAGAGCGGTTTGCCCGCGTCCTTGATCTCCTTGGCGAGAGCGTCGGCGTCCGACTTCGACAACTGCCCGGAGGCCGCGGGATCGACATAGACGGGGCTCTTGCGCAGCGCCTCGGCGATCGTGGAGACGCTGGTGTCGGCCGAGGCGGGTGGCGCGCCGGCCGACAGGACGGTCAGCGCGGCGAGCAACAGGGCCACCAGCAGCCCTGGGAGGCTTCGGGTCCAAGCGACGGCCTTCATGGTTCGAAGCTACCCGAAGCCTCCCAAAACTGGTCATCCGTGCAGGTGGTGGCCTCGCTCAGCCTGCCTGGTAGGCCTCGGTCAGCTTCTGTACGGCGGCCCCGTACCGCCCGGTGAGGGAGAGATGGTCCGCGTCGGCGAAGGGCTTCGCGATCGCCGCCGTGATGCCCTGGCCCACCTTCTCCTGGACGATCAGCCGGGCCTTGGTGACGAGTGCGCGGCCGGCCGCGTCCGCCCCGGCCCGTTCGGCGGCCACCGCCGCGCTGCCGAGCGCCTTCAGCGTGGCCGCGCCGCCCGACGGCACCTTGCTCCCGGTCGTGAGGCCCCAGCCGTACGGGAACTGAGGGTCGTAGGAGGCGTCGCCGACGTTGATCGGCAGCTGGGCCTCGGACCTGGGCCAGGTGACGGGGAGTTGCCCGGTGAAGGGCCGCTTGCCGTAGAGGACGTCGGCCACTCCGTCGCCCTCGGTGCCGGGCAGCCAGGAGGCCACCAGCGCGTCGATCCGGCCGAGCCGGTCGCCGATCAGCTGGGGGCGCCCGGAGACCATCAGCACCGCGCACCTCATGGCCGCGCACACCTTGTCGACCGCGGCCTGGTCGGCGGCCGACAACTGCAGGTCGTGGCCGTTGCCGACGTCTCCGACGCCCTCGGCGTACGGGGTCTCACCGACGACGACCACGCCGACGTCGTACCCGGACGTGGGAGCGGAGGCGTCCTTGGAGTAGGTGACGTCCCCGTCCTTGCGCATCGCGTCGAGGATGGTGGTGCCCCGGGTGTGGGTGCCGGAGGCGCCCTGCCAGGTGATGGTCCAGCCGCCGGTCTGGTTGCCGAGGTCGTCGGCGTTGGACCCGGCGACGTAGACCTTCTGGTTCTTCCTCAGCGGCAGGACACCGTGCGCGTTCTTCAGCAGCACCTGCGACTCGGCGGCCGCCTGCCGGGCGACGGCCCGGTGCGCGGCGGAACCGATCCGGGAGGCGCCCGTGGTGTCGGCGTACGGATGCTCGAAGAGGCCGAGCCGGAACTTCTGGGTGAGGATGCGCGACACGGCGTCGTCGATCCGCTTCTCGCCGACCCGGCCTGCCTCGACCTCGTCGGCCAGGGTCGCGGTGAAGTCCTTGTAGCCGTACGGCACCATCATCATGTCGACACCCGCGTCGACCGCGGTGCGCACGTGCGCCGGGTAGTCGCCGGGGAGCTGGTCGATGGCGTTCCAGTCGCTGATGACGAACCCGTCGAAGCCCATACGGCCCTTGAGAACCCCGTTGATCATGTCGCCGCGGGCGTGCATCCTCACCGGGCCCTGTCCGTCGCCGAGGATGTCGAGCGAGGAGTACGAGGGCATGACGGTGCCGATGCCACGCTCGACGGCCGTCCGGTACGGCGCCAGGTGGACGGCCTCCAGCTGCTGCCGGGTGACCTTGGTGACGCCCTGGTCGATGGTGTAGGTGCCGGTGGTGGAGGAGCCGTACTCGGTGCCGCCGTCGCCGACGAAGTGCTTGGCGGTGGCGAGGACCTTGTCGTCGTCCTTCAAGTCCCGGCCGTTCGGGGCGCCTTGGAGGCCCTGGATGATCGTCTCCATGGACTGGACGAGGGCCGGGTCCTCGCCGAAGGACTCGTAGGAGCGGCCCCAGCGTTCGTCGCGGGAGACGCACAGGCAGGGCGCGAAGTCCCAGGGGATGCCGGTGGCGCGGACCTCACTGGCCGTCACCGCGCCTGTTTTCTCGGCCAGTTGGGGATCCCGGGTGGCGCCGAGGCCGATGTTGTGCGGCATGATCGTGGCGCCGGCCAGGTTGTTGTGGCCGTGGACGGCGTCGACGCCGTAGATGAGCGGGATCTGCAGGCGGGTGGCCCGGGCGCGGAGCTGGAAGCCGTCGATCATCCTGGCCCAGGCGGCCGGGGTGTTGGGCGTCGGGGTGGAGCCGCCGCCCGAGAGCAGCGAGCCGAGGTCGTACGCCGTGACGTCGGCGCCCTCCCCGACCGCCCCGCGCTCGGCCTGGGTCATCTGACCGACCTTCTCCGCGAGGGACATCCGGGAGAGGAGATCGGCGACGCGCTTCCTGATCGGCAACTTGGCGTCGAGATACGGCAGTCCGTGCGCGTCGATGACGATCTGCGGGGTCTCGGCGGGCGGCTTCGCACCGGTGACGGTGAGCTTCAGCGGGATCGTCTCGGCCGTCTCGGCGGACCGGTCCTTCAGGGTCGGGACCGTGATGGTGCGCGTCGCGCCGGAGGCGGTGCCCGCGGGGAAGGTGAGGGTGCCGGAGACGGGGGTGTAGTCCTTGCCGGGGGTGGCGGTGCCGGTGGTGGCGGTCTCGTAGTGGACGGTGACGGGGCCGTCGACGGGGGCGGACCCGGTGGTGGCGAGGGTGACCTCGACGGTGGCCGTGCCGCCCTCCCGCACCGGGTGGACGGCCGAGTCGGTCGTGACGCCCGCCCGCAGGGACTGGTCGGCCCTGCCGTACAGCTCGACGTCGTCCATGGCGAACTCGCCCTTGACGCCGACCGGGAGCGTGAGGGCGTAGCCCCACATCTGCGTGAGCCCGAGGACGTGGTCGATGCCGCCGACGGGCTGGTAGTCGGTGCGGTAGACGAAGTCGGTGAAGGGGATCTCGATCTGCTTCCAGCCGGTGAAGTCGTCGGTGAACGAGGTCGTCCAGAGCTCGGAGGCCTCGCCGTTCGCTCCGCCGTCCTTGAGCTCGAACGCGATCTTCTTGCCGTTGTCCTGGCCGTCCCACCAGAAGCGGATGCCCTTGTGGGCGGACCAGTCGTGGGCGGGGGCGTCGGCGGCGTAGTCGTGGGTGAAGCCGCCGTAGCCGCTGATGTCGTAGGTGCCGGCGAGGACCTTCGCGCCCTCGGGGGCGTCGGACCTCGCGGCCAGCCGGAGCGCGGGCGGGTCGTCACCGTCGCCGCCCCAGGTGAAGATCCCCTCGGCGGGCTGGGAGGCGAAGGGGACCTCGCCCTCGAAGCGGTCGACGGGGACGGGCGGTGGGTCGTTGTCGGCCGCCCGCGCGACGGCGAGGGGCAGCAGGGCGGTGAGCAAGGCGGTGGAGACGAGCAGGGCGGTTCTTCGCATGACCTTCCCTCAACTCTCGTGTCTCGCAGATGACTTAGTTCACACCGTGAGTTAACGAGTGGCGCAGGGAACAGTCAAGACGGCAGGAGCCGCCCCCGGCCCCGTCGTGGACGCGGGGTGCCGCGGCGGGAGCCTCGCCGGACGAAGGCCCCCGCCGACCGGTGGAGTTACTCCGCGGGCTCCACCCCGGCCCGCAGCAACCCGTACGTGTAAGCGTCCTCCAGGGCCTGCCAGGACGCGGCGATCACGTTCTCCGCGACGCCGACCGTGGACCATTCGGCCGCGCCGTCGGAGGTGGAGATCAGGACACGGGTGGTGGACTCGGTGCCGTGCACGCCCTCGAGGATGCGGACCTTGTAGTCGACCAGGTCGAGCTTGGCGAGCTGGGGGTAGATCTTCTCGAGCGCCACGCGCAGGGCGCGGTCGAGGGCGTTGACCGGGCCGTTGCCCTCGGCGGTGGCGACGATGCGCTCGCCCTTGGCGAAGAGCTTGACCGTGGCCTCGTTGGCGTGGGTGCCGTCGGGGCGGTCCTCGACGATCGCCCGCCAGGACTCGACCTGGAAGTAGCGCAGGGGCTTGCCCTGGACCTCGGCGCGCAGGAGCAGTTCGAAGCTCGCGTCGGCCGCCTCGTAGGTGTAGCCCTTGAGCTCGCGCTCCTTCACCCGCTCCACGACCCGGCCCACCAGCTCGCGGTCGCCGCCCAGGTCGACACCGAGCTCCTTGCCCTTGAGCTCGACCGAGGCGCGGCCCGCCATGTCGGAGACCAGCATCCGCATGGTGTTGCCGACCTGCTCCGGGTCGATGTGCTGGTACAGGTCCGGGTCGACCTTGATCGCGGATGCGTGCAGGCCCGCCTTGTGGGCGAAGGCCGAGACGCCCACGTAGGGCTGGTGGGTGGAGGGCGTGAGGTTGACGACCTCCGCGATGGCGTGCGAGATCCTCGTCATCTCGCGGAGCCTGCCGTCGGGGAGGACCTTCTTGCCGTACTTCAGTTCCAGTGCCGCGACCACCGGGAAGAGGTTGGCGTTGCCGACGCGCTCGCCGTAACCGTTGGCCGTGCACTGGACGTGGGTCGCGCCGGCGTCCACGGCGGCGAGGGTGTTGGCGACCGCGCAGCCGGTGTCGTCCTGGGCGTGGATGCCCAGGCGGGCGCCGGTGTCGGCGAGGACCGTCGAGACCACGGCCTGGACCTGGGCCGGGAGCATGCCGCCGTTGGTGTCGCACAGGATGACGACGGAGGCGCCGGCGTCCGATGCCGCTCGGACGACCGCCTTCGCGTAATCCGGGTTCGCCCGGTAGCCGTCGAAGAAGTGCTCGCAGTCGACGAAGACGCGTCGGCCCTGGGAGGCCAGGTAGGACACCGTGTCACTGACCATGGCGAGGTTCTCGTCGAGGGTCGTGCGCAGCGCGAGTTCGACGTGGCGGTCGTGGGACTTGGCCACCAGGGTGATCACCTCGGCGCCCGAGTCGAGGAGCGCCTTGACCTGCGGGTCCTCGCTCGCCTTGGCGCCGGCGCGGCGGGTCGCGCCGAACGCGACGAGCTGGGCGTGCCGGAAGTCGATCTCCTGGCGGGCACGCGCGAAGAACTCGGTGTCCCGGGGGTTGGCGCCGGGCCAGCCGCCCTCGATGAAGCCCACGCCGAAGTCGTCCAGGTGCCGTGCGATCGCGAGCTTGTCGGCGACGGTGAGGTTGATGCCCTCGCGCTGCGCGCCGTCGCGCAGGGTGGTGTCGAAGACGTGGAACGAATCGTCGAGCTCGCTGGTTGCGGTCATGGTGTCAAGGCTCCTGTGTTGGATCCCAGTGGATATGTCGTTACCGGAATGACCGGCTCCACCGTCCTCCCATGATCCCTCGCGCTTTGCCTCCGGCTGAAGGTGGGCCAGAAAAGCGAAAAACCTCTCGCGGGTGCGAGAGGTCTGCGCGCGGGTCGAGGACGACGGTGTCCGCCCGTACCTGGTCGTACGTGGCGGTCACTGCGGACCGGCGCGCCTGCTGCCAATAATCATGGCGAACGAGAGCACGGAGGCAGTCTGGCACAGCCTCCGCGCTCCGCTCACCGTTGTCTCAGGATGCGGTCGATCACATCAGGTGACGGACGCTATGGAGCCGGCGGATCCGGTGCCGCCCGTCATGAAACGGTTCGCAGGAAGATGTCCGCGACGCCGTTGGTGTCCCCCCGCACCAGATCGGGTGATGCCGACTCGAAGGCGACGACCGTGCCGTCGGTGTTGACGGCGGGGTGCCCGGCCGGGAGGTCGTTGCGCCCGCCCCGGCGGTCGACGCTGACCAACTGCCGGTGCCCGGTGGCGAGGTCGAGGACATAGACGGAGCCCCGCGAGGTGTACGCGACGCTCCTGCCGTCTCCGGAGAGCGAGGGCTCGGCGCCCCTGACCCGGGTCGTCGCCCCGGTGTCGAGGTCGCGGACGTGGACCTCACGGCCCTGCTGGAAGGCGATCCTGCGGCCGTCCTGGCTGAGCGAGGGAGCCGACGCGTGCTCGGCGGCCCGCTCCAGGACGGCGGTGTCCAGGTCGCGGACGTAGACGTTCCCGCCCTGCTCGAAGGCGATGTAGCGGCCGTCGTAGCTGATCGACGGGTGGCCTGCCGCCTCGCCCGTGGGGGCGCTGACCAGGTCGGTGCTGTCGTCGTAGAAACGGACGCGGTAGACCCGCGGCCGGGGGTGCGGGTCGGTGGCGGTGGCGGGCAGGGTGGCCGTGTAGGTGATCCACTGGCAGGTGGGGTCCTCGGCGGGCTGTCCCATCCAGGCGAAGCGGACGCCCCGGTAGGAGTGGAGTCCGGTCAGTTTGCCGACCGCGCGGTTGCGGATGAAGACCTCCGGGGCGCCGTCGGAGGCGCTCGGGGCCACATAGCCGACCATGCGGCCGCTGGAGCAGGGGGTCGCCTCGTGGGAGGGGACCTGCGTCTCGGAGTTCACCTGCGAGAGGAGGTCTCCGAACGCGTTGACGAAGACGTCGGTGGTCCCCGGGGCGCTCTCGGAGGTGCTCTCAGAGGTGAAGGAGACGACGCGGCCCTCGCCCATCACCGGGTCGTGGCTCGCCCCGGACCGCTGCTGTCCGTCCCGGGTCAGGCTGATCCGTTCGGTGACGGAGGGCATCGGGGCCGGATGCCCGGAGAGCTCGCCGGAGAAGACGAACACGTCCGACTCCTTGTTGGTGTCGCCGGGCACCAGGGAGGACGCGTCGGAGCTGAACACCACCGAAGACCCCTTGGCGGTCAGCGCGTCCGGCCCCTCCTGGGCGTCGCGTGGAAGGGCGGCCCCGAACCGGCCCGTCCCGAGGTCGCGTACCCGGACGCCGTCGTCACCCGAGACGACGGCGTACCGGCCGTCCGCCGTGGCCGAGAAGGCCCGCCCCTCGGCCACCCGCTCGGAGGTGCCGGTGCGCAGGTCGTGGACGTAGACCCCGCCCTCGGCGTTGAACAGGACGCGGCGGCCGTCCGCGGTGACACGGACCAGCTCGGCGACGCCGAGACCCTTGTCGACCTGGACGCGCTCACCGGTCGTCCGGTCCTTGACGAAGACGTCGGCCGGGTCCTGTTCGTCGCCCTGGAGCTGGTAGGCGACCCGCTCGCCGTCGCCGCTCACCGAGGCAGCGGGCTTCGGGCCCTCCTCGGCCGGTGAGACCAGCTCGTCGGTGCCGGTGGCCGTGTCGCGCACGTACAACAGCCGGTACGCCTGGGGGCCGTTGCGGTTGCCGATGGTGTACGCGACATGGGTGCCGTCCGGGCTGATCGACTGCACGCGGCCCAACTCGTTGGAGCCGGGCGGGTTTCGCGGCCATAAGCGTTCGGAGCGGCCGGTGGCGCGGTCGTAGAGGTACGGGGTCAGGAAGCGGGTCCCGGCCGAGTATCCGATGCGGCTTCCGTCGGCGCTGGGCATCGGCGAGCTGTAGAGGTACCCGCTGCCGAGGTCGATCCTGGTGAGCGTGCCGGTGGCCGTGTCCTTCACGAGCAGGCACAGGGAGTAGTCCGCGCAGCCGAGGCTCGGGGCGGCCGACACGAACACGGTTCGGCGGCCGTCGGCACTGATCGCCGCGTCGTTGGACGCCCCGTCGGCCTGGCTGCCGTCGGCGGCGGTGCTGACCCGCTGGACGCGGGCTGGGTGCGGTGCGGCGGACGTGGTGGTCGCGGTGAGCGCGAGCAGCAGTGCCGCGCCCAGGACACCCGCGGCCGGTCTCCGCCATGCGGCGGCTCTGGTCATGGTTTCCCCCTGTGGTCCCCGTTGACGCCGTCCCCCGGCCCCGCGCCGAGGGCTGTTTCGAGGCAAGCGCACCACTGTCCACAGGGTCAATCGGCCTAGTTGCGTACAACCCGGGCGGAAGGTCACGCGTCCGCGAGGAGGCTCTCGTCCAGGAACTCCCGTACGTGGCCGAGAACTTGCGCCCGGTCCCAGCCCCGCAGGCCCACGGCCACATGCACGGAGAAGCCGTCCAGCAGCGCCCGCAGCCGGGTGGCGCAGCGATCCGGGTCGACCGGGCGGAACTCGCCCCGCGAGACCCCCTCCGCGATCAGCGCCACCAGGTCCCGGTGCCAGACGCCCTCGATCGCCGCCTGCCGGTCGCGGGCGTCGTCGTCGGCGTTCTGCGAGCGGTTCCAGACCTCCAGCCACAGGGTCCAGTGCGGATCGCGGTGTCCGTCGGGGACGTAGAGATCCACGTACGCGTCGATCCGCTCACGCACCGGTCCGGTACGGCCCAGCAGGCGCCCCCGGTCGGCCCCGAGCCGGCCCTCGCTCCACTCCAGGGTCTGCAGCAGCAGTTCGTCCTTGGAGCCGAAGTAGTAGATCAGATGCCCGCTGCTCATCCCGACCTCACGGCCGAGAGCGGCCATGGTCAGCTTCTCCAGTCCGCGCTCGGCGATCATCTCCATGGCGGCGGCGAGAATGCGCTCGCGCGGCGGGGCGGGGG
>NZ_WVUG01000332.1 GCF_017614965.1 Streptomyces griseorubiginosus | reverse complement strand
GACGTCCTCGCCGCCGAACGCAAGGAACGCGCCCGCATCCGAAGCGAGAAGGGCATCCGATGGGGCGGACGCCCCCTCACCAGCGTGGCCTGACCAACCCGGCGAACCAACGCGGTCACAGCACTAGCTGTTCCTCGGGTGACACTATGGCTCCTGGACGGGAAAGTCTCGGGGGATACCCTGGCCGCGTTGGCGATGGGCAGGTCAGGCCGATGGGGTGGTGGAGGAGGTCCGCCGGGATGGCGGCGGAGACTGGGTGATGCCGGCTCCCAGTGCCCGGGTGATGGCGGCGTTCACCTTGACGGCGGCCGGATCGGCGAGCGTGGCAGCCAGGTGGGCGTCGGGGCGGATCACCCAGGCCTCGTCGGGTTTGATCCCGAGCGCCGCGGCGCCGCCGCCGGCCAGATCCGCGATCCGGTGCACGGGCACGGCGCGCCCCAGATCCAGCAGTTGGCCGTGCAGCGCGGCGACGTCCACGTCGTCGCCGGTGATCACCGTGAAGCGGCGCCGGACCAGCAGCCGCAGGCGCGTGGCCTCGGCCGTGACCGGGTGCACGATCGGGACGTCGGGCATCAGCACGCCGGGTCCGGGCGCGGGCACGGACCCCTTCGGCGGCCGGCCGCCGAAGGGACGGGCCGGGTCGGGGGTCGTCAGCGGCGAGTCGACGTACCAGAACGGCTCGGCCAGCCGTCCCGAGTTGACGTCGGCACGAACAGCTGGGTCGAGCACGGAGCGCTCCAGGATGTCCCGCCGCCGCGCCTGCGCGGCGGGGGTCTGGGGAGTCAGGAACTCCATCGTGGCCGCGGTGACCGCGAGGTTCTCCTGGGCCGCGGCGTGCCGCTCGTGGTGATAGCTGTCCAGTAGCGCCTCCCCGGCCATGCCGTGCAGGACCGCTGCCACCTTCCAGGCGGCGTTCTCGGCGTCCTGGACGCCTGAGTTGAGGCCCCGGCCGCCGAAGGGTGACACCAAGTGCGCGGCGTCGCCCGCCAGGAGCACCCGGGCCACCCGGAACTGGCTGGCGATGCGGGAGTGGAACCGGTAGACCGACTTCCACCTGATCTGGTATGGGCGGTCGCCGATGACGGTGCGGATCCGGCGGTCCAGCCCGCCGCCGCTCTCCTCGGCCGCCAGGTCGAAATCCTCGGGCACCTGCCAGTCGATCCGGTAGGTCGAGTCCGGGCAGGGATGGATGAGCACCTGGCGCCCGGGGTTCCACTCCGGGTCGAAGTAGAAGCGCCGCTCACGCTCCCACCCGGGCACGTCTGCCCGGATGTCGCAGATGAGGAACTGGTCGCTGAACGTGCGGCCGCTGAACTCGACCCCGAGGCAGTCACGGATGCCGTGGCCGCGTGCGCCCGGGCAGGCCAGCACGTAGGCAGCGCGGATGTGGGCGGTTCCGCCCGGGGTGTCGCAGGCAAGCTCGACGTGGTCCTCATGCTGGACCAGGCCGGTGACCTCGTGGTCCCATCGCGCCTCGATGAGCGGCTGACGGGCGATCCGCTCGTCGAGGATCTGCTCGGTGCGGCTCTGGGAGATGTTCACGAACGGGGGGAAGGCACTGCCGTCGCCCGTGTACTGGGTGCTGAACAGCTCGCGCTCTCGGTAGAAGGTGCGGGAACGGCTCCAGGTCACCCCCTCGTCCGCGATCTGCCGGCCGGCCCCGTCGAGGGTGTCCCAGACGTCGAGGACATCGCGCTGCTGCGCGATGGCCTTGGAGCCGACCAGATCTCGCGCGGGGCGCTGGTCAAGGATGATGACTGGCAGTCCCCAGCGAGCCAGGAGCAGGGCTGCGGTCTGGCCGACCGGGCCGTTGCCGATGACGGCAACGGGGGCTTCGAGACCGCTGGTGCCGGTGGTGGTCATGGTGTCTTCCGGTCCTCAGTCCTGCAGCTGTGCCCAGACCTGGCGGTCACGCTCAGGAGTCCAGATGGTCGGGTGCTCCTGACCGGAAAGCTCCTCCCAGAGGCGGGCGACGTCGAAGGGCAGGCAGTGCTGGAAGATGGGCCAGCCGCCGTATCCGGGCTCGAGCGCGCCGTGGGCGGCCTCGAAGGCATCCTTCAGGCCGCCGCCGCGTTCGTGGACGCCTTGGACGGCGTCGATCAGCGTGGTGAGGAAACCCCGCGTCTGACCGATCGCCGCGTCGACCTCGTCCTTGCCCTGGGCGATGACGCCTCGGCCGCCCACCAGCACCTCTGCGCCCAGGCTCGCGATCCGGTCGAGGGTCCCGGTGGCCCACTCCCGGTGATAGGCGTCTCCGGTATAGAGCGCGGCCTGGGTCTCCACCAGGTCGCCGGCGTACAGCACCTTGTGCCGCGGGAGCCAGGCGACGATGTCCCCGGAGGTGTGCCCGCGGCCCAGGAAGAACAGCCGCAGCTCGCCTCGCTCGCCGCCAAGGTCGATGGACAGCTCGTCGGCGAACGCGACATCGGGCCACGTCAGTCCAGGGATGGAGCCCGGGTCCTCGAACAGCGCGGGGAAGCGCCCCTGCTCGGATTCCCAGTCCTGCCGGCCGCGCTCCTCGATCAGGGCTCGGGTCTGGGCGTGGGCGATGATCACATCGGCCCCGAACGCGCTGGCACCGAGGGCCCGCGCTGCGTGGTAATGCGACAGGACCAGGTAGCGCACCGGCTTGTCAGTGTGCTGCCGCACCTTGGCGAGCGCTCGGCGGGCGACGGTCGGGGTCGCGAGAGCCTCGAAGCAGACGATGAAGTCCTCTCCCTCGACCGCGCCGAAGTTCGGGTCGCCCTCCGCAGTGACGGCGTACGCGCCGTGCGCGATCACCTGGAGGGTCTGCTGCTTGACCCGGGTGTCCCCGGTGGAAGCGAACGGCTTGGGCATGGCGGCTCCCCATCGAGCAAAAGTCATAAAACCTTTCATGACCTTAGGAGGGTGGTGTCGCATCCGCAAGGGCTGCAGCGGGTCTTTCCGGCGGGAGCCGCAGCCCCCGCGGCTGCAGCTCAGTCTCGGCGGCGCACATCCAGGTCGTCGGCCGCCGCGAGCAACTTGCCGAGGGCGCTGATGACCCCGGCGCGCTCGCCGGGTGTGAGGACCTGCGCCCACATGCCTTCCCGCTCGTTGTGGGCACGGTAGGCCTCATGTACCCGCTGCGTGCCCTCCGGTGTGAGCGCATAGGTGATCAGCCGGCCGTCATCGGGCGCCGGGGACCTGGTCAGGAGACCCTGGCGCTCAAGGGTGTTCGACAGTGTCGAGGTGTTCTGCCGACTCATACCGGACAGGCGGGCGGCGTGCCGGGCCTCTAGGGGCCCGGCCACCCAGAGCACGTAGAGCAGGCGGAATCCTGACCAGCTCCATCCCGCTGGCCGGTGAACGCTCGACTCGAGGTCGTAGACCACCGTGCTGGCCGCACGGTGGAGCGTGAGGACCAGCAGCGCCGCTTCGAGATCAACGTCACCGGCGAGCTCGCTCGTGCGCCGGTGGGCATACGCCGCGAAGGACTGGAAGTTGAGGTCGGCGACATTGTCATCCGGCGGTGTGGAAGTCATGCGACCAGGGTGGCAGCCCCCAGCCTCCGGCGGGCAGGCGGCCTCCAGGATCCTGACGTAGCTGGCCACCGCGAGCCCGCCCATGTTGTGCACCGCGGCGCGCCGGGCTCCCGCACGTGCATGTCGCCCGCGGCGCCGGACAGCTGCATCGCGGCGACCTCGGTGCCAACCCCGGTGCGGGTGAGAAGCCGGGGAAATCCCGGCTCCGCAGGTGCGGAGCCGTTCGGCCAGGGTTTCCTGGGGCAGAACTCCACATCGAGTGCCCGTTCATGGCGGGCAGGCCGGTGGGCAGACGGGACCGGTGGTGCAGCAGCCGGGGTCAGGCGGGCGGGTTGGGCCAGCGCGCGCTCAGGCAGACGCCGCACAGCGCCGCGACCGCCTTGAGGTAGGTGATGCTCAACGGGCCGAACGGCTCGGAGCAGTGCCGGTGCAGTCCCATCGTCCCCACCACGTTCGTGCCGCTGCGCAGCGGCACGAAGAGGTAGGTTCCTGGAAGCTCGACGCGGGCCAGCGCAGCGGTGCGAGGATATGCCGCCCTGGGCGAGAGACGCCGCAGTTGGAGCGGTTCCTCCGCGAAGAGGGTGCGGACGGCTGCGAAACCCGAGTCGGCGAGGCGCAGTTCCTGGGCGGCTTCCTGCCAGGCGGCGCTGAACCCGTGGTGGGCGACCAGTTGCAGGCGGTCGCCTTTCAGCAGGTGCAGGCCGACCGCGTCCACGGTCCCCTCGCTGACGAGGGCACGGGTGACCAGGGTCGCCGCGTCCCTGGCGGTGGCCGCGCTGGCGAGCTCCTCACAGCGCCGGGCCAGCCGCTCGGCCAGCAGGAGGTCGCTCCCGGTCTCGGCGGGGTGCTCCTCCTCCCTGGTCCCGACCTCGGTCACCTCGCCTCCGAACCGGTAGCCGGAGCCTCGCACTGACAGCACGAAGCGAGGCGCATGACCATCGTCGCCGAGCTTGCGTCGCAGGCGGACCACACCGATGCGGAGGGTGTTGAGCCCATCGTCACTGCCGGCCCAGCCCCACACGCGGGAGACAAGACGGCTGACCGGGACCACCTTTCCGTTGACCTCCATCAGGCAGACGAGCAGCTTGAACTCGGTACTCGTCAGCGGCAGCGGCTCTTCCGCCAGCGTGGCCTCCCGCTGCCACAGGTCCACGCGCAGCGGCCCGGACACCAGGTAGCGCGTGCCCGCATCGGAGCCATCAGCCGCCCGACGCACGAGCGCCAGCAGGCGGGCACCCAGCTCCTCTTCGCGGATACCCGACGGCAGGACAGTGTCTGCGCCGGCGGAGATGAGAGCGACGCTCTGCGGCCCGCTCACGTCGCCCAGGACGGCGATCGGGGCGCGTGTGGCCCGGCGCACGCGCTCTACGACGAGCGGGTCAGGTGGCAGGTCCGTGGCAAGGACGACAAGCACGGCGGCCGGGCGGTTGACCGTCAGAGCCCAGCCGAGTTCGTCAGGGTCGTGGAGATGCAGCACCCCCCAGCTCAGCCGCTCGGTCGTCGCCGTGATGCGCGGCCTGGCCGCCAGCTCGAGCCCGAGGTCGACGATCGCCAGCCGCTGCGAGGGCACCGGGAAGACGGAGGCGGCTCCCGTCCGCGACCGGCGGGCACGGGAATCGACGGCGGCGTCGCGTGTCGTCATGGCGCTGGCCTCCTTCCCGGGCGCTGCCAGAGCGGCACCGCCTCGGCCCTGCCCGCAGGGCTCCAGCCCTCATTGTGGCCCGCAGAGTATTTCATTTTCATGTCAGCGTGAACGTCCCTGGAGGTCGTGTCTCCTGTTGTGGTGTAGCCGATCACGGTCCGTCGCCTCCGCTTCGGAGCCATCCGATAGGTGCCGCTGCTGGCCGTCGTGCGATCACCGCTGGTCCCGGCCCGGCGAGCCTCAACAGGGCCTCCGGCGAGGGCGATTCGGGCCGCTACCTGCGGATTCCGTCAGCTTGATCGGCTACACCACTCGGCGGGACGCCGTCTCCCGGGGGCCCCGTCGGCGTGACCCGCACGCTCGTGCTGAGCAGGAAACCGCACCTAGGCGGGCGCCGCGACGAGGCCGGCGACTGCACGGCTTTGCGCCCCGCTGAGTCATGCACGCATGCTCGCACCACACCGCTGTCAATGATCGCCAAGGAGCACCTGATGGCGTACTACCGCTCGCTCGGCGCGGTGCCGCCGCTCCGGCACACCGTGTTCCGCTCGGACACCGGGGCCCTGTACTACGAGGAGCTGATGGGTGAGGAGGGGTTCTCCTCGGACTCGTCGCTGCTGTATCACCGCTACATCCCGTCGGCGCTCGTGGCGGCCCGCCGCTGGGAGCTGCCTGATCAGACGCTCACGCCCAATGACCCGCTGCTTCCCCGCCACCTGAAGCTGCACGGCCTGGCGGACGCCTCCACCATCGCCAAGACGGACGGCGTCACGGGCCGCCGTCTCGTGCTCGGCAACGACGATGTCCGGATCTCCTATGTGGTCGCGGGAGCGACGTCGCCGCTCTACCGGAACGCAGTCGGCGACGAGTGCGTCTACGTCGAGGCCGGCGAAGCGGTCGTCGAGACCGTGTTCGGGGCGCTGCCGACCGGGCAGGGGGACTATGTGGTGATCCCGCGCGGCACCACCCACCGGTGGGTCGTCGAGCAGGACCGCCCGGTCAGCCTCTACGCCATCGAGGCAAGCAGCCATATCGTGCCGCCCCGGCGGTACCTGTCCCAGTACGGGCAGTTCCTCGAGCACGCGCCGTACTGCGAGCGCGATCTGCGCGGGCCGTCCGAGACGCTGCAGATCGACGAGGCGGACGTCGATGTCTACATCAAGCACCGCGGCGCGTCCGGGCTTACCGGGACGATCCACACCCTGCCGCGCCACCCGTTCGACGTCGTGGGCTGGGACGGCTGCCTGTACCCGTACACGTTCAACGTCGCCAACTTCATGCCGATCACCGGCAAGGTCCACCAGCCGCCGCCGGTGCACCAGACCTTCGAGGGCACCAACTTCGTGGTCTGCAACTTCCTGCCCCGCAAGGTGGACTACCACGAGCTAGCCGTTCCGGTGCCGTACTACCACTCCAACGTCGACTCCGACGAGGTCATGTTCTACGTCGGAGGCGAGTACGAGGCACGCAAGGGCTCCGGCATCGGGCTCGGTTCGATCTCGTTTCACCCCGGAGGACACTCGCACGGGCCGCAGCCGGGCGCGATCGAGGCCAGCCTCGGCAAGGACTACTTCGACGAGACCGGCATCATGATCGATACCTTCCGGCCGCTGCAGCTCGGGGAGGCGGGCCTCGCCGCCGAGGACAAGACCTACGCATCGTCCTGGAGCGGCGGGCGGTGGCTGTCATGACGACAGCCCGGTCGGCATTCACTGGCTTCTTCGACGACGCCGCGATCTTCCCGCCGGGGTCCGCCAGTCTTCCGGACGCCGTCCGGGCGCACCTGGCCCGGCGATCCACATCCCTAGCCTCGCTGGTGGGGCCATTCCTGCTGACGCTCGACCGGGTTTCCGACGCCGCGCGGCTGGCCCGGGACACCAGCGCTGAACTCGGCTGCGACCTCGGACGCGAACCGCTCCGAGTAGGACTCGTGGTGGCTCCCGGCACGCTCGACGAGGCTCGCCGCCTCGCCGCCGACCCCCCGGACGGACTCGTGGTGTCCGGTCTGGAGGTGAAGACCGACGGACGATGGCGCGACCAGCTGCGTGCGGCGGCGGACCTCGCCGCAGCGGCCCCCTACGGCGTCCACCTCGAACTGGGCCAGGCCGCTGTCGAAGAGGGAGGAGTCGCGCTGCTCGGCGGCACCCGGGCCCGTCTGAAGTTCCGGACGGGTGGCCTCGATGCCGGCTTGTTCCCCACGGTCCGGGAACTCGCCGCGGTCATCTCCGCGGCGGCCGCGGCACGAGTGCCGTTCAAGCTGACCGCAGGACTCCACCGGGCCATCCGGCACACCGGGCCGGAGACAGGTTTCCCGCACCACGGCTTCCTCAACATCGCCCTCGCCACGGCCATGGCGCAGCAAGGCGCTTCCCCGCGCGAGACCGAGCAGGCACTGTCGCTGGAAGATCACGACGCGATCCGTCGCGCATACCTGGATGCCGGCACCGGATGGCGTGCCACCTTCGAGTCCTTCGGCACGTGCAGCATCCTCGAACCGGTGGAGTCGCTCGTCGCCCTCGGCCTTCTGGATTCGACTCTTCTTCCCGCCCCGCGTGGAGGTCACGTATGAGCACCCCGCGCCCTGGAAGCGCCGCCGCTGTCCTGGGCACCACCGGGAACGGCGTCGAGCACCTTCCCTACGGCTCGTTCACCGTGGGAAGTGCCCCGCCGCGACTCGGTGTACGACTCGGAGACAACGTCCTCGATGTGGGAACCGTACTGGCTCTCGCCGGTGACGATGTCAGTGCGACAGCCAGGGAGGCCGTCGACTCTCCCTCCCTGGACGGCCTGCTCGCGTGTCCCAAGGCGGTGTGGGACGAAGTACGGGACACCCTCCAGGAGACGTTGCAGAACGCCGCGGACACCGACTCGATCGTCGCGCTGGCCGTCCCGGTAGCCGAAGCGACTCTCGGGCTGCCGTTCACCGTTGCCGACTATGTGGACTTCTACGGCAACGAGTTCCATGCCCGCAACGTCGGCAGGATCTTCCGGCCGCACACGGAGCCACTGACCCCGAACTGGAAACACCTTCCCATCGGCTACCACGGGCGGTCCGGCACCATTGCCCCCAGCGGCACCGACTTCCCACGTCCGCAGGGCATACGGGCCGAGCCCGAGGGAGCACCCGGGTTCGGCCCCAGCCGACGCCTCGACATCGAGGCCGAGGTCGGCTTCGTGCTCGGGTCCCCGGTGCCAGGAGGCCGGGTTCCGATCGCCGAAGCCGAGCAGCACATCTTCGGACTCACCCTCACCAACGACTGGTCGGCGCGCGACATCCAGAGTTTCGAGTACGTCCCCCTCGGCCCGAACCTCGGCAAGTCCTTCCGCACCACCATCTCGCCCTGGGTCACTCCCCTCGCCGCCCTGGCGGAAGCCCGTGTCGCGCCCCCGCCGCGGGACACACCGCTCTCGACATACCTCGACGACAGCGACACCGACCCATGGAGTTTCGATCTCCAGATCGAGATCGCCCTCAACGGCGAGGTGGTCGCGGTAGCCCCCTTCGCCGAGACCTACTGGACAGCCGCCCAGATGCTGGCCCATATGACGGTCAACGGGGCCGATCTGCGCGCGGGTGACTTCTTCGCCGGCGGCACCGTGTCCGGGCCGGCTCGGAACCAGCGTGGTTCTTTCCTGGAAATCTGCTGGGGAGGCTCGGAACCGCTCACCCTCAAGGACGGGAGCGAGTTCACCTTCCTGCGCGACGGCGACGAGGTCAGCATGCGGGCGACCGCCCCCGGACCGGGGGGCAGTGTGATCGCGCTCGGAGAGTGCACGGGCCGAGTGCTTCCTCCGGTCACTGGATGACATGGGGCGTCTGTAGCACTGAACTACTTTTGAGGTTTTCTCAGTGGGAGAATCCGTTCGCCTCAGTGAACCGACCGCACCGGTAGGCATAGGAGTTCGCGCCACAGGCCGACCGGACGGGGCGAGGTTGAGGTCCACCATGTCCGGGTGGACCACTGACGCTGGATTGATCAGGATCCGCACCGACATCGATCAACACAAAGGTAGAAGCGGGTGTTCCGGCCGGCCTGGCTCATACGCAGTACGGCGAGCGTGGCGGCTAGTGCTGTGACCGCGTTGGTTCGCCGGGTTGGTGGTCGTGGCGGTTGGATGTGGAGTGACGTCCGATCCGATCGCTGGAGGCGCGGTGGCCGAGCCCGTCCGTGTGCGCAGACTGACCGACCAGG
>NZ_WVUG01000331.1 GCF_017614965.1 Streptomyces griseorubiginosus | reverse complement strand
CATGTCCGTCGTCCCGTATCTGCTCGGGGGTGGGTATGGGGGGCTCCACATCTATCAGACCGACGCAACCCTCACCGCCAGTCCCGTACTACCCACCCCTTTCCGGGCAACCTCGCGCACCCGCTCCACATGTTCGGAGAAAAGTTCTCGCAACCCGCGTAATGCCCGCGCCCCCTTCCGGCTCTCCACCGGTACGGGCCCACCGCAGGGCTCCGTACACCTGCCCGAGAGAGGAACCGCACGCCATGCACTACACCGTGGTGGAACGAGAGCTGGAGCTGAGACTGGTCCTGTCACCGGAGCGCAGCATCCCGGTCCCGGCGCGGCTGAGCTACCGCACCGACGACCCGTACGCCGTCCATGTCGCCTTCCACACCAACTCCGAGCACCCCGTGCACTGGACGTTCTCCCGCGATCTGCTGGTGGAGGGGGTGTTCCGGCCGTCGGGGCACGGGGACGTGCGGGTGTGGCCGACGAAGACGGAGGGCCGCAGCGTCGTGCTGATGGCGCTGAGTTCGCCGGACGGGGACGCCCTGCTGGAGGGACCGGCCGCGCAGGTGTCCGCCTGGCTGGAGCGGACGCTGCGCGCGGTACCGCCGGGGACCGAGGGCGAGCAGCTGGGGATCGACGAGGCGCTCGACCAGTTGCTCGCCCAGTGAGGGCACCCGCGCGCGGGTCAGAACAGCTTGCCGGGGTTGAGGATGCCCAGCGGGTCGAAGACCTGCTTGATCTGCCGCTGCATCTCCACGCCGACCGGGCCGATCTCGCGCGCCAGCCACTCCTTCTTCAGTACGCCCACGCCGTGCTCGCCGGTGATCGTGCCGCCGAGCCGCAGACCGAGGCCCATGATCTCGTCGAAGGACTCACGGGCGCGCCGGGAGGCGTCGGGGTCGGCCGCGTCGAAGCAGACGGTGGGGTGCGTGTTGCCGTCGCCGGCGTGTGCGACGACGCCGATGGTCAGGTCGTACTTCTCGGCGATCCGCTCGACGCCCTCCAGCATCTCGCCGAGCCGGGAGCGGGGCACGCACACGTCGTCGATCATCGTGGTGCCGGCGACCGCCTCCAGGGCGGTCAGCGACAGCCGCCGGGCCTGCAGGAGGAGTTCGGACTCGGCGACGTCGTCGGCGGGGACGACCTGGGTGGCGCCGGCGGCCTCGCACAGGGCGCCGAGCGCGGCGAGGTCGGCGGCCGGGTCGGGGGTGTCGAAGGCGGCCAGGAGGAGGGCCTCGGTGGTCTCCGGCAGACCCATGTGCGCCAGGTCGTTGACCGCCTTGACGGTCGTACGGTCCATGAGTTCGAGGAGCGAGGGGACGTGGCCGCCGGCCATGATCCGGCAGACGGCGTCGCAGGCGGCGGCCGCGGAGGCGAACTCGGCGGCCAGCACGAGCTGCCGGGGCGGCTGGGGGCGCAGCGCCAGGACGGCCTTGACGACGATGCCGAGCGAGCCCTCGGAGCCGACGAACAGCCGGGTGAGGTCGTAGCCGGCGACGCCCTTGGCGGTGCGGCGGCCGGTGGACATCAGGCGGCCGTCGGCGAGGACGACGTCCAGGCCGAGCACGTACTCGGCGGTGACCCCGTACTTCACGCAGCACAGGCCGCCGGACGCGGTGCCGATGTTGCCGCCGATGGTGCACATCTCCCAGCTGGAGGGGTCCGGCGGGTAGTAGAGGCCGTGTTCGCCGACCGCGCGGGACAGGGCCGCGTTGACGACCCCCGGTTCGACGACGGCGACCCGGTCGACGGGGTTGATCTCGAGGATGCGGTCCATCCTGGTCAGGGAGAGGACGATGCAGCCCTCGGAGGCGTTGGCGCCGCCGGACAGGCCGGTGCGGGCTCCCTGCGGGACGACCGGGACGCGTAGTTCGGTGGCGATGCGCATGACGTGCTGGACCTGCTCGGCGGTGCGCGGCAGGACGACCACCGCGGGGGTGCCGGCCGGGCAGAAGCTGGCCATGTCGTTGGCGTAGGACGCCGTGATGTCGGGGTCGGTGATGACGGCCTCGGCGGGCAGACCGGTCAGGAGCCGGTCGACGAGGTTTCCCGTGGCTGCGTCGGAGGGCGCTTCGATACGGCTCATGATCACAGCGTCGCACCCGGGGCCATCGGTGTGAACCCCGTCCACGGCACTGGAGGCATGCAGGGACGTGCTCGTCGTACTGACGCACAGTGAGCGCCATGGAGACGCAACAGGAGGGCCGGCGGCCAGGTGCCGGACGCCGCGCTCTGATCGCCGCCGTCGCCGGATGTGCCGTGCTCTGCGGGGCGCTGGCGCTGTGGCCCTGGGAGCGGCCGGCCGCGCACCGGCCCGTCGCACCGGCGCCGGGGGCCCAGGCGCTCACCGCCGTCACCACGGGCGTTCCGGCGGGTCTTCCCGAGCTGGCGGCGCTGATCGAGACGCGGCAGGCGCGGGTGCGGGCCCGGCCGGCGGACGCGGTGTCGTGGGCGGTGCTGGGGAGCGCCTATGTGGAGCGGGGGCGGCGGACGGCGGACGCGGCCGACTATCCGCGGGCCGAGCAGGCGCTGGAGACCTCGCTGCGGGTGCGGCCGAGCGGGAACGCCGAGGCGCTGGGCGGGATGGCCGCGCTGGCGAACGCCCGTCACGACTTCCTGTCCGCGCGGATGTGGGGCGAGGCGGCGCTGAAGCTGGCGCCGAAGCGGTGGACGACGTACCCGCTGCTGATCGACGCCTACACCGGGCTCGGCGACTACAAGGCGACGAAGAAGACCCTGGACCGGCTGCTGGAGCTGCGGACGGGGCCGGCCGTGCAGGCGCGGGCGGCGGCGGTCTACCGCGACCGGGGCTGGCGCGAGGACGCGGCGGCCGCCCTCACCGACGCGGCGGCCGCGGCCCGCTCCCCCGCCGAGCGGGCGCAGTGGCTGGAGCGGACCGGGCAGCTGGCCTTCGAGCGGGGTGACCTCAAGGACGCGCTGCGGCACTTCCAGGAGGCCGTCCGGGTCGACCCCGACCAGCGGGCCGCGCAGGCCGGGCAGGGGCGGACCCTGGCGGCGATGGGCCGGACGACGGAGGCGCTGAGCGCGTACCAGGTGGCGCTGGAGAAGCAGCCGTGCCCCCAGTACGCCCTGGAACTGGGCGAGTTGTACGAGTCGCTGGGGCTTGGGCAGGCGGCCCGGGTGGAGTACGACGAGGTGCGGGCGCTGGTGCGCAAGGACCGGTCGGGAGGCGTGGACGACGAGCTGGTGCTCGGGGTGACGGAGACCGACCACGGGGACCCGGCGACGGCCGTACGGCGGCTGCGGGCCGAGTACGCGCGGCAGCCCGGGATCGCGGTGGCCGACGCGCTGGGCTGGGCGCTGCACCGGGCCGGTGACGACAAGGAGGCGCTGCGGTACGCGACGGTGGCGACGGACAAGGCGCACGGCGGTGGGGTGCGCAGCGCGCTGTACTCGTACCACCGGGGCATGATCGAGCGGACGCTCGGGCAGGACGGGTCGGCACGGCTGGATCTGACGGAGGCGCTGCGGATCAACCCGTACTTCTCGCCGCTGGACGTCCCGGTGGCGCGGTCGGCGTTGGCGGGCCTCGGCGAGCCGCCGGACGAGCCGGTGCCCACCGCCCGGGCGACCCCGGAGGGCACGGAGGGTACGGAGGAGGAGGGGTGAGTCAGACGGCGGCCGTACCGATCAGCGCGTTGCGGGTCACCAGCGCCGCCAGCTGCTCCTCCCCCAGCCCCTGGGTCCCTTCCGGCCGGCACGGCAGCACCATGTAGCGGGTCTCCGCGCTGGAGTCCCAGACGGTGATCTCGGTGCCGGCGCGCAGGTCGAGGCCGAACTCCGCGAGCACGGCGCGGGGTTCGCGGACCACGCGGGAGCGGTAGGCCTCGGACTTGTACCAGCTGGGGGACGGTCCGAGCAGCCGCAGCGGGTAGCAGGAGCACAGGGTGCAGACGATGACGTTGTGCGTGCCGGGGGTGTTCTCGACGACCCTCAGCCGCTGGTACGAGCCCTCCATGAAGCCCAGTTCGCGCACGGCGGCCGTGCCGTCCGCGAGGAGCCGGGACCGGTAGTCCGGGTCGGTCCAGGCGCGGGCCACCACGCGGGCGCCGTTCGCCGGGGAGGCACCCGACAGATACGCGTCGATGGTCTCGTCCAGTTGCGCGCCGGAGAGCACGCCCTTCTCCTCCAGCAGTGTCTCCAGTCGCCGTACGCGCTGGGCGATCGTCGCGTCGGAGTGGTCACCGCTCATCGGCCCGGTCCTCCTCCAGATAGCTTTCCCACAGGTCCAGTACGACGTGGTGGTCGCCCTCGCCCCACAGGTCGCGGGCGTCGAAGCGGACGGCGTAGATCTGCTCGACCGGCGCGTGCCCGTCGCCCAGCGCGCTGACGTCGGCCAGCTCGGCCGGTCCCTCCGGCTCGACGACGACACCCCGCTTGCCGCGCGCGTACCGCGGCAGCCGGGTGTGGTGGGGCGGGTCGTGGCGGAAGGTGCGCACGCGCGTGCCGGGCGGGAAGCGGTCCTCAGCCATCGAGCTCACCCGGTTCATCGAGCTCACCCGGTTCCAGGACACCCTTGCGCTCCAGCAGCACGCAAACGGCGTGGAACCAGCGCTCGTAGTACGAGGTCGACAGGTACTCCCGCGGCGGCATCGACTCGATCGCGTCCCGGAACTCGTTGGTGTTGAAGATCCCCTTGGCGCCCAGGGCGTTGACGAGGCCCATGACCCGCGCCTCCCAGTCCGCGTGGAAGGGCTCGGGGTCCTCGGTGATGTCGACGGCCCCGAAGCCCTCGGTGCCGCCCACGTCGTTGATCCTGGCCATGCCTCAGACTACGGCGCGCGCTACTCGCTGTCGTCCTTGACGTAGATCGAGAAACGGCGCGAGCCGAGCTCTCCGGAGGCGAAGCCGATGCACAGCTTCGGTTCGGCTCCCCCGCGCACGCCGAGGCCCTCCGGCTCGCGGTAGGTGAGCGAGTACCCCGCCTGGGTGCGCATCCGCTGCAGGAGCTTCCCGGAGTGGATGTCCAGGCAGGACACATAGGCGTTGCCGTGTTTCGCCGGCGGGTTGCTGACGTCGTCGTAGGCGGTCCCGGCCAGCTGGTAGACGTGGTCGCCGTGCAGGGCGTAGCCCTGGAAGGCGATGTCGGGGTCGGGGTGCAGGCCCGTCTGCGCGAAGTCGGCGAGCGGGTCGTCGTAGTTCTTCGCGAGGAACGCCTCGAGGTCCCAGACGCGGTAGCGGGGCAGGCCCTTCATACGGTGGCGGACGGCGATGCGCTTCGACGTCATGCACACGGAGGGCTGGTTGCTGGTGGAGCCGGCTATCGGCTTGAGTATCTCGATGTCCGCGTTGGTGCGGGTGGCCCTGTCGGCGAAGCGGAAGCGGGTGACGCCCCGGCCGTAACCGCCCCTTGCGTCGCACTCGGTCCAGATCCAGGCGGTGCCGTCGTCGTCGTTCTGCACGCCCATGCTGACGCCGTGCCCGAAGCCCTTGAGGTACATGTACCCGAGCCGATTGCCCTGGTAGTCCAGCTGGTTGAGGCAGAGATCGCCGGCCTCGTGGCCGGTGGCGGTGATCTGCAGGACGTACAGGTGTTTGTTGTGCTCGTCGAAAGCGAACGACTGCAGGACCGTCGGCTCCTTCAGTGTGGCCTTCTTGGACAGCCAACTCTTCGACGGGACGGCCAGGTTGACGCGCGTGGGCACCTTGCTCCCTCAAGTCCTGTGGGCACCCCGTCGGCACCCGCAGGACTTGAGAATGTCAACTGGCGTTCACCGGTTGCAAGGTTGGGGGCTCACAGGTTTCCGCGCTTGGCCTGCTCCCGCTCGATCGCCTCGAACAGGGCCTTGAAGTTGCCCTTGCCGAAGCCCATCGAGCCGTGCCGCTCGATGATCTCGAAGAAGACGGTCGGCCGGTCCTGGACCGGCTTGGTGAAGATCTGCAGCAGATAGCCGTCCTCGTCGCGGTCGGCGAGGATCTTCAGCTCGCGCAGGGTGTCGACCGGCACGCGGGTGTCGCCGACCCATTCGCCGAGGGTGTCGTAGTACGAGTCCGGGGTGTCCAGGAACTGCACACCGGCCGCGCGCATGGTCCGTACGGTGCGGACGATGTCGTTGGTGTTGAGCGCGATGTGCTGGACGCCCGCGCCGCCGTAGAACTCCAGGTACTCGTCGATCTGGGACTTCTTCTTGGCCACGGCGGGCTCGTTGATCGGGAACTTGACCTTGAGCGTGCCGTCGGCCACCACCTTCGACATCAGCGCGCTGTACTCGGTCGCGATGTCGTCGCCCACGAACTCCTTCATGTTCGTGAAGCCCATGACCTTGTTGTAGAAGCCGACCCATTCGTTCATCCGGCCGAGTTCGACGTTGCCGACGCAGTGGTCGATGGCCTGGAAGGTGCGGTGGGCGGGCGGCTCGACGATCGGGGCGGCCGCCACGAAGCCCGGGAGGTAGGGGCCGTCGTAGCCCGTGCGCTCGACCAGGGTGTGGCGGGTCTCGCCGTAGGTGGCGATCGCGGCGAGGACGACCGTGCCGTGCTCGTCCTTGAGCTCGTACGGCTCGGCGACGCTCTTCGCGCCGTGCTCGAGCGCGTAGGCGTACGCGGCGCGGGCGTCCGGGACCTCGATGGCGAGGTCGACGACGCCGTCGCCGTGCTCGGCCACGTGCCGGGCGAGGAAGTGGCCCCAGGTGGTGGCGGGCTTGATGACCGAGGTGAACACGAAGCGCGCGGAGCCGTTCTCCAGGACGTAGCTCGCGGTCTCGCGGCTGCCGTTCTCCGGTCCGGAGTAGGCGACCAGCTGCATGCCGAAGGCGGTGGAGTAGTAGTGCGCGGCCTGCTTGGCGTTGCCCACGGCGAAGACGACCGCGTCCATTCCCTTGACCGGGAAGGGGTCGGCCTGCCGGGCGGTGTCGGGAGTGTGGTGTGTGGTCTGCGTCATGTCCGCAGCCTGGACCGCGCGGGCAAGGTGCGCAATAGTTTGCGTAATCGCTGGACAATCTGCTTAGCACCGACCCCGAATCAGCGGCTCTTCTGTACAGGATGACCACCGGCTCAGGAGGCTGCTGTGGCGATCGACGGACTGGACGGCAGGATCATCGTGCTGCTGGCGCGGGAGCCGCGGATCGGGGTGCTGGAGATGTCCCGGCGGCTGGGGGTGGCGCGCGGGACCGCGCAGGCGCGGCTGGACCGGCTTCAGTCGAACGGAGTCATCCGCGGCTTCGGTCCCCAGGTGGACCCGGCGGCCCTCGGCTACCCCGTCACCGCCTTCGCCACGCTGCAGATCCGCCAGGGCCAAGGGGCCGACGTACGGGCCCACTTGGCGACCGTGCCGGAGGTGCTGGAACTGCACACCACCACCGGCAGCGGGGACATGCTGTGCCGGCTGGTGGCCCGCTCCAACGCGGATCTCCAGCGGGTGATCGACCGGGTCGTCGGTTTCGATGGGATCGTCCGGGCCGCCACCGCCATCGTGATGGAGAACCCCGTTCCGCTGCGGATCATCCCGCTGGTGGAGCAGGCGGCCCAGGACGAGGAGAGCACCTGACCGACCGGCGGGGTGAGCGCGCGTGACCTTCTGGGAGTACCTGGGCGACCGGCACCGGCAGCTGCTCACGGACGCCTTCCAGCAGGCGAGCGCGGTGCTGCAGTGCATGGTCGCCGCGACCGTGCTCGGCGTGCTGATCGCCGTCCTCACCTACCGCAGCGACCGGGCCGGCGACCTGGCCACCACGGCCGCCTCGGCGGTCCTGACCATCCCCTCCCTCGCCCTGATCGGCCTGCTCGTTCCGGTCGTCGGCCTCGGCGCGCCGCCCACGGTGGCCGCGCTGACGCTGTACGGGCTGCTGCCGGTCGCGCGCGACGCGGTCGTCGGGCTGCGCGGGGTCGATCCCTCGCTGGTGGAGGCGGCGCGCGGGATCGGGATGTCCCGGTCGACGCGGCTGGTGCGGGTGGAGCTGCCGCTCGCGTGGCCGCCGATCCTGACCGGCATCCGGGTCTCGACGCGGATGCTGATGGGCATCGCCGCGATCGCCGCCTACGCCTCCGGGCCCGGGCTCGGAGGCGAGATCTTCCGTGGGATCGCCTCGCTGGGCAGCGGCAACGCGCTCGACCAGGTCCTCGCGGGCACCCTCGGGATCGTCGTCCTGGCGCTGCTGTTCGACGCCGCGTACGTCCTCCTGGGACGGCTGACCATCCCGAGGGGGATCCGTGTCTGAGCGTGCCACGACCGGGGCGGCCATCCGGCTGGAGAGCCTCACCAAGCGCTATCCGGGCCATCCGGAGCCCTCCGTCGACGACGTCAGCATGGAGATCGAGGCGGGCGAGACCGTCGTCTTCGTCGGGCCGTCCGGATGCGGCAAGTCCACCACACTCAAGATGATCAACAGGCTGATCGAGCCGTCCAGCGGCCGCATCCGGATCAACGGCGAGGACGTGACCGACACCGATCCCGTGAAGCTCCGCCGGAAGGTGGGCTACGCGATCCAGTCGGCCGGTCTCTTCCCGCACATGACGGTCGCCCAGAACATCGCCCTCGTCCCGAAAATGATCGGCTGGCCGAAGGCACGAATCAGGGAGCGCGTCGAGGAGCTGCTCGACCTCGTGGGGCTGGATCCCGGCGAGTTCCACGACCGCCATCCCCGCACGCTCCCCGGCGGGCAGCAGCAACGGGTCGGCATGGCACGGGCGTTGGCCGCCGATCCGCCGGTCCTGCTGATGGACGAGCCGTTCGGCGCGGTCGACCCGATCACCCGGGACCACCTCCAGGACGAGTTGATCCGACTGCAGCAGGAACTGCGCAAGACGATCGTGTTCGTCACGCACGACTTCGACGAGGCGGTCAAGCTCGGCGACCGGATCGCCGTCCTGCGCGAACGCTCCCGCATCGCCCAGTTCGACACCCCGGAGGCCATTCTCACCAACCCGGCAGACGAGTTCGTCTCCGGCTTCGTCGGCGCGGGCGCGGCCCTGAAACGGCTGAACCTCACCCGGGTCCGGGACGTCGGGATCACCGCCTGCCCGACGCTGAGCATCGACGACCCGCTCCAGGAGGTCGTCGGCCGGCTCCGCGGCAGCGCCACGAACGAGATCCTGCTGCTCGACAGGCGCCGCCGCCCCTACAAGTGGCTCCGGCGCCGGGACCTCGTGCGGGCGCGGGGTTCCCTGGCGCGGGCGGGCACGCCGGTGCGCTCCACGGTGACCAGGGACGCCACCCTCCGGGACGCCCTGGAGGCGGTGCTCAGCGACCACGCCGGGCGGGTCGCGGTGACCGGGCCGCGCGGTGAGTACGAGGGCGTGGTCGACATGGAGACGCTGATGAAGTCCGTACACCGACTCCTGCAGGCCGACCGGCTGGAGGCGCTGGAACGCCGGCACCAACTGGAGGAGGCGTGGGGTGGGAGGC
>NZ_WVUG01000330.1 GCF_017614965.1 Streptomyces griseorubiginosus | reverse complement strand
CCCCACTCCAGTTCTCCCCTCCCCACCTCCCCGGGGAGGGGACCCGGAGACCCGCACGGCCTTTCCGGATCCGCCCCTCATCGATTGGCCTGCCCATGACCGACACCGCTCCCACGGCCATACCGCCGACCTCTCAAGTCACCCTCGCAGACGGGCGCGTGGAGATCGCGCCGGGATCCCCGCCGCCCATCGGGCCGTACGCCAACGAGGACCTGCTTCCGGTTCCGGTCGAGAAGCGCACCTGGACCACGTACAACTTCGCCGCGCTGTGGGTCGGCATGGCCCACAACACGGCCTCCTGGACCCTCGCCTCCGGTCTGATCGCCGTCGGCATGGACTGGAAGCAGGCGGTGTTCACCATCGCCCTGGCCAATGTGATCGTGCTGATCCCGATGCTGCTCACCGGGCACGCGGGACCCAAGTACGGCATCCCCTTCCCGGTCTTCGCCCGTGCCTCGTTCGGCGTCCGGGGCGCCAACCTCCCCGCCGTCGTACGGGCGTTGGTGGCGTGCGGCTGGTTCGGCATCCAGACCTGGATCGGCGGCGAGGCGATCTACTTCCTCGCCGGGAAGCTGATCGGCGACAGCTGGGCCAACGCCTCCCACGTGGGCGGATACGCCTGGACGATGTGGCTGTCGTTCGCCCTCTTCTGGGTGATCCAGGTCGCCATCATCTACCGGGGCATGGAGACGATCCGCCGCTTCGAGAACTGGGCGGCGCCGTTCGTGATCGTCGGCGCGCTGGTGATGCTGATCTGGATGAGCAACAAGGCGGGCGGTTTCGGCCCGTTGCTCGACCAGCCGTCCAAGCTGGGCTGGGGCGGAAGCTTCTGGAAGCTGTTCTGGCCGTCCCTGATGGGCATGATCGGCTTCTGGTCCACGCTGTCGCTGAACATCCCGGACTTCACCCGGTACGGCAAGTCGCAGAAGGCGCAGACCTGGGGACAGGCCCTCGGTCTTCCCACGACCATGACGCTGTTCGCGCTGCTGTCCGTGCTGGTCACCTCCGGTTCGCAGGCCGTGTACGGGCAGACGATCTGGGACCCGGTCCAGCTCGCCGCGAAGACCGACAACGTCCTCGGCCTGCTGTACGCGCTCGTGACCGTGCTGGTGGCGACCCTGTCCGTGAACATCGCGGCCAACCTGGTCTCGCCGGCCTTCGACTTCTCCAACATCGCGCCCAGGAAGATCAGTTTCCGTACCGGCGCCCTCGCGACCTGCGTCCTCGGCGTGCTGATCTTCCCGTGGAAGCTGTACTCCGACCCGCAGGGATACATCTTCACCTGGCTCGGCCTGGTCGGCGGACTGCTCGGCACGGTGGCCGGCATCCTCATCGCCGACTACTGGATCCTGCGCCGCGGCAAGCTGGACCTCGTCGACCTGTACCGCTCGGGCGGCCGTTACTGGTACGAGGGCGGCTGGAACTGGCGGGCCGTCGTGGCCTTCGCGGCGGGCGGCGTCCTCGCGATCGGCGGCGCGAGCTTCAAACCGCTGATCGACGGACGGCCCATCCCGGCGCTGCGGTCCCTCGCGGACTACGGCTGGGCGGTCGGCCTCGGCACCTCGATGGTGGTGTACCTGGCGCTGATGCTGCTGCGCGGAAGGGACCGTCTGGAAGGCTGAGCGCGTGAGTGTCCGAGGGGCAGCCGGTCTACCGGCTGCCCTTCAGCGCCGTCACCGCGTCCCGCGCCGCCTTGATGGCACCCTTGTTGATCACGTCCGTGCTGGGCGCCTTCTTGGTCTCGAAGTCACTGCCGTTGTAGGTGGTGACGACCAGCACATTGGACACACGCGAGATGACGACACCCTCGCGCGTCTGCTGCTTGTCCTGGGTGGTGAGGTTCACCACGGAGTAGGCCGAGTCGCCGAGTCCGGGGACGGCGCCTCCGCCGCTCTTCTCCGTCAGCCGTTGCTGGTACTCCTTCTGTGCCGCCGCGTCCGAGTCCATGACCTCGAAGGAGACGTCGAGCCAGCGGTAGTCGTACCCCTTGAGCGCGTTCCAGGAGCAGGTGCGGCGCAGCTTGGCGTCCGTCGACTGGATCTCCTTGCCGGCCGTCTTGGCGCCCGGCACCAGGGACTTGATCGTCGCGACGGAGATGCTGCCGCACGGGGCCGGTGCGGCGGCGTACGACGCGGCCTCGGCCGTCGACGACGGCGCGGTGGGCGACTGCGTGCTGGTCTTCTCTCCTCCCGCCTCGTGCTGGTCGGCCGGTGTCGCGGGGCTCGACGTCAGCGCCCAGCCCGCCGCGGCGAGCACGACGACGGGGGACAGGCGCGCGGTCAGAGCGAGCGGCAGGGGAAGTTCACGCACGGACACACTTCTCTGTGGGGGAGGCGGTGGCGGTGGGGTCCGCACTGCGGACGGGGCGCCAGTCTCACATGAGTCCCTGTGAGACGGAAGTGCGAACTCGGACCGTACCTGTGCGATCACCCTCGGCGCGTGCGGCCGGCTTCGGCCGGTGCGCTCTCGACGCGGCCCACGGCCGTGAAGGCGCCGTACGCGACGAGGCGCACCGGTCAGTGGTCGGTGTGCTCGGGACGGCGCCAGGCGGCCACGTCCTCGTCGGTGATCCGGTACGGCGCGAACGCGGCCGGCAGAGCGAGGCGGGCCCCTGGACGCTCGTGCCGGCTGGGGAAGCCGCGCAGGACCGCCGAGGGGTGGGCGCCGTCCCAGTCCCGCAGGGTCGTGTGGCGGAGGGCCCGGTGGTGCGCGTCGAGCAGGCCCGCGCCCGACCGGGAGGCTGTGCGCAGGGCTGCGTAGGCGGGTCCGACCGGCGTACCCGCCGCCCGGTGCGGGCCGGGACCGGGTTCGTCGAGCAGGGGCAGGGACGTTCCGGGTTCCGGGGGTGCGGCGCACGGTGCGGGCGAGCGCGCGCCCCGCGATGCCGCGGACGGCCCGGAAGCGCCGGACACCGCCCGGCAGCAGCCGCTCGGCGAGCAGCGCGGAGACGGCACGGTTGAGAAGTGGAAGGCGAGCGCCGTGCCGCGGTAGGCGGGGGCGTGCTCCTCCGGAAAGGGATACGGCCGCAGGGCGGCGCCGGAGACACGGCTGGCCGCCCCCTGGTCATCAGCCCGCTCACGGCCAAGACCCACATCAGCCGGGCGATGACCAGGCTCGGCGCCCGTGGCGCGCGGCGGATAACCCGTTGCGGCCGCCGGCGGCCGATCAGCAGGCTGGGGCGATGACCGAGACGGCACGCCCCCACGCCCCGGCCCTCCACGAGGACATCCTCGCCTACTACACCCGCGGCAAGGAGGACGGCCGCCTCAGGGACGGCGGTGCGCCGTCCGGCCGGCTGGAGTTCTGGCGCACGCAGGACGTCCTGCGGCGGATCCTGCCCGCGGCACCCGCGCGTGTGCTGGACGTCGGCGGGGGCAGCGGGGTGCACGCGGAGTGGCTCGTTCGGGACGGCTACGAGGTCGAACTCGTCGATCCCGTGCCGCTGCACGTGGAGCAGGCCTCCCGGCTGCCCGGGGTCACGGCCCGGTCCGGGGACGCACGGTCGCTGCCCGACGAGGACGCCACGTACGACGCGGTGCTGCTGCTCGGCCCGCTCTACCACCTGACCGAACGCGCCGACAGGGTAAGGGCGTTGGCCGAGGCGCGGCGAGTGGTCAGGCCGGGCGGGCCGGTCGTCGCGGCCACCATCAACCGGTACGCGGGACTGCACGACCTGCTCCGGGAGGAGCGCTACTTCGAGCCCGTCCAGCGGGCCCGCACCGACGCGGCGAGCACCGACGGCCGGCACCGTTCCGAAGGAGGTCTGTTCACCGTGGCCTACTTCGCCCAACCAGCCGAGGTGCCCGGCGAGTTCAGTGACGCCGGCCTCGTCCCGGAGGGCCAGTACGGGCTGGAGGGCGTCGCCTGGCTCATGGGCGGGATCGAGGACTGGCTGGACGACCCGGAGCGCCGCGAGGTCGTCCTGGCGGCGACGCGGCGCATCGAGTCGGAGCCGGCCCTGCTGGGCGCCAGCGGTCACCTGCTCACGGTCGGGCGCCGCCGGCCATGAGCAGGTGCCCGTGCGGGGTCAGGCCGCCGTGCCGCCCGCGTAGTCGCCGTTGAACGTCGTCTCGACGGTCGTGGCCACGGACTGCGCCACCCCGGTGCCGGTGAGGATGATGCCCAACTCACGGTTACTGGAGAGGGAGTTGCTGCTGATGTTCATGGAGCCCGCCTCCACCTCCTGGGTGGACAGCCCGTAGTCGGCGACCATGGCCTTGGCGTGGATGTAGAAGCCGTTGGGGTCGGAGTAGCCGACCACGGTGCCGCCGGCCGCCTTGATCTCGGAGACCTCGCTCGCGTAGTCGCCCGGCGTCTCCAGGACGACCCGCACCTTCACGCCCGCCTTCGCCCGCGCGGCGATGGCATCGACCACCGTGCTGTCGCTGAACTCGAGTTCCTCGACGTCGAGCGTCTTCGTCGCCGCGTTGATCACCGACAGCAGCCGGCTGCGCGAGTCGGTCGGCGACCAGAGCAGGTGGTCGCCGTCGGTCGGGGTGATCGACGTCCCGGCGTAGTCCGCGTTGAAGACCTTCTCGATCGCGGCGACGTCCCGCGTGTCGTCGGTGAAGACGCCGTAGTCACGGCCGGTCGCGTAGTACTGGGAGGTCAGGTTGCCGGTCAGGACCAACGACTTGGTGCCGTCCACCGTGATCGTCTTCTGGTGGGTGTAGACGAAGCTCGACGGCGACCACACCACCCCCACACCCGCGTTGGTGAGCGCCGTGTACGCGGAGTTGTTCGCGGTCTTGTGCTGGCGGTCCAGGATCACCCGCACTGTGACGCCCTTGTTCTTGAGCGCTATGAGGTCGTTGACAGCCGTGGTGTCCTCGAGCTCGTACATCGTCATGTCGAGGGACGTGGTGGCCGAGTCGATGAAGTCGTAGATCGTCGGCTCACTGTTGGTGAGCGAGAAGGCGAAGGCTGAGTAGCTCGCGGCGTTCGCGGGGACGGCGGTGGCGATCACGGCGGCGCCGGCCGCCAGGGCCACTCCCGCACGCCCGAAGACCTTCCACAACATGTCTGACTCCTGGTCGAGTTGATGCCCACGTGGGGGGTGGCAGGCGTGAGCATGACACCACGCGCGTAGAACGTGGGGGTGGAGGGCGGCTCATGAAGTGCCCGGGGGATCGCAAAATCTTCGTAGGCGCCTCGGACGGGTAGGGGCAGTCCCGCAGGTGTGATCGCGCCCCGGACCGGCCGGGGTGCGCGAGCAGCGAGGTGAGACATGCGGTTCCGCACCCGGCCGACCCTTCAGGGCACCTTCGGGATGGTGTCCTCCACCCACTGGCTGGCCTCGCAGTCGGCGATGGCCGTACTGGAGGGCGGCGGCAACGCCTGTGACGCCGCCGTCGCGGGCGCGTTCGTGCTGCACGTCGTCGAGCCGCACCTCAACGGCCCCGCGGGCGAGGTCCCCATCCTGCTCGCGCCGGCCGGCGGCGAGGTACGGGTGCTGTGCGGACAGGGCGTGGCCCCGGCCGGGGCGAGTGTCGCGCACTACCGGGGGCTGGGTCTGGACCTCGTACCCGGCACCGGCCCCCTCGCCGCCGCCGTGCCCGGCGCCTTCGACGCCTGGATGCTCCTGCTCCGCGACCACGGCACCAAGCCCCTGGCCGACGTCCTCAAGTACGCCGTCGGGTACGCCGAGCACGGGCACGCGCCCGTGGAGAACGTCGGCTCGACCGTCGAGACGGTACGGAAGCTGTTCGAGACGGAATGGACCTCGTCGGCGGATCTCTATCTGCCCGGCGGAAAGGCCCCCCGCCCCGGTCGGCTGCTGCGCAACCCCGCCCTCGCCGCCACCTGGAAGCGTCTGATCGCCGAGACCACCGGCGCCGGGGACCGGGTCGCACAGATCGAGGCGGCGCGCGAGGTGTGGCGCTCCGGCTTCATCGCCGAGGCGCTGATACGGCAGTCCGGGCGCCCCACCCTCGACACCAGCGGCGAGCGCCACACCGGCACCCTCACGGCCACCGACCTCGCCGGCTGGTCGGCGACCTACGAGGCCCCGGTGACGTACGACTGGAACGGCTGGACCGTGTGCAAGGCCGGCCCCTGGAGCCAAGGACCGGCACTGCTCCAGCAGTTGGCGCTGCTCCCGCCCGAACTGCCCGCGTACGGCTCCGCCGACTACGTCCACCTGCTGGTCGAGGGCTGCAAGCTCGCCATGGCCGACCGTGAGGCCTGGTACGGGGACGCCGCCGAGGTGCCGCTGGAAGACCTCCTGTCGGCCGGCTACAACGCCGCCCGGCGGGCCCTCGTCGGCGACAGGGCCTCCTGCGAACTGCGCCCCGGCAGCCCCGGGGGCCGTACCCCGCGGCTCAGCGCGCACGCGCACACGGTCATCGCCGATGAGCCCGGCTTCAGCCCGATGGGTGCCGGCGAGCCGACCGTCGCCAAACATCCGACGTCACCGGTGCCGGGGGAGCCGGAGACCGGTGCCGACGGCGCCGCCCGCGGCGACACCTGCCACATCGACGTCGTCGACCGCTGGGGCAACATGGTCGCCGCCACCCCGAGCGGCGGCTGGCTCCAGTCCAACCCGGTCGTGCCCGAACTGGGCTTCCCGCTCGGCACCCGGCTCCAGATGACCTGGCTGGAGGACGGTCTGCCCAACTCCCTCACCCCGGGCCGCCGTCCGCGCACCACCCTCACGCCCTCCCTCGCCCTGCGCGACGGTGTCCCGGTGCTGGCCTTCGGCACGCCCGGCGGTGACCAGCAGGACCAGTGGCAGCTGCACTTCTTCCTGGCCCTCGCCCTGCTCCCGCCCGTCCGCGGCGGCCTCGACCTCCAGGGTGCGATCGACGCCCCGAACTGGCACAACGACAGCTTCCCCGGCTCCTTCCACCCGCGCGGCATGCGGCCGGGCAGCGTCACGGTGGAGTCCCGCGCCGGTGGGGACGTCGTGGAGGGGCTACGGCGGCGCGGTCACCGGGTGACCGTCGGCGACCCCTGGTCGGAGGGCCGCCTGTGCGCGGTGGCCCGGGACCCGGAGACGGGCGTGCTGTCGGCGGCCGCCAACCCGCGCGGGATGCAGGGGTACGCGGTCGGCCGATAGGAGCCGCGGCTCGCACGCCCCGAGTTCATCCCGATTCCACCGGGTATCCACCCGGCGGGCGGGCGTTGTCAGTGACGCATGCTCTCATGGAGACATGATCGTAGACACGGAAACCATCGACGAGTTTCTCGCCCGACGCTCGGCCGACGTGGAGGAGGCGGTCCGCGCGGCCGCCGCGGCCGAGATCATGCCCCGCTTCCGCCGCCTGGCCGCCCACGAGATCGACCAGAAGGCAGGACCGCACGACCTGGTCACCGACGCGGACCGCCTCGCCGAGCGGTACCTCACCGAAACCCTGGGCGCCCTGCTGCCCGGCTCCGTAGTGGTCGGCGAGGAGGCGGTGCACGCCAACCCGGCGACGTACGAGGCGATACAGGGCGACGCCCCGGTGTGGATCGTCGACCCGGTCGACGGCACGCGCCAGTTCGTGCGCGGCGAGACCGGGTTCTGCACGCTGGTCGCGCTCGCGCGCCGCGGAGTGGTCCTCGCCTCCTGGACGTACGCGCCGGCCCGCGGCCGGCTCGCCGTCGCCGTCAGGGGCCGGGGCGCCTTCCTCGATGGCGAGCGCCTGCACGCAGGCTCGCCCGCCCCCGGCCGGGACCTCGAGGTGGCCACCTCCCACCCGGACTACACGACGGACGAACAGAAGCACGCCCTGCTCGGCCTGTGGGCCGACGGCGTCGCCCCCCGCGCCTGCGGCTCGGCGGGCCTGGAGTACCTCGCCGTAGCGAGCGGTGAGCTCGACGCGACGGCCTTCTCCTGGGAGGCCGCCTGGGATCACGCGGCGGGCATCCTCCTCGCCGAGGAGGCGGGCGGCGCCCACCTGACACTCGCCGGGGAGCCGTTCCGGATAACCGGCGGCAACACCCTCCCCTTCACCACCGCCCGGGACGAGGCGACGGCCCGCAGGGTGGTGGGACTTCTGCGGCAAGGACCCGCGTGACCGACCTCGGTGACCGGCGGGCACCGGCATCCCCCGCCCGCACCCCCGGGTGTCAGACCCCCGGCATATCCTGACCCCCAGGCCATCGCTTGACGAAGGGGTCCGAAGGTGCCGTCGATGCTCGATGCGTGCGTGGTGGGTGCGGGGCCGAACGGACTGACGGCCGCCGTGGAGCTGGCCCGCCGCGGCTTCTCCGTGGCCGTCTTCGAGTCCCGCGACACCGTCGGCGGCGGCTCCCGCACCGAAGAGCTCACCCTGCCCGGCTTCCTGCACGACCCGTGTTCCGCGGCGCACCCGCTCGGCATCAACTCCCCGGCCTTCCGCGCTCTGCCCCTGGAGCGGTACGGCCTCCAGTGGCTGCACGCCGACCTGGCCATGGCGCACCCCTTCACCGACGGCACCGCCGCCGTGCTGGCCCGCTCGGTCGCCGAGACGGCCGCCTCCTTCGGCCCGCGGGACGCGGGGGCCTACCGCAGACTGGTCGCGCCGTTCCTGCCCCGGTGGGACACCCTGGTCCGCGACTTCATGTCCCTGCCGCTGACCGCGCTGCCCCGCGACCCGGTCACCCTCGCCCGCTTCGGCCTCGTGGGCCTGCCCCCGTCGACCTGGCTGGCGCGCCGCTTCCACGACGACCGGGCCAGGACCCTCTTCGCCGGCCTGGTCGCCCATGTGATGGCCCCGCTCAGCGGCTTCGCCACGAGCGCCATCGGCCTGGTCTTCGCCCTCGCCGCGCACGCGCGCGGATGGCCGGTGGCCCGGGGCGGCTCCCAGTCCATCGCGGACGCGCTCACCGCGTACCTCAAGGACCTGGGCGGCCTGGTGCACACCGACTACGAGGTCAAGCGCCTGGACGACCTGCCGCCCGCGCGCGCGTACGTCTTCGACACCTCGCCCACCGCGCTGGCCCGCATCGCCGGTTTCGGCCGCTACTACGCGGACTACAAGTACGGCCCGGGCGTCTTCAAGGTCGACTACGCGCTCGACGGACCGGTGCCGTGGACCGCGGAGGAGGCCCGCGCCGCCACCACCGTGCAGATCGGCGCCGACAGCGCGGAGATCGGCAGGGCCCTGCGTGCGGCCTCCCGGGAGGGCCGGGCGCCCGACCGGCCGTTCATGATCACGGTGCAGCCGAGCGTCGTCGACCCCACCCGTGCCCCCGAGGGCAAGCAGGTCTTCTGGGCCTACGCCCATGTGCCGAGCGGCTGGACGGGAGACCTCACGGACGTCATGGAACGCCAACTGGAGCGCTTCGCGCCCGGGTTCCGCGACCGCGTCCTCGCCCGCGCGACCGCCGGCCCGCCCGAACTCGCCGCCCGCAACGCCAACTACGTCGGCGGCGACATCGGCTCCGGCGCGGTGACCGGCCTCCAGGTCCTGCTGCGCCCCAAGCTCTCCCTCTCCCCGTACACCACCCCCCACCCGGCGGTCTTCATC
>NZ_WVUG01000032.1 GCF_017614965.1 Streptomyces griseorubiginosus | reverse complement strand
ACCACCTGTACGTCACCTGGCCCGCCCCGCCCCTGCGCAGCGGCGAGCGCGTCCGCTGGCGCGTCCGCTCCCGCGGCGACGCGGTGATCTCACCGTGGAGCGCCTGGCACGCCTTCGAGGCCGGCCTGCTCGACGAGGACTGGACGGCACACTGGATCACACCGGCCGGCGACCCGGACACCGCGCGCCTGCCCTTCGGTACCCGCCCCGCGCACGTCCTGCGCACCACCTTCACCGCGGCCGAGGTCGTCCGCGCCCGCGTGTACTCCACGGCCCTGGGCGTGTACGAGGTCTTCCTCAACGGCGAACGCGCGGGCACCGTCGAACTCGCCCCGGGCTCGACCTCGTACGACCGCACCCTGTACGCCCAGGCAGCCGACGTCACCTCGTCCCTCCTCCCCGGCGTCAACGCGGTCGAGATCGTGCTGTCCGACGGCTGGTACCGCGGCCAGGTGGGAGCCTTCCGCAAACCCGCCGGGTGGGGCGAACTCCTCGCAGCCCGCCTGGAGTTGCACCTGGAACTCGCCGACGGCTCGCGTCAGACCATACGTACCGACGAGCGCTGGACGTCCGCCCCCAGCCCCATCACCCGGGCAGACCTGATGGACGGTCAGATCACCGACTTCCTCGCGGCCCGCGGCCCCGAACGGCCGGTCCTCGTCGACGCCGTGACCGCGCCACCGATCGACTGGTCCCCGGCCCCGCCCGTGCGCCGTATCGAGGACCGCCCCGTCGCCTCGCTCACCCGGCTGCCGGACGGCGCGTGGATCGCCGACTTCGGGCAGAACGCCTCCGGCTGGATCGCCCTCACCGACCTCGGCCCCGCCGGCACCCGCACCGTCATCGACCACGGCGAGCACCTCGACCCCGTCACCGGCGACCTCACCACCACCCACCTCGACATCCAGCGCCCGGGCGACCCCGTGACCGTCTTCGTCCAGCACGACGAGGCCGTCTCCTCCGGTGCCGCCGGCGAGCGCTTCGAGCCCCGCCACACCGTGCACGGCTTCCGCCACGCCCGCATTCGGCGCGGCGAGGTGCCGCTGGACGCGTCAAGCCTGACCATGCGGGTGGTCCACACCGACCTGCGCCCCACCGGCACCTTCACCTGCTCCCAGCAGGACCTCAACCACCTGCACGAGGTGGCCCGTTGGAGCTTCCGCGGCAACGCCGTCGACGTCCCCACCGACTGCCCCACCCGCGAGCGCATCGGCTGGACCGGCGACTACCAGGTCTTCCTCCCCAGCGCCGCCCGCCTCTACGACGTCTCCGGGTTCAGCCGCAAGTGGCTGCGTTCGGTCCGCGACGACCAGCTCGACGACGGGCGCATCGCCAACTTCTCCCCGGACGGACGGCGCATCAAGCTCCGCGGCGACAAGCGCCTCGACATGATGACGGGTTCTGCCGGCTGGGGCGACGCCATCGTGCTGGTGCCGTGGGAGCTGTATCGGACCTACGGCGACCGGCAGGTACTCGCCGAGAACTGGGACGCGATGGTCCGCTGGGTGGACTGGGCGCTCGCCACCGCCCGCACCGCCCGCCACCCCTCCCGCGTGGCCCGCTCCGAAGTGCCCCTGCCGCACGAGGAGTTCATCTGGGACGGCTCCTTCCACTGGGGCGAGTGGGCCGAGCCGAAACCCCGCACCGAGGACGGCTCGCCCGTCGCATCGACGGACGACGACCCCGAAGCCTGGATGAAGACCGACAAGGGCGAGGTCGGCACCGCGTTCCTGTACCGCTCGACCGTCACGCTCGCCGGGATCGCCCGAATCCTGGGCCGCGAGGCCGCGGCCGCCCGCTACACCGTACTGGCGGAGCGGATCAAGGAGGCGTGGCGGACGGAGTTCCTCGACGACACCGGCCGTACGACCGTCGACACCCAGGCGAGTTACGTCCGCGCCCTCGCCTACGGACTCGCGCCCGAGAAGCTGCGCGACGCCGTCGCCGCGCGGCTGACCGAGCTCATCGAGAAGGCCGGCACCCACCTGGGCACCGGGTTCCTCTCCACCGCCCACCTCCTGCCGGTCCTCGCCGACACCGGCCACGCCGACCTCGCCTACCGGGTGCTCCTCCAGCGCACCTCGCCCTCCTGGCTCGGCATGCTCGACCGCGGTGCCACCACGGTGTGGGAGGAGTGGGACGGCGTCGACGAGGACGGCAACGCGCACGCCTCGCTCAACCACTACAGCAAGGGCGCCGTCATCCAGTTCCTGCACACCCACACCCTCGGCCTGCGACAGGCGGCGAACTCGGTGGCCTGGGAACGGTTCGTCGTCGCCCCCGTGCCCCACGCGTCGGTCGACTGGGCGCGCGGCACCTTCGACAGCCCGCGCGGCACCATCGCGGTGGAGTGGCGCGTGGCGGATGACGAACTGGACATCACCGTCGACGTTCCGCCCACTGCCTCCGCCACCGTTGTCTTCCCCGACGGTACGGAACTGACCGCCGGACCAGGCACCTGCACGGCTCGCCGACGCCTGACTGACTGCTGAGGCAGTCGACTCCACACTCAGAGCTGACTCAAACCTCCTCTCAAACCGCGCTGAAGCGAACTGGCCTGGGCTGGCACGTCATTCGCGACACCGACTCGTGCGGCGATAAGCCTGGTCGGCGGTCACTGGAAGAGACGCCAACGGCTGGGGCCGGTCGCATCGGCGCGTCCAGTGACGAAGTTGCCAGTGTGTGGGGAGTGGAACAGGGCCTGGTGGCTGCCGCAGCAGGCGGTGGCTCCGATTTCACCGTACGTACATCAACCGGTACGCGGGCGGCCTGTCGGCGTTCGTCGCCCGCGCCGAGCAGCTGATCGCCACGGCAACCGGGCCGCCGTCCCGGCGCGGCTGCGGGAGGACTTCGGCTGAGGCCGATGGCCGGTCGTGGCGCACCGCGGCCGGCCTGGGGATGTCAGGCCGGCCGCGGTGCGGGCTCGGCGCCTTCTGGTGCCGGGCGGATGACGGTGTCAGGATGCGGGCCAGTGGCCGACCATCTCGGCGTAGGTCACTCCGTCGACCTTCTTGCCCTCGAAGGTGCCGGAATAGGCGGCCGTGCCGTCGTAGCGGGCGCCCGCACCGCCGGTGAATTCCTGGGCGTCGGTGCCGGTGACGCGCACGGCGAGGTGGGTCCTGAGCGCGGGGATGTCGATGCTCCAGCGAGTGGGGTAGGCGTTGCCTGTGGCGGGGCTGGTCCAGATCCGGTGGGCACCCTTGGCGACCGGCTCGACCGTCGCCAGCTCGTAGGAGCCGTCCCTGTGCATGACCGTGGCCCAGGCGTTCTCCCCCTTCTTGTCGCTGACGGAGTCCCACACGAGGAGCTTGTCGCCGCCCGGGAGGCGAATGGGCATCCAGGTCCAGCGCGAGGAGGTGTCGGTGATGTCGTAAGGGCCCCACTGCCGGTCCACCCAGGTCTGCCCGGACACCTGGTAGTCCTTGGCTTGGACGGAGAGGGTGCCGGTGGTCCGCATGGACGGCAGGGCGTACTCGTAGTTCGTCTTGCCGTACAGCGGGAAGGACCCGGTGCCGGCCGCCTTCAAGGCCGGTCCCGCGGCTTTGAGGTTGACGTCGACGGAGCCCCACGGCGTGCTCGCCTTCACCGTCATGTTCTGCGCGGTGCCCTTCCAGGTGATGTCGGGCGTCTTGATGTCGAGTCCGGTCTTGCCCCAGTACAGGTCCTTTGTGTCGACAGGGACCTGGTAGCCCTTGTACCAGCCGGTGGTGACATCGGTGACGCTGACGCTGATGACGTTCTGGCCCACGTTGGGGAGGGTCGCGGTACTCAGCGTGATCCCGAACTCGTGGCCGCCGCCCTTCACCCAGCTGGTGGCGAAGATCGACTCGCTGTCCGAGGGGTCGGAGCTCAGCGTGTGGGCGCCGAGGTCGGTGGCCGGGTCCAGCGTGCTCGGGATCCCCTCGTTGACAACGTGGGGGGTGCGGCTTTCCTTGTCCTGCTCCGCTGCTTGCGCGATGGGCAGGACGGCCGCACCCAGCAGTGCGGTGGCGGTGGCACCGGCGACGACGACGGCGAGGCGCGTTCGCGTGGTGGCTCTCACAGGACTCCTCCTTGAAGATCGGGCGCTGTAGGGACTTCTCGAGGGACAGTGCGCGGATCACATGTGGACGACGGGCGCCGCGTCGGGATCGGTGGCGGGTACGCCGCGGCGGTAGAGGATGACGCTGACGACGAGGCCGACGGCGAAGAAGACGGCCGACCACCCGTAGGCGGTGGAGTAGGCCTCCAGGCCGGCCTGGGCCTGGACGGCGGGGTCCTTGGGATTGCGGCCGTCGAGGTAGTCGGTGGCGGCGCTGGTGGCGAGGGTGTTGAGCAGGGCCGTTCCGATGGAGCCGCCGACCTGCTGCATGGCGTTGACGGTGGCGGAGGCGACACCGGAGTGCTCGGCGTCCACGCCGGCCGTGGCCAGGCTCATGGCCGGGGACATCACCAGGCCGAGTCCGAATCCCGCCACCAGCAGCGGCGGCAGGACATCGGTGGTGTAGCTGCTGCCGAGGTCGAGGCCGGTCAGCCAGACCATCGCTGCCGCCGCCAGGCCCATGCCGAGCGGTACCACGGGCTTGGGGCCGATCCGGGGTATCAGCACGCTGGTGGCGACCGTACTGCCGATCATGAGCGCGGCGGTCATGGGCAGGAAGGCGAGCCCTGTCTTGACGGGGGTGTAGCCCAGGCTCTGCTGCAGGTAGTAGGTGAGGAAGAGGAACACACCGAACATGCCGGCGCCGGTGATGAGGATGGAGATGAAGGAGGCGCCGCGGTTGCGGTCGAGCAGGACGCGCAGAGGCAGCAGGGGGTGGGTGGACCGGGTCTGCCACCAGGTGAACGCGGCGAGCAGGACGGCTCCGGCGAGCAGCAGGCCCCAGGTCGCCACGGAGCTCCAGTCGTGGCTCTCGGCGTTGGAGAAGCCGTAGACGATGCAGAACAGTCCGCCGGAGACGAGGAGAGCGCCGGGAATGTCGATGGTGACGCTCTTGTCGCGGGTCGTGCGCCGGAGCAGGAGGGCACCACCGGTGAAGGCGACGACGGCGAAGGCGAGGTTGACGTAGAGGGTCCAGCGCCAGTCGAGGTACTCCGTTAGCAGGCCGCCGAGGAGGAGTCCGATGGCGCCGCCGGCACCGGCGATGGCGCCGTAGACGGCGAAGGCCTTGGCCCGTTCCTTGGCGTCGGTGAACGTCGTGGTCAGCAGGGCCAGGGCGGCCGGGGCGAGCAGCGCGCCGAACACGCCCTGCGCGGCACGCGCGACAACCAGCATCTCGAAGCTGGTCGCGGCACCTCCGACGGCGGAGGCACCGGCGAAGCCGACGAGGCCGACCAGGAAGGTCATCTTGCGGCCGAACAGGTCGCCTATACGGCCGCCTAGCAGCAGCAGGCTGCCGAAGGCAAGGGCGTAGGCGGTGACGACCCACTGCCGGTCACCGTCGGAGAAGCCCAGGTCCTTCTGCGCGGAGGGCAGGGCGATGTTCACGATCGTCGCGTCCAGGACGACCATGAGCTGGGCAACGCCGATGACGGCGAGGATCCACCAGCGGTGGCGGGGCGGTGCGTCGGCGGACGGGAGGGAGGACACGGTGGCCGTGCCGGCCGTGTCTCGGGCGGTTTTCGGCATGCCGAAACTCCAGGAGTGGTGGGACAGAGGGGCGTAGCGCGCGGTGGTGTGGTGCCGGACGGCTGCGTCGTCGGAGCTCGTCACGTTCTGCGGTCGGTGCTTGGTGCACCGACAGGTACTTTTCGGCGCGGGGGAATCAGGCCGCCCAGGCTTCCGGACGAACGGCTCCCGCGTTACGCCGGCAGGAGGTGTCGCAGGCAAGGGCGGCCGCCCTCAGTTCGGGCCGGGATCCCTCCAGCGACCGACGACGGGCTTCTTGGGCGGAGGCGGAGGAATAGGTCTGCCAGTGGCGGGCCTGCCGATTGAGTTGCTTGATCAGCGGCATGAGATCGAGGTCGGCGGGAGTGCCGTGGATGCCCAGGCGGACTGCCCATTCCTCCCCGCAGGCCTGTCGGAGCACACTGTCGATGAGATGGCGCAGCTGCTCCTCCGACAGGACTGCGCCCGGCGCCTCCGCCATCGAGTGGGCCTGCGCACCGGCCATCGCGGCGGTCATGGTCGTCGAATTCTCGTCGGGTGCGGCGGTCAGACTGTCCAGCAGGTGCCGCAGTCGGCGGGCGCCGGCGTGGTCGACCACGTCCTGGTGCAGGCGTTCGTCGAGCCCCAGCAGATGGGCGACATACGACCAGTACCGGTAGAGGGACCGCTCCTCCTCGGGGCTGATGTCAATGCCCACGGCCGTGAGCGCCTGGAAGGCGACGAGGGTGAAGCCGAGCCAGGTGCGGGCCATGTCGAGCTGCCCCACCGGCAGGCCCCGGGCACCCCGGTCCCACTCCGTGAGGGACGTGGCCCGCGTGCGGGCATGGGCCAACCGCGCCTCGACCGTGGCCACGTACCCCGGACGTCCGCGCAGCAGTCCTCCCGGCCGAATGGTCTGGCGCACCCACACCCCGGTCTCCGCGAGCCGGCGTGCGGCCGTGTCCTCCGGCCTGCCTGTTCCGGCCAGCACGCGCGCCGTGGCCGGGGAGGCGTAGCCGTACGCGAGCGCGCAGGTGATCGAGCAGAGCGCGAACCACATGGGGGGCACGGACTGGCTCACGACATCGCCCCGGTGGAGCAGCAACGGGTCCACCCATGCAGGGGTGGCCTCCACTTCCCGCAGCAGCGCGGTGACGGCCGCGGGGAGCGGCCGGTCCACACTCGTCAATCCGTGCCTGAGGCCGGCATCGAGGGCGTTTCGGGCCTGCGGGCCGTAAAGGTCAAGCTCGGCGATGACGGCATCGGCGAGCGGATCCCCGGCGGTGAGCAGGGTCACCACGTGGTCGGCCTTGGCGCGCCGCTGACGGCATGCGGCGTCCAGGTCGACCGCATGTTGGGAAGCCTTCGGGTGTGTGCGCTTCGCGTCCATGGGGTTCTCGCTTTCGAGCAGGTGCGGCGTCCGGCCGCGAGGTGGGGGAGAGGGGCTCGTGCGGGGTCCGCGGAATCAGTTCCAGGGAAGTGGCTGCTCAAGAGCAGGTCCCCGATTTCTGACACATGTCAGACTAGCGAGATTCTGACACCTGTCAAGTAAGATGTTCTCGGGTTCACCAGGTGATCCCGGGCCGGCCGTGTCGGGAGGCACGCAGGCAGGCAGGAACGAGCACACAGTCTTGGAGGCCACAGTGCGAGCACGAGCCGAATCCGTTCGACGGCCGGGGCGTCCCGGTGCGGGCACCCCCGCGGTGCCCGAGGAGGAGAAGATCCTGCGACGCGGGCTGGAGGCCTTCGCGGAACTGGGCTACGAGGGTGCTTCCGCGCGCGAGCTGGCCCGCCGACTGGGTGTCAGTCACAACTTCATCAACGACCGTTACGGGTCCAAGGCGGCCTTCTGGCGCGCGGTGGTGGACTCCGCGATGGAGGCTCAGCTGGCACGCCTGCCGCAGCCGGACCCCTCGCTCGACGACGCTGAATGTCTGCGGCGCTTCATCACCGGTTTCTATCTCACCGCCGTGGGCACCCCGCTGATGGATCGAATCATGCTGGAGGAGCTGTCCCGGGACACCGAGCGGCTGGACTACCTGTACGAGCGCTACATCGCTCCGACCTTGGACCTCATGACGCCGAGCATCGAGCGGCTCGTCGCCGCCGGACGCATGGCGCCCATTCCGCTTGACGTGCTGTTCTTCACCGTTATCCCTCCCATGTCAGGAGTCATCCAGGGGGCGCTGGCGCAGCGCATGGGCAGGCCCGTGCCCACCTCGCCGGAGCAGCTCACGGCCACGGCGGAGTCGCTGGCAGCGATCGTGGTGAACGGACTGCTCGCTACTGGTGTGACAGGGCACTGACACCAACGCCTCCTCCACCGGCCCATGGCCACGGGCGTGCAGGCCATCGCGATCGAAGACCTCGACGTCCCCACTCCAGAACGCCGGAAAGGTACGGCCGACGCAGGAGGTTCCGTCAGCTCGTCTGCGGCGTCCCTGTCGGCAAGCTCCGTGCCCGGTTCGTGTCAATGTGCGCGGCGGCCGGGATCTGGGTCCCGGCCGGAAGGTCGCGCAGCTGATGAACGGTCAGGCGGAGGACGGTGAACCGGGTTCTTCGCGCGGACGTCCGTGACGCGCGACCGGGCCGGTGCCGACGGGGTCGGGGGAATCACTGTCCAGCCCGTGTTCCGTGGCGTAGGCGATCAGGTCGCGCGTAGACCGCTCGATGTGCTCGGCGAGGGCCTCGACCCCGCGGTCCGCATCGCGGTCCAGGGCGAGATCCTTGAGCAGTCGGTGCTCGGCGGCGAGGTCGCGCAGGTGGTCGTCGGTAAGCATCCAGGACCACCGCCGGTACAGTTCGGCACCGTCGCGGAGCGATGTCGCGATGTTCTCGAGGTGCGGGCTTCCGCAGCCGGCCAGCAGTGCGCGGTGGAACTCGCGGTGTGCGGTGGACCATGCGTCGTGGACGCTGCCGTCGGGCCGTGTCACCGGGGTGCGCTGGAGTGTGTGGTGAGTGGCAAGTACCTGCGTCTCCCAGGCCAGGTCACCCAGCTCGAAGGACTGGCGCAGGGCCAGCGACTCGATCTGCACCCGCACCCTGGTCAGGTCGGAGAGATCGGCTACGGACAGCGGTCGCACACTGAACCCGCGCTGTGGACTTGACACGGCCAAGCCCTGCTCGGCAAGGCGAGTCAGCGCCTCCCGTACCACGGACTGACTGACGCCGAACCGGCTGCTCAGTACGGTCAGCTTCAAGCGCTGTCCGGGCTCCATCAGGCCGCCGAGCAGGTCGGCCCGCAGTTCCTCGAACACCTCTTCGGTACGGCTGGAGGATGTGGGTTTCGCAGTCACGTGCACCAGTCTAGCCGCTGACAGCAACAAAAACAGAAAATATCGAGAAGTCCCATTTGTATCGCACCTTTGGGAGCGCTGGAGCTGTCGATCCAGGGTATCGTCGAGGGGTCGCGATTTTATCGATAATCCCTTGAGTTCTCAGTAGTAGGCCTAGATACTCGTGACACGAAGCAACGTCGTGAGTGTCCGGAGGTTTCTATGTCCTTGCATCGGTTGACCTCAATCACCATCGGCGTGCCGAACGTGGCCGAGACGGCGCAGTACTACGCGGAGTTCGGGCTCACGCCCGTATCGCGTCCCGGTGCCCATGAGCAGCAGTTCACCACCCGCGACGGAGGTGAGCAGTTGACGATCGCCCAGTCCTCGACCCGGCGTCTGCTCCGCATCGGCGTAGGAGCGCAGGACCCGGACGACCTGGACCGCATCACCCACAGCCTCGGCCGACTGGACATCGACAGTGTCCGGGACGGCGATTCGCTCCTCGTCCACGATCCGAACTCCGCGCTCGAGGTGCTGGTCGAGGTTGCTCCGGAACTGCGCCAGGAACCCGCGGTGCGGGAGCCCATGAACGCCCCCGGCCGAGCGGACCGGGCGAACGTGCGCGCCCCCGGCGTCGACCGCAACGACCGGATCCGGCCGCGGAAGCTGGGTCATGTGGTGATCGGATCGGTCGACCGGGAGGCGACCACGCGGTTCTTCATCGACGGACTCGGCTTCAAGATGAGCGACCACATCACCGGCATCGCAAGCTTCATGCGTTGCTCGACGGACCACCACAACGTCCTCGTCCAGCAGGCGCCCCTGAACTTCCTGCATCACACCGCGTGGGAGGTCGACGACGTCGACGAAGTCGGCCGGGGGGCGTCCAGCATGCTCCAGGACCACCCGGAACGGCATGTGTGGGGGCTGGGCCGGCATCATCTCGGCTCGAACTTCTTCTGGTACCTCAAGGATCCGGCGGGCAACTTCTCCGAGTACTACAGCGATCTCGACTGCATCATCGAGGACGCTCTCTGGAAGCCCGAAGACATCGGTGGAGCCCGCGGTCTCTACAACTGGGGCCCGCCTCCGCCGCCGTCGTTCCTCGCTCCGGAGGACCTCGCGGGCCTGATGACCGGTTCACACGCGCCCACCGCCTGAGCGGAACCGTCCCCGTAGTCCACCAAAGGAGCGTTGAGCATGCGTATCGGCAGGCTTTCCGGCCGACTGTCCATTCTGATCGGCGATCACGCCATCGACGTCGAGCGCGCCAGCAGCGGCCGGTTCCCCGCCGATCCCGATGAGGTGTTCGAGCGCTGGAACGAGTTCGTCGAGTGGGCGGAGGGCACAGATGCCGCCAAGGCGCGCAAGTTCGAGCCCGGAGAACTCGGTTCTCCCGTGCTGCGGCCGGCACAGGTGTTCGCCATCGGGCTGAACTACCGCGCTCACGCGGCGGAATCCGGAGTCGACACGCCGGACGCCCCGACGGTGTTCACCAAGTTCCGCACCTCTCTGACCGGGCCGTATGAGCCGGTGGTCCTGCCGACTGCGGGTGTGGACTGGGAGGCCGAGCTGGTGGCGGTGATCGGCAGGCGTGCCGAGAGAGTTCCGGAAGAGGAGGCCTGGTCCTATGTCGCTGGACTGACCGCGGGCCAGGACCTGTCCGAACGCGCCGTGCAACTGGCCGGCCCGGTTCCCCAGTTCTCGCTGGGCAAGTCCTATCCCGGGTTCGCCCCGTTGGGCCCGGTCCTCGTCACCCCCGACGAGTTCGACGATCCCGGCGATCTCGAAGTGAGCTGCTCGTTGGACGACGAGGTGTTGCAGAAGGGGCGAACCAGCGACATGGTGTTCTCCGTACCACAACTGGTCGCGCGGTTGTCGGCGGTCTGTCCCCTGCTGCCCGGCGATCTCATCTTCACCGGCACCCCGCCCGGCGTCGGCATGGCCCGGACCCCGCAGCGTTACCTCAAACCCGGCACCACCCTGCTCACGGCCATCGAGGGCATCGGAGAACTGCGCAACCGCCTCGTAGCCGGAAACGGGTACCAGGAACCGAGATGACCACACCCTTGCCGAGTTGGACGCCCACCACACACGACGCGGCGATCACTGAGTTCGCACGCTGGTGTGCGGCCCACCGCGCGGCCCCGGCAGCGGTCGAACAGGACTACCGGGAGCTGTGGGAATGGTCGGTCGCTCAGCCGTCCGCCTTCTGGTCCGCGATCGCGGACTACTTCGGCATCGTCTCCGGTCTGCAGCGGCCCACCGTGCACACGAGCGACCCGATGCCGGGCACCCGGTGGTTCCCCGGCGTGACCGTCAACTACGTCGAACGTCTCTTCAGGGACCGCGCCACCGACGACATCGCCCTCATCGATGTCGCAGAACCCCAGGCCGGCGCGGCGTTCCCTGTGCGGCGGTTCACCTGGTCCCGGCTGCGAGGCGAGGTAGCGGCCTTCGCGGCGGCACTCCGGTCCTTCGGGGTCCGGCCGGGTGATCGCGTGGTGGGCTACCTGCCCAACATCGCCGAGACGGTCGTGGCCTTTCTCGGCACCGCGAGCATCGGTGCTGTCTGGGCGAGTTGCGGTCAGGAATACTCGCCGCAGGCGGCGGCGAACCGCTTCGGCCAGCTGGAACCCGTGGTCCTGGTGACCGCAGACGGGTACCGGTTCGGCGGACGTGAACATCCCCGGCACGACGAGGCCGAGGAGCTTCGTGGCCTTCTGCCCACCGTGCGGTACAGCGTGCAGATCTCCCGGCTGGGCATCCGTCCGCCCTCCTGGCGCGTCATCACGTGGGATCAGGTGCTCTCCGGGAACCACCAACTCGCCCCCGCCGTGGTCGAGTTCAGCCATCCGCTGTGGGTGCTGTTCTCCTCCGGCACGACCGGGCAGCCGAAGGGCATCGTGCACGGTCACGGCGGGATCCTGCTCGAGCACAGCAAGGCGCTGGCCCTTCACAACGGACTGAAGCCGGGCGAGGTTTTCCTGTGGTACACGACGCCGTCGTGGATGGTGTGGAACTACCTGGTTTCGGGGCTCCTGACGGGATGCACCATCGTCTGCTACGACGGCAGCACCACACATCCCGGACCGGACGTTCTCTGGGGACTCGCCGCCCGGACAGGAGCCACCTTCTTCGGCACCAGCCCTGGGCACCTGGCCGCCAGTGCGAAGGCACGGCTGCGCCCCGGCCGGACCCACGATCTGGGGGTCCTGCGAGCGATCGGCTCGTCCGGCTCGCCGCTCCCGGCAGCCGCGAACGCCTGGGTGGCCGAGCATGTCCGTCCGGATGTCCAGGTGATGTCCATCAGCGGAGGCACGGACATCGTGAGCGCTTTCGCCGGCTCCGCCCCCACGCTGCCGGTATGGCCGGGGGAACTGTCCGCGCCCTGTCTGGGCGTCGCGCTGGACGCGTGGGACCACGACGGCAAGCCGGTCCGGGACCGGCCGGGCGAACTCGTGGTCACGCGGCCGATGCCGTCGATGCCCGTCCACTTCTGGAACGACCCTGGCGACCGCCGATACCGGGACAGCTACTTCAGCACCTACCGTGGCGTGTGGCGGCACGGCGACTGGATCACGATCACGGATCGCGGTTCGGTGATCGTGCACGGCCGTTCGGACGCGACCCTCAACCGCAACGGCGTCCGCATGGGCAGCGGTGACATCTACCAAGTGGTCGAGAGCCTGCCCGAGGTCGCCGAAGCACTCGTCATCGGGGCCGAGCAGCCCGACGGTGACTACTGGATGCCGATGTTCGTGCGTACCTCTTCGGGTGTATCGCTCGACGACCCGCTGCGGGATCGGATCCGATCCGCGATTCGGGTCGGGCTGTCACCGTTGCACGTACCCGACGACATCGTCTCGGTGTCAGGGATCCCGCACACGCGCACCGGCAAGAAGCTGGAGGTCCCCGTCAAACGCGTGCTGCAGGGTGCTGAGCCGGACTCCGTGGCGGATCACGGGTCGGTCGACGATCCCGGCCTGCTGGCATGGTTCGCGCACTACCGGGAGCGCCGAAAGTCCCTGCTGGGTGCTCACGCACCGTTCGTCGGTCCGGCGAGCGTTGTCATGCCTGATGACAGTGGCGAGCCGCGTTGATCCTCGCACGGGGTGCCGCCCGGACAGCTGGGCTCGACGTGCGTGCAATGCCCTGCGAATCCGTCGTCCGTACGCGTGGCCAGGGTGGATGTCGGATGACACGTGCCCGCTCCGTCGCGGTGCGAAGCACGCGGCGACGAAGCGAGCGCTCGGGACATCTCCACGCGCTCGCCCGTGCGAGGTTTCACGGTTCGGTGACGGTGATCGGACGTCCCTCCCTCCGTGACTTCGGAGGTGCCCTCGCCGAAGTCCTGACGGTGGTGTCCGACGGTGTCGCGGTGGCACTGGGCACTGGGCACTGCGGCAACCGCGATGCACCCGGAACTGACAAGGGGGCGAGCGGGTGGCGCGGCGTTCATCTTCTCGATGGCCCCCCAGGCGCCCGAGAAAGGGACATCACATGACGGACCTGGTTCACTGCGCATGCGAGGGGGGCGTGGCCCGGATCGTTCTTGCCAGGCCGACCAGAGCGAACGCCATCGATCTGCCGACCGCGCACGCCCTCGGGGCAGCCGTCGACAGGGCGAACGCGTCCGATGTGCGAGCGGTCGTCATGCTCGGCGAGGGAAGGCGTTTCTGCGCCGGCGGAGACGTTGCGGCGATGGCCTCCGTGCCTGACCGGGCAGCGTACGTCCACGAGCTCGCCACCACGCTCGACGACGTCTTCCAAAGGCTGGCGGGGCTGTCGAAACCTGTGGTCGCCGCGGTCCGGGGGGCCGTGGCTGGTGCGGGCCTGGCACTGATGCTGAGCTGTGACGTGGTCGTGTCTGCCCGCTCCACGAGGTTCCTCATGGCGTACGCCGACGTGGGGTTGACGCCCGACTGCGGCGTGTCGTACCTCCTGCCCCGGGCGATAGGGCAGCAACGTGCACTTGAACTGGCTCTGACCGGCCGAGTGCTCTCCGCGGCGGAGGCCAGGGAGTGGGGGTTGATCACCGAGACGGCGGACGAGGCGATGGTGGACGCGAGGGCGGTGCAGCTCGCAGAGCGGTTCGCGGCGGGTCCCGCACATGCCCTGGGTCAGACCAAGCGGCTCCTGCGGTCTTGGCAGTTGACCCGAGAGCAGACCGGCCGTGAGGAGGCCCGTGTGATCGCCGAGGCGATGAGGGGAGCCGAGGCCGAGGTGCATGTCCGGTCCTTCGTGTCCCGCGGCGGCACGGGTGAAGGCAAGGCGGCGTCGGTCTGAGGAAGCGGTTCCATTCCGTCGGTGTGGCGCAGCCGCATTGTCTTCGACCCACGGTCCGCATGCCTGGTCACGTGTCACGACACGGGTCGGCTCCGCGAGGGAGAGCCATCCGCCACTCACCCCTGACTGTGTGCTGCGGTTGAGACAGAACAAGCGCGGGGGAGCGGCCGGGGTCCACCACGAGACCACGCAGCCGACCGCGGGCCGGCTGGTGGCCGTCGTCGGGCCTTTGCGTGCGGGTTCTTGCACCAGCTCGCGTCCGCCACGGTCGTGGTCCCGATCCCGTGGGCGGTGGCCCGGGCCCCGGGAAGGCAGCGCATGCCGGGGCCGTTTCGTCGGTGAGATGCTGGGTGTGGGCAAGGCGGGAGGGGTCGTCGATGGCGGTATGCGGGTAGAGGTAACCATGGCTCGCGCGGGCCTGGTTGGCGCGGCCGGCGGCCCGGCCGAGTGCCTTGTGCCCGCCGCCGTCGGGGATGCGGCCGAGCTTCTTGACGGCGATGTGGACCAGCTCGCCGGGGCGTGTGCGCTCGTAACGGCGGACCGGTCGGCCGGTGACCCGGTCCAGGCTTGCCGGCGGAGGCAAGCGGTGATCCCGCAGAATGCGGTGAGCGGTGGAGGCGAGGCGGCTGGAGCGGTCGTACCGTATCGGCTCATCCCAGCAACTGGTAGCGGTCGGCCCATCGTTTCGCGGTGGTCGGCCTGCTCGGCGAGCGTCACCACCCCGCATGCATCAGGGTCAGAAAGGCTGCGGAAGGTCGGCGCCCAGCAGCAAGGCGCCGTAAGCCGCCTTCTGTCCTCCGGGCGTCATGATGATGTGGCGGGAGCCGACGGCGGAGTCGCGCCAGATGCGATTGAGCACGTTGGACTGGGCGAACGCCGATGACCCGTTGGCGGTCATCAGTTCGTCCAACCCCTCCCTGACCAGTTGGGCGGCCACTGCCATGTCGACCCAGGTGCGCTGTCGCTCGAGGGCGGTCGGCGTGATGCCGTCGGCGGCCGACTGGTCGGTCGACGTGGCCGCTCGCCGCAAAAGCAACTCGGCCTGGTCGAAACGGCAAGCCGCTTCCGCCACCGCGAGCTGGTGTACCGGAGAGTTCTTGGCCTGGCCGTGGATGGAGTACGGGACGGTCTTGTTCGGCAGTCGCTCGAGCGTGACCTCCAGCGCGTGCCGGGCAAGGCCGAGGTGTGCGCACGCGAGTGGCAGCGAGGCGCCCGCACCCCAGAGGATTCGGGAGTTCTGTTCGTCCGCCCGATGCGACGTGGCGAAATTCCCGTCATTCATGTCCCGCAGGCTTTGGATCCGGTGGTCCGGAACGAAATAGTCCTCTACCACGACAGTGTCGCTGCCCGTACCCTCCATGCCGGCGACGATCCACGTCGGTTCGATCCGCCATGCGGAGGACGGCACGAGCGCCTGGCCGAGAGTTACTGAATCACCGTCTTCGAGCATGAGCCCGAACTGACCCCAGCTTGCCGCGAAGGAAGACGATGCGTAAGGCCAGCGACCGCTGACCACGTAACCGCCTTCGACCCGCTCGGCCTTGGTCGCAGGCCCGAGGACGCCACATCCCCTTACGGGTGTGTCCGTGAAGACTTCTTGCTGAGCCATGTCAGAGAAAGTCGTGAAACTCCAACTGGCGGCAGTCGCGATCGCATAGGCCCACCCAGTGGAACCGTCTCCGCGGGCGATCTCAGCGACGCACTCCAGGAGCGTGGTCATGTTCGATTCGAGTCCGCCCAAACGCTCGGGCACCAGCAGTCCGAACAACCCCGCGACTTGAATCGCATCGACCACTTCGGGAACGATCCGCCGTTGCTTTGACGATTCTTCGGCGTGTTCACGGATCAGCGGAACCAGGTTCGAGGCCCGAGCCACCAGCTCGGGATCCGCGGTGGTCCCTGCACCTCGGCTGTGAACTTTTTCGCGAACCTGAGACATCACAGACCTCCGTCAATTGATTGGGTTTCGGGATTGATTCGTTCTTCGTCGTCCGGCGTCATGACTTCGAACTGAGCCATTCACTCCGCTTGCGAGACTATCAGCGCCTATCGATAGGTCAATAGGATATCGATATTTTGACGCCAGCCTGGTGGTCGGGGCTCACACAGCCAGCTGACTCCCCTGGCAGGGGCACTCCATGTCACAGTGCCACTCCGATCGCCCCGCGATCACCGAGGCGACGAGCGACGGGACCGGGGGCCCGGCAGTGCAAGCTCCGATGGTTTGCCCTCGTTGATCCGGTCGCGCGGACACAAGATCGCCGGAGCCCTCGGGCCGAGGAGGATGTGGTGGACGACGCGCCGCGCGAACTCCGGGGGCGCGTCACCCTCGCGGTGCCGCCGACCTCCTCAAGGGGCGCTTCCCCTCCTCTGCAGAGCCCTTCCGCGCCGCTTGGGTACGACCGTGGACATCCGCACGACGATGTTCCGGCGAGCCGTGCCCGCGGGCCGGGGCATCGCCCATTCAGGCAAGCGACGTGCGTACCCTCGATCAGGAACCGCTGGACTCAGGTGTGGAACGCGAACGACCGTGGCCGTACACGGAGTACCACGCGGCTGGGGTCTTCGGGGACAGGGGCGCCAGCGCGGGCGAAGATCTTGGCCGTCAGTTCGTTCCGCTCGGGATCCTGTTCCACCACCGTGGCGGTGCCGTAGACCACCAGGGACGTCCGGCCGTCGAGCACGACCAGACTGACCCGCGGCTGGCGGAGGACATTGCGGTATTTGGCGGTGTAGGACTTCGTGCTGATGATCAGGTCGCCGTCGTCATCAAGCAGGTATCCGGTTACTGACGCCTGGGGCGAGCCATCTCGTCGGCCGGTGGAGAGCACGGCCAGGAAATGGGCTTCCAGGAACGCGCGGTACTCGTCCGGCCAACCTGCCCACTCGTGTGCGAGCTGTTCCTCCAGTGCGCGCTGCTCGGCCGAGTAGTGATCCTTCGCAGTGGTCATCGTGTCTCCGGGAGGCCAAGGACGGTCTTCGTCACGGCGGTGGTGGCGAGTGGCCGAGAAGTCGTGTTGATGAGGTCGAGAGCCTGCTGGACAAGGGTGCTGTTGGAGCCGGTCGGCGTCGGGTTGTCCTCGAGTCCGATACGTAGGTGACCGCCGCGCTCCAGGGCGTAGGCGGCGAGAGGGAGGTCCAGAGGATTGCCGCCGATGATGGCCACGCTCCAGGGCAGGCCAGTGGGTTCGAGGAGCTCGAGGTAGAGGTCGAGCGCGGCAGGTGTGGGGGGCAGGCCGCACAGGGCGTTCTCGCCGCCGAACATGAGCCGGACCATGGCACCCTGGGGCAGCAGCCCGTTGCGCCAGAAGGCGAGCAAAACCCTGATCGAGCCGGGTTCGATGATGCCGATACTGGGGCCGAGTTGGTGGCGACGGCACAGGTCGAACATGTAGTGGGCGTCGCCGTTGGTGTTGATGAACAGATCATCCGAGGCGGTGGGCACACCGCGTTCGTCCAGGCCCCCCATGTTGGTGGTACCCATGTCCACGATGGCCATCTTCAGCACCCCTGCGGCTGCCAGTTCTTCCAGGTGTGCTGTACGTGTCTTGATGGTGGTGTGGGTCCCGCCGCCTTCCATCGTGGGGTAGAGGATCGCATCCGGCCGCTGCGCCAGTACCGGCCGCCACGCCGCCAGATAGGGTTCCGCGTCGTGCCGCCCGGTACCCCCGAAGTTCGGGTCGTCGTTGTGGTTGTGCACGATCGACGCCCCTGCTTCCAGGCAGGCCAGCGTGTCGAGGCTGATCTCCTCCGGGGTGCGTGGAACACGGGGATTGGCCGCCTTGGGCCTTCCGCCGTTGATCGCCACTTCCACGATCACCGCATTGTCCGGGTTTGTCCCCCATGTCTTGCGCCGAGTCGGCACCGTTGCCATGCCCGCCACGCCCCTTTCTTCACGGCCGGTAGACCGGCGTATCAGGCAACACCGAAACACCCGTGACATCGAGATGTCAAGAAACTCGCGATATTTTTGGCGTCTCGCATGAAGTCTTGGACCCTTCGGGTGGGACGGCAAGTCGGGTCGAAATATCGATATTTGTTCGACTGGCCGTACAGGCCGGCGCACCGGCCATCGGCCGACTGCGTGTGCCCTACGGGCCTGTGGCACGTTCGTAGAGCATGTTTCCCGCAGCCGCCAAGGCTGCGATCCTCGCGGGAGGGATCTCCCCCCGGATGTCTAGGGGCCTTCCCGGCAAAGATCGAGAGGGCGGCCGCCCGCCATCAGGTTCGCCCTGGTGCGGCGCGGTCGGGGCAGAAGGCGGTAGAACCCCGACGGCCGACGTGTGTGTACCGGCGTACAGCGTGCGCATGCCGAAGGTCTACTCGTCGGGAGGCGGTGGTCGACCCAAAGGTGATCGAGGGTCAGAACTGCGCGGTGATGACCTGCATCGTGTACCGGTATCCGCGAAGATCCCAAGCCTCAGCCGGATCATCGTGAAGGGCCAGGCCGCCACCGGCAGGGGAGTGATCTGCACCTCGGCTCTCGGGCCACGTTCCGGGCGTCATCGGAGGCGTCCCGCTCCGGCATTGCCTTTGTGGCATCGGAGTCCTGGCACTTCACGTTGCTGGTGAACAAACCGCGGCCGAGCCCGCGAGCAGCCGGCTTTGGTCCCGCACTGTCGACGGGCGACGCCCGCCTGGCGGAAGTGGGTCACGAGACCCCTCGCCAGCAAGAGGGTAGATATCGCAGGTCTTTAAAAATCTCGATATTCTATTGACTGGCTCTCTCCGGTGATGTTTGGATCGTCCCTAACCACTAGACAAGGGATTGCCGATGCGACTCGCCTCGGTGGTAGGACACGCGTCCCTGACCGAGACCGGGCCGGACGGGGCGGCAGGGGCTTGGACGTGCGCAAAACCGGTGCTTGGAAGGCCGCTCGGTGGGCTGGGAGATCGAGCGGGTCGTCGGCATCGGGCGGGAGGCGAGCGTCGCGGTGGACGCACGGTCCCATAGCGCCTGCTTGGCACTCGGCCAGGACCACTCCGTGCGCGTCGTGCGGATGGGCGGGCCGGCACCGCAGTTCTGTCGCTGCAAGTACTACCCGGGGTACGGGCCGGTCGAGGCATGGCTGACGACGCTCGAGGAGCTTGCTGACTCCTGCGCGTCCGCCCTGGGGGCGGGCTCGTCCGCAAGCCTCCGCATCTCTCGCCGATGGAGACGTCGTCGTCGGCAGGATCGAGGGCCCGGCGAGATCCATCAGGTGTGCCGTGTCGAGCAGGACCAAGTGATCGTGGACGTTCTCGTGACAGTGACGATCGGCTGGAGTCCCTCGGAGCGTACGGGCGAATACTGCCCGGTGCGACGCGCCCCGAGTCCGGATGTGAGGAGAGCACACTGTGATCATCGACATCAGCCCGATCGGGGTGGCCGTACGTGAGGGAGGGGATCTCACACGACTGCACGTCGAATCGACGAATCCGCACGCTGCTGCCGACTCCGAACAGTTGAGGATCGCCGGCCTCGGTTACCTGACGGACGACGGTGCCGTCATGCTCGAAGTGGGGGCCCTCTATCGGATGGTGTCCACTGTGGCCGACCCGGACATTCTGCCCCGGTGGGATGCCATGCTCAACGACGCGCAGCACAAGGGTTGGACCGACGCCGAGCGCCGGTTCGTCCGCACCCGTCTCCAGCGGGTGGGCACGGACTCGGGTAACACGTCCCCCTCCGATGCGCAGGCGGTGCGGTTCCGCCGCGTACTCGGCCACTTCGCCAGCGGAGTCACCGTGGTCACCGGATCGGACTCGGACGGCCCTGCCGGGTTCAGCTGTCAGTCCTTTTCCTCGCTGTCCCTCAATCCGCCGATGGTGCTGATCCTGCCCGGACGGTCGTCGACCAGTTGGCCACGCATCCAAGCGACCGGACGGTTCTGCGTCAATATCCTGTCTGCGGACCAGGAGGCTCTCGCGCGGCAGTTCGCCCTCTCCGGCGTTGACAAGTTCGCGGGAGTCCAGTGGTCGCGCGGCGTACTGGGCGCGCCGTGCCTGACGGGCGCTTGCGCGTGGATCGAGTGTGAGATCAACTCAGTGCGCACCGGCGGAGATCATCTCATCGTGCTCGGTGACGTGCGAGCCCTTGAAGCAGCTCACGATGTCGAGCCGTTGCTCTTCCATCGCGGCCAGTTCGGACGGCTTGCCGCGGTGTCGTGAGCTCCGACCCGACCGACGGCAATTCCACCGAAATTCTCTGCCTATGCGGCAGCGGCGGTGGAGTACGTGTAGAAGCCGACGCCGCTCTTCCGGACGTGGTGGCCGGCCTGGACCATGCGTGACAGCAACGGTGCCAGATGCTGCTCACGGAACTCCGCCTCAAGGACTCCGCCACAGCGAAGATGGTGTCGAGACCTGTGCGGTCCGCCAACCGCAGCGGGCCCATAGGGTGGGCGCCAACCAGGCATGGTCGGAAGTGCCCTGGTGCGAGCTCGACCTTGATGCCGACATGGACCCCGTCGGCTATTGGAACTTGAAGAGCTGAGATTCGGCACCCACAAACGGCCTGTGGCCGATAGCGAGAACGACACCATCCCGGCTGCCGGTTACAGCACTCACCAAGACTGGAGTCCATACGGTGGGGCAGTTCAAGGCTGTCTCGTTGATCTGAGGCAGCGCGATGGGCGTCGGCATGGGCGCGGCGTCACAACGGCTTGCTCGGCCAGGTGAGCCGGGTGATCCGGCGTGCGGTGTGCTCAGCCGTGGTGATCGGCCTCGCCCGTCGCGTTCTGGACGGTGAGCAGCCGGACCTGTGAGCCGTCGCCGACGGCGCGCCAGCGGTGGGAGGTGCCGCCGGGGTAGTGAATGCTGTCCCCGGGGCCGAGCCGGTGCAGGCCGCCCGCGTCGTCCGTCCGGAGTTCGATCTCGATCTCGCCGGCGATGACGTAGACGAACTCGTCACCGGGGTGGTCGTAGAAGTCGGCGAACACCTCCCCTACGCCGGTGTACTCCACGGGATGGAAGGAGTAGGCGGGCGTGCCGAGCATCCGTGCCGTACCGCCGGTGTTGGTCACGGGCAGGCCCGCGCCCGCGCGCACCAGGTGGGCGGTGCCCGTCGGGCCGTCGCTGTGCGGGACGGACGCCGTGGCCATGAGCGCCTGCTGGGTGGTGCCGAGGGCGCGGGCGATCCGGTGCAGGGAGGGCATGCTGGGCCGGGTCAACCCCCGCTCCAACTGGCTGAGGAACGGGTGGGAGAGCTCGGCGCGCTCGGCGAGCTGGACGAGGGTCAGGCCGCGTTCCTTGCGCAATTTCCGGATCGCGCCGCCGAGTTCGGCGCGCAGCAATGCGTCCGTCTCTCCGGAGGCGGGAGGCGTGGTGTTGGCGGTTCGGGCCGGCATGGCAGGAATCCTAAAGGGTGGTGGTGGGTGCGCCGCTGGGGTGCGAGGGACGGTGGCGGAGGGTTTTACGCCGGTGAAACACGAGGGTCCTACCCTGAATGTTGATGGTATGAACATTCCTCGCTTCCAGGGAGCCCTCATGGCCGCGGCCATACCCGACCGTTCCGTCGTCTCCCCGCCCGACTCCGCCTTCCTCGACGCCATGGCGGCCCTGGCCGGAGGCGTCTGTGTCGTCACCGCTCTGACCGGGGAGGGGCGCCCGGTCGGCTTCACGAGCACCGCCGTCATGAGTCTGAGCCGGCAACCGCAACTGCTCGCCATCGGCGTAGGCAGCGGCGTCCGTTCACTGCCCGCGTTGCTCGACGGCCGCAGGTTCGCCCTGAACATCCTGCACTCCGGCGGCGAACACGTCTCCCGGCGCTTCGCCGACCGCACCGTGGACCGGTTCGCGGGTCTTGAGTGGTCGGCCGAGGAGGGGAGCGGGCTGCCGATGCTGCTCGCCCACAGCTCGTACACGGTGCTGTGCAGCGTCGTACGCGACCTTCGAGCCGGCGACCACCATCTGATCGTGGCGGCCGTCGACGACGTGGTGACCGGTACCGGCGGACCGACCGCGCTCGTGCACCACGACCGCAGGTACCACGCGCTCGGTGCCGCGTGAGCCGCCCAGGCTGGTTCCAGGTTGCCGAGACCGGCCCGGGAGCCTTCGTCATCGCCGAGCCCGGGCACGTCAACAGCTACCTCCTGCTCGGCGACGAACTGGCCCTCCTCTACGACACAGGCATGGGCATCGCCGACATCGGCGAGCAGGTCCGGCAGTTGACCCGGCTGCCGCTCCTCGTCGTCAACTCCCACCACCACTTCGACCACCGCGGCGGCAACGCCTCCCTGGCCGCGCACGCCGAGGACATCGCCGTACACGCCGACGGAGCCGCGCTGCACACGGCTCCGGCCCCGCACGAGTGGCTGGAGACGTACGCGCACATCGCGCACGACCTCCGCAAACGCTACGAGGAGTTCCACGCCATGGACGCCGGCGGGTTCTTCCTGACCGACTCCCGCGTCGAGGTGCGGCCGGTCCCCGACCTGGCCGACTGGCGGATCGAGGCCGTACGCCCCACCCGGCTGCTGCGCGAAGGGGACGTACTGGACCTGGGCGGTCGGAGCCTGAACGTCCTGCACACCCCCGGGCACTCACCGGACGGCATCTGCCTGTGGGAGCAGGCCACCGGGCTGCTGCTGGCCGGCGACACCCTCATCAGCGGAACCTTCTTCGCCCACGTGCCCGGCGCCGACGTGAGCGCCTTCGCGGGCTCCACGCGCCGCCTCGCCGAACTGCCCGTCACCACCGCGCTGCTCGGCCACAACCTGCGCCACCGGGAGTCGGCGGACTTCGTGGGCCGGGTCGCCGACGCCTTCGCGGCCGTACGGGACGGCCGGACCCGCCCGTACGCCTCGACCGACATGTTCGGCGCCGCCGTACGACGGCATGACTTCGACGGGTTCGCGGTGCTCACCGCGCCGCACGGAATGGACCACTGACATGCCACCACTGCTATTGCGCGGCGCACGGCTGCCCGCGGGGGACATCCGTGACGTCCTGCTCGACCCGGACAGCGGGCTCGTGGCCCGGGTGGCGCCGGCCGGTCTGCTGCCGTCCGTTCCGGACGAACTCGACCTGACGGGCTACCTGCTCACGACCGCGGCCGCCGAACCCCACGCCCACCTGGACAAGGCTCTGACCTGGGATCGCGTGGGCGCACCGGCTGGAGACCTGCTCGCCGCCGTCGAGGCCTGGCGCGCCTACACCCTGCAGGTCACCGAGGAGGACGTCTTCCGGCGGGCCGCGAAGACGGTCGACGATCTGTGCGCGAACGGGGTGACGGCGGTGAGGTCCCATGTGGACCTCCTGACCGCGGGCGGCGATCCGCTGCGCGGTCTGCGGGCCCTGCTCCGGCTGCGGAAGCAACTGCGGGGACGCGTACGGCTGCAGATCGCCGTGCTCCACGTCGACGCTCCGGAGGAGTTGCTGCACGAGGCCCTCGACCTCGGCGCGGACCTGCTGGGCGACTGCCCGCACCTGTCCGCCGACCCCGCCGCGTCCCTGGCACGCACCCTGCGCATCGCCGCCGAACACCACGTCGGCGTCGACCTGCACGCCGACGAGACCCTCGACCCGGACGCGGGCGACCTGTGCCTGCTCGCCCGGAGCGTGCGGGAGCGGAGTCTCGCCACCGGTGTCACCGCCAGCCACTGCGTGAGTCTCGGCATGATGGAACCGGACGAGGCGATGCGCACGGCCAAGGAGGTCGCGGCGGCGGGGATCGGTGTGGTCGCCCTGCCGCTGACGAACCTCTACCTCCAGGGCCGTGGACACCCGTCCGGTACACCGCGCGGGCTGACCGCCGTCCGGGCGCTGCTGGACGCGGGCGTCGAGGTCGCTGCCGGGGGCGACAACATCCGGGACCCCTTCAACCCCGTGGGCCGAGCCGACCCCCTGGAGACCGCATCCCTGCTGGTCACCGCAGGTCATCTCACGCCGGACGAGGCACTGCACGCGGTCACGGCGGGCGCCCGCGCGGTGCTCGGGCTGCCTGCGGCGGGGCCGTACGAGGGCGCTGTGGCCGACCTTCTGGCGGTGCGGGCGGACTCGGTGTCGGAACTCCTCGGTGCGTCCAGCCCCGACCGGCTCGTCTTCGCCGGCGGACGGCTGGTCAGCCGTACGTCGGTGCACCGCGAGTTCTTCTGACCGGGACTCGACGAACGGCCTGGATCGCAACGAACGCCCTGTATCCCAACGAACGCCCCGGATCACGAAGGCGAACAGATACGGCCAGGACACTGGCCGGAAACAATCAATGTTCATGCTATCAACATTCCTGACTGTGGCACTGAAGGGAGCTGATGTGCCGACCACCGCCGAGAAGACGCTCGACGCGACGCTGCGATTCGAGGGCGTCGACAAGCACTTCACCGACGGGACCACCGCCCTCACCGGCGTCGAACTGCGCGTCGCGCCCGGTGAGTTCGTCGCCGTCGTCGGCCCCTCGGGCTGCGGCAAGTCCACCCTGCTCCGCCTCGCCTCCGGCCTGGACGCCGCCACCGGAGGCACGGTCCACGCCCCTGTCGACTCCGTCGGCTACGTCTTCCAGGACCCGACCCTGCTGCCCTGGCGCACCGTCCTGGCCAACGTCGAACTCCCCGCCGAACTCGCCGGGACGGCGAAGGCCGAACGCCGTGAACGAGCCCTGGAAGCCCTCCGGCTGGTCGGGCTGGAGGGCTTCGAGAAGCAGCTGCCCAGGCAGTTGTCCGGCGGTATGCGGATGCGCGTGTCCTTGGCCCGCGCGCTCATGACCCGGCCCTCGCTCTTCCTGCTCGACGAGCCCTTCGGCGCCCTCGACGAGATGACCCGCCTGCGCATGCAGGAAGAACTCCAGCGCATCTACGCCGAGACCGGCTTCGCCGCCCTGTTCATCACCCACTCGGTGACCGAGGCCGTCTTCCTGGCGAGCCGGATCGTGGTGATGTCGGCCCGTCCCGGCCGTGTCACCGCCTCCTTCGACGTCCCCTTCCCCCACCCCCGTCCGGCCGAGCTGCGCTACGACCCCGAGTTCGGCCGGATCGCCGGCGAGGTCTCGGCGGCTCTGCGAGGAGGATCCCAGTGAGCGCCGACATCACCACCCGTGCCGACGTGGCCGTTCCCGTGGCGGACCCGCCGTCGAAAGCCGGGTCGGCGACGACCGCCCCGCGCCGCCGGATCCGACCCGCCGCACTGCTCACTCCGCTGGGATCCCTCGCTGCGGCCGTCGGTGTCTGGTACGCCGTGACCTATCTGCTGCTCAGCCCCGCACGGCGGTTCCTCGTCCCGCCGCCCGACCAGGTCCTCACCGTGTCGTTCCTCGACTGGTCCCATCTGCAGCCGATGCTCCAGGCGCTGTGGCTGACCGCCCAGGTCGCGCTCGTCGGCCTGCTCATCGCATCCGCGCTGGGCGTTACGGTGGCGGTGCTGATGAGCAGGGCGCGCTGGCTGGAACGCTCGCTGTATCCGTACGCGGTGATCCTGCAGACCGTGCCGATCCTCGCGATCGTGCCGCTGATCGGCCTCTGGTTCGGCTTCGGCTTCACCAGCCGGGTGGTCGTCTGCGTCCTGATCGCCCTCTTCCCGATGATCGCCAACACCCTGTTCGGCATCCAGTCGGTCGACCACACCCACCACGACCTGTTCACCCTCCAGCGCGCGAGCCGCTGGTCCCGCCTGCGCAAGCTGGAACTGCCGGCCGCGCTCCCGTCGATCTTCACCGGTCTGCGCACATCCTCCGGTCTTTCCGTGATCGGCGCGATCGTCGGGGACATGTTCTTCAAGCAGGGCGAGCCCGGCATCGGCACCCTGCTCGACGTCTACCGCTCCCGGCTGCAGTCCGAGGACCTGTTCGCCGCGATCATCCTTGCCTCGCTGTTCGGCGTGGCGGTCTTCGCCCTCTTCACCCTGGTCGCCCGGCTCGCCGTCGGCTCCTGGCACGCCTCGGCCGACCGGCCGTAAACCCCCCGCTCTCCTTCCCCCGTCCCGTCCCTCAGGGAGCTCAGCCATGCCCACTTCCACCAGACGCGTCGCCGTCGCGGGCGTTTCCTCCGCAATCATCCTGGTATCCGCCACCGCCTGCGGCGGCGGCTCCACGGCCGCGACCGGCTCCGCCACCAAGATCCAGGCCGCCCCGGCCGCGCAGCGCCTGGCCGGCGTCTGCCCCAAGACGGTCGTCGTCCAGGTCGACTGGGAGCCTGAGGCCGAACACGGCCCGCTCTACAACCTCGTCGGCCCCGGCTACACCGTCGACAGCGATAAGAAGCGGGTCACCGGACCGCTGGTCATCGGCGGCAAGGACACCGGCGTCGACATCCAGGTCAGGGCCGGCGGCTCCGCTATCGGCTACCAGAGCGTCCCCTCGCAGATGTACGTCGACAAGAGCATCACCCTCGGCACGGTCACCACCGACGTGGCCATCTCGGCGTCCGTCAAGCAGCCGGTCACGGCCGTCGCGGCACTGATGAAGAAGAGCCCGCAGGTCCTGATGTGGGACCCGGCCACCCACCCCGACTGGAAGACGATCGCCGACATCGGCAAGTCGAACGAGAAGGTCGTCTACGTCAACGGCAGCACCTACGCCTCGCTGCTGGTCTCCAAGGGCCTGATCAAGAAGAGCCAGCTGGACGGAAGTTACGACGGCGCACCCGCCCGCTTCGTCGCCAACCCCGGCATCGCACAGCAGGGCTTCGCCACCGCCGAGCCGTACATCTACCAGCACGAGGTGGCGGCCTGGAAGAAGCCGATCAAGTACCAGCTGCTCTCCGACGTCGGTTTCAACGTCTACCCCGAGTCCCTGTCCGTGCGCAGCGGCGAACTGGCCTCGCTCAGCCCCTGCCTGAAGAAACTCGTCCCCGTCCTGCAGCAGTCGGCCGCCGATTTCGCGGCCAAGCCCTCGGCGACCGTCAAGCTCATCAGCGACCTGGTCCAGCAGTACAACACCGGCTGGGTCTACTCCGAGGGCACCGGCACCTTCGCCGCGAAGCAGATGGTCAAGCTGGGCATCCTCGGCAACGAGGCCGACGGCAGCCTCGGCAGCTTCGACATGAAGCGCGTCGCCTCCGCCCTGAAGACCTTCACGCCCCTCGTCGAGCAGAGCGGCGCCAAGGTCAAGCCGGGGCTGACGGCCCGCGATCTGGCGACCGACGAGTTCATCGACCCCTCGATCGGACTGAAGTGATGACGACCGCGAACCTGACCGCACTCACCGAACTCGTCGCCGACGAAGGCGCGGCAGCCACCCCCGATCCGACGCAGCGTCAGGCGACCCCCGGTATCGAGGAGTTCTGTGCCGAGGCCGCCGAACTCCTCGGCGGCGACGGGGTGATCCGGGACCCGGACGCACGGGAAAAGGCCTCCTGCGACTGGGCCCACATGTCGCCCATCCTCTCGGCCAAACTCCCCGCGGGCCACGCCGAGGTCGTCCTGCGCCCCACCGCGCACGAACAGATCCCCGGCCTCCTCGCCCTGGCCCACCGCCACCGCATCCCCCTCACCCCCCGCGGCAAGGGCACCGGCAACTACGGCCAGGCGATCCCGCTGTCCGACGGCGCCGTGCTCGACCTCACCGGCTGCGGCCGCATCCTCGACGCGGGCGACGGCTGGATCCGCGCCGAGGCCGGGGCGAAGATGTCCGACCTGGAGGCCCACGCCCGCACGCTCGGCCAGGAGCTGTGGATGTTCCCCTCCACCTTCGGCACCACGCTCGGCGGCTTCCTCTCCGGCGGCAGCGGCGGCACCGGCTCCCTGGTGCACAAGACCAACAGCGACGGTTTCGTCACCGAGTTGACCGTCGCGCCCTGCACGGCCGACGCCACCCCCTTCACCGTCCGGGACGCGGACACCCTGCCCTACATCCACGCCTACGGCACCACCGGCATCATCACCACCGCCACCGTGCGCCTCCAACCGGCCCGCACCTGGACGGGGTTGTTCGCCGCCCTCACCGACTGGCACTCCGCCACCGCCGCGCTCTCCGCACTCGTACACCTCGAACCGGCACCGCGCCTGGCGTCGCTGGACGAGGCCCGCCTCGTGCGGGTCTACCAGCCCGACCCCGCCCTCGACCCCACGGCCCTGAGCCTGCGCGCGATCATCGAGGAGGACGCCGTCCACGCGGCACGGGCGATCGTCGCGTCGTACGGCGGGGAGGTCCGCGAGGTCCGGCCCGCACCGGACGGTCCCGCCCTGATCAGCTCCATGTCCTTCAACCACCCCACCTACCACCTGATGAAGGCCGAGGACGGCTGGTTCCACCTGGAGATCGCCGGCGACGTCCTGCTCGGTGACACCACGGAGATCAAGCAGGTCTTCCCCGACACCGTGCTCCACCTGGAGGGGATGCGTTCCGGCACGGTCGGCATGCTCATGGCCCGCTACCAGGACGAGACGACCGTCTACGACGGCATCGCCGCCCTGAATGACCTGGGCGTCGGCGTGCACAGCCCGCACAACTGGTACGTCGACCGCCGCCTCGACCTCGTCCGGGACACGGCGCGTACCGCCGATCCGCTCGGCCTGCTCAACCCGGGCAAGATTCCCGCCGGTTCGGAGGAGGGCGCATGACCTTCACCAGGTTCATCGACCTGAGCGGACCGGAGATCGCGGGCTTCGGCGAGGACACCGTCGCGGTGCTGCCGGTCGGCGCGATCGAACAGCACGGCCCCCATCTGCCCGTGGCCACCGACTACTACATGGCCGAGGCCGTCGCCGAAGGCGCCGCACGGCTCGCGGGGGAGAGCTGCGACATCACGCTGCTGCCCGGACTCGCCTACACCAAGTCCGACGAACACGCCTGGTCCGCGGGCACGTTGTGGCTCACCGCCCGCACCCTGTTGTCCGTCCTCGACGACATCGGCCGCTCGCTGGCCGCGGGCCCCGTCCGCCGTCTCGCCTTCCTCAACGCCCACGGCGGCAACAGCGCCCTGCTCGGCGTCGCCCTGCGCGAACTGCGCACCCGGCACGGCCTGCGCACCTTCCTGCTGCACGCCTCGCTCCCCGCCGATCAGGGCGGCACCTCCCCGGCGGGCGAACTGGGCATGGGCGTGCACGGCGGCATCAAGGAGACCGCCGCCATGCTCCACCTCCACCCCGACCTGGTCGACATGACGCGAGCCCGCCGCAGCGTCCCCGAACACCTCACCGAGTACGAGCACATCGGCTTCGGCAAGCCGGTCTCCTTCGGCTGGACCAGCGACGACTTCGCCACCTCCGACGGGGTGATCGGCGACCCCACCGGGGCCACGCCCGAACTCGGCGGCAAACTCGTGGACTCCTCCGTCGCCGCGGCAGCCGCCGCCCTGCGCGAATGCGCCCGCTTCCGCCCCGACCGCCCGACCACCCGCTAGGGAAACCCGCCATGGCCAACCCCCCGCTGCACACTCCCCTGCGCGACATCACCGCCCACCACATCACCGCGGGCGACACCGTCAAGCTCGCCGTCCTCACCGGCCCCCGGGACGGCTCGCCCACCACGGTCGTCTTCGAGGTGTGGGAACCCGGTGGCGCCCAGCCCCTCAACTGGCACCCGGAGTCGGTCGAGACCTTTCTGGTCCTCGCCGGCCACGGCCGTGCCGCCAGCGACGAGCACGAGCGCGACCTCGCTCCGGGCGACGTCCTGGTCCTGCCCGCCGGCTCCAAGCACCGCATCGTCAACACGTCCGCCACCGAACGCCTCTACACGGTCACGGTCATGTCCCCCGACGAGGGCTTCGCCGACCTCATCGAAAGCGGACCCGCCGCCACGCTGGATGAGCAGGACCTCGCCGTGCTGCGCGCGGGAACATCGTGACATGGATGATCTTCTCGCCGCCTTCTGGGCGTACGAACGGGCCCTGATGGCCAACGACCTGGCGGGCCTGGACCGCTGGTTCCTCGACGCGCCGGACACCCTGCGCGCCGAAGGGGACACCGTCTTGGTGGGCCACGCCGCGATCGCCGACTTCCGGCGCGGGCGGGGCGGGGCCCCGGCACGAGTGGTCGAGCGGGTGCACGTCGTGCGCCCGGCGCCGCGGGTCGCGGTCGTCACCGCCGAGACCCGGCGGCAGGACGGCACGCGCGGGCTGCAGACCCAGGTGTGGCAGCACACCGACGCCGGGTGGCGGATCGCCGCCGCGCACGTCAGCGCCGCAGCCGCACCCCGGCCGGACGACCGCCCCGATCCGGCGGTGTGGCGCGTGGCCGGTCCGCTGGTCGAGTCGAGCGGCCAGGGTCCGCTGGCACACGTCCGCACCGCCGTGAAGGACCTGTTCGCCGTGGCGGGACAGCGCATCGGTGCGGGAAACCCGGCCTGGCTGGCCGAAGCCCGCACCGAAGAGGCGCACGCGGACGCGGTACGACGCCTACTCGACGCGGGCGCCGAACTCACCGGCATCGCCCAGACCGACGAACTGGCCTTCAGCCTCGCCGGGACCAACGCGCACTACGGCACCCCCGTGAACCCCGCCGCCCCCGGCCGGATCACCGGCGGCTCCAGCAGCGGCCCGGCCGCCGCCGTCGCCCGCGGCTGGGCCGACCTGGGGCTGGCCACCGACACCGCCGGCTCGATCCGCGTCCCCGCCTCCTACTGCGGCCTGTACGGCTGGCGGCCCACGCACGCGGCCACACCCACCAGCGGCCTGCTGGCGCTTGCGCCCTCCTTCGACACCGCCGGCCTCCTGGCCCGCGATCCGCACCTCCTGCGCACCGCGGCCCAGGCGCTGCTGACCACCGACGAGCCCTCCACACCAGTGACCCAACTCCTGGTCGACAACGACATGGTGGCCCTCGCCGAACCCGAGGTGCGGTCCTCCTTCGAGGCGGCACGCCGTGTGTCGGCCCTGCCGGTGACCCGTGCGTCCACCGGGATCTCCGAGCAATTGGAGGGCTGGTTCGCCGCCTTCCGGACCGTGCAGGCGGCGGAGGCATGGGAGGGACACGGTGCCTGGATCACCGCGCACCCGGACGCGCTCGCCCCGGACGTGGCGGCGCGCTTCGACAACGGACGCCGGGTCACCCCGGCCCAACGCGCACAGGCAGAACAGGAGTTGACGGACGCGCGGAAGCTGCTGGACGCCGTCATCCCGCCGGGCACCGCCCTGTTGCTGCCCGCCACGAGCGGCCCCGCCCCGCTCACCGACGCACCGCCCGCCGACCTGGAGGCAGTGCGCGCCGCCACCCTGCGCCTGACCTGCCTCGCCTCACTGGCCGGCCTTCCGGCGGTCGTCGCCCCGCTGCTGCGGGTGCGCTCCCTGCCCGTGGGCCTGTGCACGCTGGGCGCCCGCGGCAGCGACCGTGCCCTGCTGGACTTCATCACCGAATGGAGGAGCCCCGCGCATGTCTGAGGTTCACGGTCTCATCGGGCCCAACTCCCGCAACGCCTGGCGTGTGGACGGGGGAGTGGTCACCCTGGCCCGCCCGCACCGCGCCCCGCACCCGGTCACCGTCGAGGCGCTGCCGCAGAGCGTGACCACCGACCTCGCGGCCACCGCGCTGATCGTCGTCGACATGCAGAACGACTTCTGCTCGCCCGACGGCTGGCTCGCCTCCATCGGCGTCGACGTGACCCCGGCCCGCGCCCCGATCCCCGTCATCGCCGACTTGCTGCCGCTCCTGCGCGCCGCCGACGTCCCCGTGATCTGGCTCAACTGGGGCAACCGCCCCGACCGGGCCAACCTCCCGCCCGGCGTCCTGCACGTCTACGACCCCGACGGCACCGGTGGCGGTATCGGGGCCCCGCTGCCGGGCGGCCGGGTCCTGGAGCAGGGCAGCCCCTCGGCCGCGATCGTCGAAGGGCTCGAGCCGGCGGACGGCGACCTCCACGTCGCCAAGTACCGGATGAGCGGCTTCCAGGACACCGAACTGGACAGCGTGCTGCGCAATCTGCGGGTCGACACCCTGCTCTTCGCCGGCGTCAACGCCGACCAGTGCGTCCTGGCCACCCTCATGGACGCCGCGAACCTCGGCTACGACATCCTCCTGCTGGAGGACGCGGTGGCCACCACCTCGCCCGCGTACTGCATGGACGCCACGCTCTACAACGTCCGCCAGTGCTTCGGCTTCACCCTCACCTCGCACGCCCTCCAGGAGGCCCTGAAGTGAACCTCCTCCAGCCCGGGCTGGGCCCGCTCGACGGTGACCACTACCTGCCCGCCGATCCCTCCCGGGTGCACTGGGGCCTGCTGCCCAACGCCACCGCAAAACCGGCGCTGACCGTCCGGACGGGCGAGACCGTCACCTTCGACACCGTCAGCCACGAGGGCATCCTGGAGGACCAGGGCCGCGACCCGGCCGCATTCTTCGGCGAAGCCGGCATCCCCCAGGACGGTTTGCTACACGATGCCGTGGAGTTGGCAGCTTCCTCACGCGAGCACGAGCCGTCACTGCACGGCCCGCATGTCGTCACCGGACCCGTGGCGGTCCAGGGCGCACGGCCGGGCGACGTCCTGGAGGTCGAGGTGCTGACCCTGCACCGTCGGGCGCCCTACGGAGTGATCAGCAACCGGCACGGCAAGGGAGCCCTCCCGGGCGAGTACCCGCTCACACCCCCGGGCGAGCCGTCGAGCCTGGTCGCGACCGTCGGCGAGGACGGCAGGGGACGGCTGCCGGTCGGCGACGGCCGCCAACTCGCCTTCCCGCTGCGGCCGTTCCTCGGGATCATGGGGGTGGCCCCGGCCACCGAGTCCCCGGTCCACTCCGTCCCACCCGGCCCGCACGGCGGGAACATCGATGTCCGCCACCTCGGCACCGGCGCCCGGCTCTTCCTGCCCGTCCAGGTCCCCGACGCCCTCTTCTACGCCGGCGACCCCCACTTCGCCCAAGGCGACGGCGAAGTCTCCCTCACCGCCTTCGAAGCCCCGTTGCGCGCCACCCTCCGCCTCACCGTCCACCGCGACGAGGCCACCCGCTCCCTGGCCGCCCGGCTGCGCGCCCCCTTCGCGGAGACCGCGACCGAGCACATCGTCCTCGGCCTCGACCGCGACCTCGACGAGGCCCTGCGCAACGCCGTACGTGACGCCCTCACGCTGCTCACGGAGCGGTTCGGCATCCCCGGGCCCGTCGGCCTGGCCTACCTCAGCGCGGCCGCGGACTTCCACGTCTCCCAGGTGGTCGACATCGTCAAAGGCGTCCACGGCCGCATCTCCAAGGCAGACCTGACCTGCTGACGGCTCGGCTCACCCGGGTCAAGGTGCCTGGGTGGGCTCGGCTGTCGGGTGCGGCAAGGCGAGTGCGTCAAGCAGACGTTCGGCCCCGACAGGGACGGACAGAGTCCGGCCGACGAGGTCGGCAGGGGTTTCGGGACGGGTGGGATTGACGCGTATGAGGTGTGCGTTGGGGAAGTGGCGGGTCAGTTGTTCGCCGGGCCATCGGATCACGCCAGGCGTGTTGAACCCGGCGCCGAGTTCCAGGACGACCAGGCGGGTGTCGGCGGACGCTGCTCCCAGCCAGTGCCGGAGGGCACGGCCCGCCGCGAGGTAGGGGGCGTCGACGAACTCGGGCCCGACACGGACGTTGATCTCGACATCCCGGCCGCAGTTCGGACAGCGGGGAAGGGCGCTCGGGTCCGCTATGGCACCGGTGGCCGGGTCGTATGCGGCGAGGAGCCGCGCGACGAGGGGGCGGCTGTCCCAGGTGGTGGAGGTGCAGGGAGTGGCGCACTGGTATCGGCCGTAGTCGCCCTGCGGTGTGAAGATCCGGTCGGGGGCGAAGCCGCCCCGGGCGAAGAGGGCATCCACGTTGGACGTCATCACCCAGTGTTCCTTGTCGCCGACGAGGGAGCGCAGACGCCGGTAGAGCGGGTTGGGGCCCGAGGAGAAGCGGATGTCGTCGATGTGGACGGCCCAGTATCCCCACAGCAGGGCGGGCGGCAGCGGGACGCCGACGAGGTAGCGGGAGCGCAGGCCCAGGCGGTGCAGGGCAGGGAAGAGCTCCTTGAAGCGGTCCTCGTCTCCGTAGTCGTATCCGGCGGCGGCGCTGAGCCCGGCCCCGGCGGTGATCAGGACACGGTCGGCCTCGGTGAGCCAGGTGCGTATCGTGTCGGCGGTGGTTGCCAACTCGAAGGCGGGGTCGTTCATCGGGGACTCGGTCCTTCGGTCAGGGCTTGGTGGTAGGCGGCGAGGTCGTGATCCGTGTACACGTTGAAGATCACGCGGTCGAACCGTTCCGGGTGCGCGTCGAGCCAGTCGGCCACGGAGTTCAGGGCGATGCGGGCGGCCGGTGTCCCGGGGTAGCCGAAGACACCTGTGCTGATGCCGCAGAACGCGACGCAGCGTATGGCGTCCACCTCGGCGGCGAGGTCGAGGCACGCGCGGTACGCGGACGCCAGTGCCCGCTCGTGGAGCGGGAGTACGGGACCGTCGACGATCGGGCCGACGGTGTGCAGGACGTAGCGGGCGGGCAGGTGGTAGCCCCGGGTGATCTTGGCCGTGCCGGTCGGCTCCGGGTGGGCTTGCAGGGACATGACGGTGTGGCAGTCGGCACGCAGGCGGGGGCCGGCGGCGGCGTGGATGGCGTTGTCGACGCACGGGTGCATCGGGGTGAAGCAGCCGAGCAGGGCGCTGTTGGCGGCGTTCACGATGGCGTCCGCGCCGAGGGTGGTGATGTCTCCCCGCCACAGTGCCGTCCGGTCGGCGGCCCGGTATGTGGTGTGGGGAAGTGTGTCGCGGAGTGTGGGCAGGGAGGTCGCGTCCACGGTGTCGCGCGCCAGACGTTCGCCGGCGAGCAGCGCGTCGAGTACCCGGGCGGTCCGGGTGGGCAGCGGGCCCGGTTCCCGCACTGTCAGCACGGCGCGCAGGAGTTGGCGGGCGGCCGCGTCGTCGAGCCGGTCGGCTGCACCGGGGCGCCACCCGGCCCGCACGGCAACCGGGTCGTGGCCCAGCAGGGCGAGTGCCTCGCGGACCAGATCGGCGTGCCGATCCCCTGGGGCGTGACCGACGTCGGACCGGAATGGCTCGTCGAGAGCAATGGCGGCCCTGTAGGCGGCGAGCGGCAGCGGGGTGGCGTACACGGTGAACCTCCGGGCGGGCGCACGTCGCCGTGGCCTCGCCCGGGGGCGGGCAGGAGCACGGCGGCGTGTCGAGCTTCGTGTGATGGGCGATGGACTCATGCCGGGCTTCGGCTCAGCCGGGCGTGAACGGGTCGTGCGCCACGTCGGCGTGTGTCAGGCCACTCGGCGCGTCTTGCGTCGCCGGTGCGGTCGGCCTCAGAACAGACCGTTGTCGTGGGGCAGTTGGGCCGGGATCGGGGTGATGACGTCCCAGTGCTCGACGATCTTGCCGCCCTGGACGCGGAAGAGGTCGTAGTACGCCACCGGGACGCCGAACTCGCCCTCGGACTGGAGCAGCACGAACTCGCCCTCGGCGATGACCTTGTGGACGGTCTTGTAGACGAGGTTCTTCCCCTGTTCCGCCCACTTCGCGGCTGCGGCGCCGAAGCCGTCGAGCCCGTCAGCGGCCTCCGGGTTGTGCTGGTGGTAGGTCTCGGTGGAGATGTAGTCGGTGAGCACCGAGTAGTCGGCGCCGACCAGGACCTTCTGCGCGAACTCGGCGACCAGGGCGCGGCTGGCCTCGGTCTCCTCGGGTGCGGTGACCTGGGAGGGGCCGTCGGTCTGCGAGCGGCCCGACGCCGTCTGCGGAACCAGAGGGGTCAGGGCGTCCCAGTGCTCGGCGAGCTTTCCGTCGGCATCGACGCGGAAGATGTCGAACGCGACCAGCGGCTCGGGGCCGAAGCCGTGATACGTCCCGTGCAGGGCGACCAGCTCGCCGTCGGCGATGACCCGGGCACCCTCGTACCGGAAGCCGTCCGGCAGGCCGGAGACAAGCTGACGCAGGGCCTCGGGGCCGTCGGCGGCCAGCGCGCTGTGCTGTGCGTAACCGGCAGCGACCCAGCGGTCCACCGCGCCCGGGTCCTTGTGGCCGAACAGCTCTCCGGCTGCGGCGAGGACGGTGTTCTTGTTGTTGCTCATGATGGATCTCCTCACAGGGACGGGTTGTGCACGGATGCGTCGCCACGGAGTCGGCTCCTCGCTTACGCGCTTACCGTTTTCTGACACGGGGTGGGACGTGGGACGTGCCGACACCGAAAACCTATTGCTGTGCAGCACGCGGAAGTGGATACGCTGACGACTGATGATGGTCAAAATCCGACATGATGCCGTCGGGGGAATCCCGACAGTCTTCTTCGCCCCGCCCGTCGGCACCCCCGCCGGTGTCGAGGTGCTGTCCCTCGCCGACCTCTGCCACCGCGTACCGGGCGAGCGGCTCACGGTCCCTCAGCGCCCGGACTTCCATCACCTGATCACGCTCGCCGGAGGAACCCTGCGGCACACGGTCGACTTCACCCCCTACTTCCTCGAAACCGGCTCATGGCTGTGGGTTCGCCCCGGCCAGGTTCAGCAGTGGGGCGACCTCACCGATGCGGAGGGCACGGTGATTCTGTTCCGCCAGGACTTCCTCGATCCGGCCACCAGCGCCGCAGCCCGCGTGGAAGACCCGCACGCACCGATCCTGCGCCGACCCCTTTCCGACGACTCCCGGGCCCTGCGACTGGCCGTCGACCACCTGGCCGCCGAGTTCCACGCACTCGGAGACCTGCCCCTGGAACTCCACACCGCCGCCCTGCGCCACCTGCTGGCCGTCCTCGTCCTGCGCCTGGCCCACCTCACCGCACCCATCGGCAGCCCAGCCCCCGAGCCCGACGCCACCTACCTGCGTTTCCGCGACGCGGTGGAAAGGGACTTCGCCCGTACCCGCCGGGTCGAGGACTACGCCGACGCGCTGGGCTACTCGGCCCGCACCCTCTCGCGCGCCACCCTCGCCTCCGCCGGACTCGGCGCCAAGGAGTTCATCGACCGCCGCGTCGTCCTCGAAGCCAAGCGCCTCCTGGCGCACAGCGATCAGACGGCCGCCCGGATCGCCGACCGCCTCGGCTTCTCCAGCGCGACCCACTTCAGCAAGTACTTTCACCAACGCACCGGACAGACTCCGATCACCTTCCGCGACACGGTCCGCGGGCACACCCCGCTCCAGCACGCTGAGTGAACAGGGATTCCTCGGCTCCGGATCCTGGGCACCCCGCGGGGACGCCCGGCGGGCACCACAGAGAAGCGGCGAGGTTGACACCTCTCTTATGCGAGTGGTTAATTACTTACATGGAAACCAGGATGCGTCAGCGGTCCACCGCCGAGGAGCGCCGGGCCACGGTCATGCGCACGGCGATCAAGACATTCGCCGAGCGCGGATACTACGGGACCTCGACGATGGACGTGGCCAAGGCCGCCGGCATCTCGCAGGGCTACCTGTACCGGCTCTTCAAGGACAAGGAGACGCTGTTCGCCGCCCTGGTCGACTACTGCTCCGACCGCCTTCGTGAGGGCGCCGCAGCAGCGGCCGCATCGGTGCAGAGCACCGACCCGGACGAGGTCCTCCGGGCGCTGACGGCATCGTACGGCGAGGTCATCGCCGACCGGGACGTGCTGATGATCCTCAAGCACGCGGAGTGCAGCGCGAGTGAGCCGGTCATCGGCGAGGCGGTCCGCACCTGCTACGCCAAGCAGGTCGAGTACGTCCGCGCCGTCTCCGGCGCCTCCGACGAGCAGATCCGCCGCTACTTCGCCGACGGCCTGCTCAGCAACGTCATGGTGGCGATCGACGCCGCCTCCGTCGACGCTCCCTGGGCGCGCACACTGCGCGCCTGAACCGCGTCAACTGGGCCGCTTCCGAGCGGCCCGTTTCTTTCACCCATTATGTAAGCGGTCAACCGCTTACAAAAGAGAGGTTGAGTCTCCTCATGTCGTCCCCCTCCCCGCGGCGCGGTACCGGGCTGCTATTGGCCCTGCTGGCGTTCGCCCAGTTCATCAGCGCCATCGACTACAACATCGTCTACGTCGCCCTTCCGGAGATCGGCCGCGAGGTCGGCTTCGACGTCCAGAACCTCCAGTGGGTCGTCAGCGGCTACGCCGTAGCGTTCGGAGGCTTCCTGCTGCTGGGCGGCCGGGCTGCCGACCTCCTCGGCCACCGCCGCATGTTCACCACCGCCCTCTCCCTGTACGGCCTGGCCTCCCTGGCCGGCGGACTCGCCGGTGACCCAGGACTGCTGGTGGCCGCACGTGCCGTGCAGGGCCTGGGTGGCGCGCTCCTACTGCCCGCCACGCTCTCCCTGATCGCCACCACCTTCACCGAGGGCGTCCAGCGCAACCGGGCTCTCGCCATCTGGGGCGGCGCCGGCGCCGTCGGTCTGGCGCTCGGCTCCCTGCTGGGCGGACTCCTGACCAACTACCTCGGGTGGGAAGCCGTCTTCTACGTCAACGTCCCCCTCGCCCTGGGCGCCGCCGCGGCCGCCTTCGCCATCATCCCCGCCGACGCTGCCCGCGAACGCGGCCGCGGCTTCGACCTGACCGGTGCGCTGACCGCGACCATCGGCTTCACCGCGCTCGTCTTCGGCGTCGTACAGGGCCCCGAGGCAGGCTGGACCTCCGCCGAGACCCTCATCGCCCTGTTCGGCGGCGCGCTGTTCATCGGAGTGTTCCTGCTCGTCGAGGCCCGCACCGCCCACCCGTTGATGCCGTTGCGCCTGTTCCGCAACCGCAGCCTGGTCGCCGCGATGGGCATCACCTTCGTCTTCATGGGCACCTTCGGCGCCCAGTACTACTTCTTCACCGTCTACCTGCAAAACGTCCGAGGCTACGGCGCCCTGGCCACCGGTCTGGCCTTCATCCCCGCCGCACTGGTCGGCATGGTCGGCACCAAGCTGAGCGAAAGGCTGCTCGGCAAGCTCGGCCCCCGTACCACGATCATCACCGGCCTGCTGGTCGGTGGCGCCGGCATGGCGGTCCTCGCCACGGCAATGTCCCCGACCGGCGGTTACCCGATCCTGCTGCCAGGCGTGATCCTGCTCAGCCTGGGCCAGGGCATCGCCTGGACCGCGATGTTCGTCGCGGCCACCAGCGGCGTCGACGCCCACCACCAGGGCATCGCCTCCGCCATGGCCTCGACCACCCAGCAGATCGGCTCCGCCGTGGGCCTGGCGATCCTGGTCGCCATCGCCAACGCGGGCGTCCACACCACCACCGGCCCGGATCTCGTCCCCGGCCTGCGCGCGGCGGGATTCACCGCCGCCGCCCTCACCCTCCTCGGCGTCGCGATCGCCCTCACCCTGCGCCGCCCCGCCCACATCACCGCCCCCGTCGCCACCAGCACGAGGAAGCGAACGGAATCCGATATCTCTGCCTGAGTCGAAGACGTCGCCGGTCGCCCCCGCTCACCCGCGAGGACGACCGGCGACGTCCGGCAACCGGCCACGACCGGACCGGCGTCACGGCCAAGGACGCCGGATTTGCCTGCCGACACTGAAGGGCTGGAATCAGCCGCTCCGGCTCGCCGAACCGTGGACGGTGTCGAGGGCGGCGCCGACTGGCTGACCAAACCGCGCTCACGGATCGCCTGTCGACAGCGATGTCGTGGCTGCGGCCGGTCGGCCGGTCGTACCGAGCAGGGGCCGCCGATGGCGTGGCACTCACGAGGCTTCGCGGGTGCCTGGCTGCTCGATGCCCAACTGCTCGATGACCGCGGCCATTGCGGTGGATCGGCTGCTGCACGCGGGCCCTCGAGGTGGTCCAATGTTCATGTTCATTCGAGCACCGGCGAGCCGACTCGCGCGGACTGGCGCAGGATCGTCGCAGGGGCCGAGACGGGAGGCGGGGTTGGGCGAGCACCTCGGCGCGTGGGTGAGGCGGTTGCGCCCGGCCGTAGACCCGGGGGAGCCCGCGAGCACTCCGGAAACGACCCGCCGTGCGATCGACCAGGTCGGTGAGGAGCCGGTCGCGTGGGCTGTCGCCGCGGCGGCCGACATCGTCCACGGCAGCGCTTTTCCGGATCTGGTCGGTGCCGGCCCACAAGGCCCGCAGGTCTTGCGTTCAAGCATCGAGTCGATCATCATCACGACGCTCCTCGCCATCGAGACCGACGGCCATCCACCGGCCCACATCCCGCCTGAGGCGGACGCACAGCTCGTGGACCTGGTTCGCCGCCGGGTCCCTCTCGACCTGCTCCTCACCCATCAGCGCCGGATCCACTCACAGCTGGCCGACCACTTCATGGGCGGCTGTCGCTCCCTGGTACCCCTTCCCGAACTCGCAGCGTCACTGGAGCACGTCTCTCGCGTGCTCTTCGAGTTCGCGGACGCGTTCGCCACCATCACCGCCGAGTCGTACGCCGCTGAGAACGAGCGGTTCATGAAAAGCACTGCCGCCGCGAGGTACGAGACGGTTCTGGCGCTGCTCGCAGGAGAGGGCTCCGTCGACTCGGCTTCTCGACAGCTGGCCTACCCCCTGACGAACGCGTATCACATCGGGCTGGTGCTGCATTCCGCGACCTTGCCGAGACATACCGTGGACGACCTGGAGCACGTGGCCCGGTCCCTGCTGCGCGGCATCGGTGCGAACGCTCAGCTGCTGGTGCCGGTGGATAGGACCGAGGCGTGGGCGTGGGGAGCATTCCGGGCGCGGCCACCGCGTGAAGAACTGCAACTGCCTGACGGATCCGACGTGATCGTGGGTGTGGCGTCCCCGCACCGAGGGGTTGACGGCTTCCGGACCACCCACGACGAAGCCCTCGACGCGACGCGAGTGGGGGCTTTCGGCGTGCAGTCGATGGGGTATGCGGGTGTCGTCCGGTACGACGAGGTCCGCTTGCTGTCGCTGCTGATCGCGGACCCTGACAAGGCCGCTCGCTTCGTTCGGGACGAGCTCGGAGCCCTGGGAGGGCATGCGGGTTCCGTCCTCCGCCAGACCGTGCTCACCTACCTCGACTGCCAGGGCAGTCCGCAGGAGGCTGCCAAGAAGCTGCAGGTCGCGAAGAACACGGTCATCTACCGGGTCAAGCGGGCCGAGGAGCTCCTCGGCCGCTCCGTCAGGGACTCCCAACTCGAACTGCACGCGGCACTGCGCCTGGCAGAGCTGCTGCCAGATCCGCGGGAGACCGGCCACTGACGGGCACTGGTCACAAATCCTGCGCGCGCCACGGCCGTCAGGCCTCGTCGTTCACCGGGATCCGGACTGATCGGCCTCTCTCGCGCCGGGTGACCCGCGGGTGGTGCATACGGGCCGCCGTTTTGGACCTGGGGCGCAACCGGTGTCGAAAGGTTGGCCGCCCAGACATAGGGAGGGGCGTCGCACGCGGACTTCAATCGGTGGCAGGACGACACGACCGGCCACCGCTTCGCCAGGTGAGCCGGCTAGGCAAGGAGGCCTCATGACGACTCTCGATGGCGTCACGACGTTCGGACAGCAGACGCAGAGCGAAGTACGCGAACGCCTTCTGGGGACCGCTCGCGACCTGCGACCGCTCCTGCGCGAGCATGCCGATGAAAGCGAGCGCAACCGCCGTCTCGCCGGGGAGACGGAGCGGGCCCTGCGCGAGTCCGGACTGTTCCAGGCCCTGACACCGCGCCAGTCGGGCGGGGCCGGGGGAGACGTCCGCACCCTCATCGAACTCTCGGCCGAACTCTCGCGGGGAGACTCCTCCGCGGGCTGGGTCGCCTTCATCGCCAACACCACCGCGTTCGGGATGGGGCTCTTCCCCGACGATGTACGCGAACTGGTGTACGGGCCGGACCCCCGCAACGTCGCGATCAGCCAGTTCGCCCCCGGCGGTTCCGCCGAGAAGGTCGACGGTGGCTACCGCATCAACGGCAAGTGGGGCTTTGCCTCGGGCTGCTACCAGGCCCAGTGGACGCTGAACGCGTTCCTGGTCCTCGACGCGGAGGGCCGGCCCTCGGAGGTGCGGTGGGCGCTGATGCCGCTGGCCGACATGCGGATCGAGGACACGTGGTACGTCGTCGGGATGGCGGGGACCGGCAGCAACACCCTCGTGGCAGAGGACCTCTTCGTCGAGGACCGGTGCACCCTGGACCTGGAGACGTTCATGGGCACGGCTGTCTTCCCGGTCTGGCACGAGGACGAGACCAGCTACCGGGCGTCGCTGAACTCTCTCGCCTGTCTCGGTCTGTGCGGTCCGCTGCTGGGCATGGCCGAGGCCGCCTGGGACTTCACGACGGAGAACCTCGAAAAGGGCCGGCCCATCAGCTACTGGGCCTACACCGACCGCCGGGACGCCCCCAGCTACCGCCTCGCCCTTGCCGACGCGCGGGTCGCGATCGATGCCGGCAGGATGCATCTGCTCCGCTCCGCCGACGAGATGGACGACGCCGCCCGCGAGGGCCGGGTCCTCGACACGGCTGCCCGGGCGCGCATCCGCGGCGACTCAGAGATCGCCACGCGCAACTTCCGTCAGGCAGTCACGCTCCTGCTCGACATCGTCGGCACGAGCAGCTTCGCCCAGTCCAACCCGATCCAGCGCGTCTGGCGGGATCTGACCGTCGCCAGCGGCCACGGCCTGAACAACCCCCTGCTGAACCGGGAGATCTACGGCCAGAGCCTCGTGGGCCGTGACACGGCGGAGGTCGGTTCGCTCTGAATCCGTCACGCGTGGCCCTGAGGGCCACCACGGCGCGACTCGACACGTCGAAAGGAAACTCCACCATGACGGCAGTCGTCATGCCTCCGCCCGCTCACCCCCCGATCCACCTGACCGCGGCGGAACGGGCGGAGTCCCTGCCGGCCGAGACCTTCAGGTCGGCGTTCCGTATGCACCCCTCCGGCGTCGCCGTGGTGACCGCCGACCCGGGCGGCCGGCCGGTCGCGATCACGGTCAGCTCACTGGCCTCCGTCAGCGCCGAACCACCGCTGATCGTCTTCTCCGTCTCCTCGAGGGCCTCCAGCAGCTCGGTCCTGCAGCAAGCCGACAGCACCGTTATCCACATGGTGGGCAGCGACCAGCTCTGGCTCGCGCGACTCGGGGCCACCAGCGGGGTCGACCGCTTCGCCGATACGAGTGCGTGGACGCGGCTGGCCACCGGCGAACCGGTCTTCACGGCAGCCCCCGCGTGGGTGCGAGGAAAGGTGGTCTCGCGTATCGAGGCCGGTGAGGCCTCCATCTTCGTCGTCCACGCGGTGTCGGCGTCCGTGCCGGAGGAGGCCGCCGAACCCGGGGCGGCCCCGCTCGTCTACCACTCCCGCTCCTGGCACCGGCTCGACGACCGCTCGAGGCTGACGTGACCCAGGCGGTCGAAGTCGCCGCACAGGCCCGACACCGACGCTGCTGATGCGGGGCAGGGCGGCATCCGTTGCCTCCGTGATCCAGTCGGGGGCCGGGTGCCGCCATCTCAGGGAGGTCACCGCCTGCTCGATCTGCGCGGCCCGGGTGTCCGCGGAGAACTCCACCGTAGGTGGTGCGGCTCGTTCATGACCGGCAGGTTCACTTCGGCCAGGGTCACCGCTCTGTGTGCGGGAGCGTGGCGGGGGCGTCCGTCGCCGGCTGGACGTGCCCTCAGGAAGCGGGGGGCCGGCCGGACCAGGCGGCGTGGAGGAGCCGGCCGAGCCCTTCCGCGGTGACCTCGCGGGGGTTGGCGTAGGGGTTGGCCAGCGTGACCTTGACGATGCGGTCGATGTCGCTCTCGGCCATGCCGAGTTCACGCAGGGATCGCGGTGCGCCCAGCCGGCCGGCGAGGTCCCACAGGTGCGTGGCGGGGTCGGCCGAGGTGCCGAGGGCGCGCCCGAGCGCGGTCACCGCCTTGGGCGCCGCTTCCTGGTTGTAGGCCAGCGCATGGGGGAGTACGACGGTGTGGGTGGGCGCGTGCGGCAGGTCGAGGGTGCCGCCGAGGGAGTGGCAGAGCTTGTGGTGCAGGGACATGGTGGTGGACCCGAGGCAGGCGCCGCACAGCCAGGCGCCGTACTGGGCACGGGCGCGGGCGTCGAGGTCGGTGCCGTCGGCGACCACGTCGGGGAGCGCGGCGGCCAGCGCACGTACGCCTTCCTCGGCCATCAGGTCGATGACGGGGGAGGCGTCCGGGGCGTACAGGGCCTCCACCGCGTGCGCGATCGCGTTCATGCCGCTGGTCACCGAGACGGCCGTCGGCAGGGCGAGGGTGAGCGCGGGGTCGTACAGCACCGACACGGGCAGGGCGCGCGGATCCCTGCCGGTACGTTTGACGCCGTCCTCGGTCAGGCCCCATACCGGGGTCATCTCGGACCCGGAGTAGGTCGTCGGTACGGCGATGACCGGCAGGCCGTACTTCAGGGCGACGACTTTCCCGAGGCCGATCGCCGAGCCGCCGCCGACGGCGACGCAGCCGTCCGCGTTCACCTCCTTCGCGCGCCGTTGGGCCTCGGCCGCCGACTCGGCGGGCACGTGCATCCGGGCGTGGGGGTGCAGGGCCACCGCTCGGCTGCCGAGACGGGCGGCGACGGCTTCGGCGAGTTCCCGCCGGCCGAGCGAGCACAGCACCATGACCCGTTCGAGTCCGGCCTGGTCGATCTCGTCCGCGAGCCGGTCAAGGGCGTCGATGCCCATCACCACGCGCATCGGGAGGGCCTGGTAGGTGAAGGCGGTCGGGGTGGTCACCGAGCGTCCTGCGGCGTCTCGGGCTCGAGGGTGATGTCGACCTCGGCCAGCCGGAACGGAGCGGTGACCCGGTACTGACGGGCCTTCTGCGCGTCGTCGACCTGCGCGAAGTCGACGACGAGGCTCTCCTTGACGGCGAAGACGGCGTCCGAGTCCAGATAGGGGCCGTCGGCGACGAAGATGTGCGTCGTCAGCGGCCGGTGTCCGTCGGCCTCGACGATGAAGTGGATGTGGGCCGGCCGGTACGGGTGCCGCCCGGTCGCGTCGAGCAGCACTCCCACCGGACCGTCGGTGGGAATGGGGTAGTGGCTCGGCACCACGGTACGGAACCACACCCGCCCATCGTCGTCGGTACGGAAGAGACCGCGTCCGTTGCCCGGCGGCTGTACGTCGGGCTGCTGCACGTCGTAGAAACCGTCCTCGGTGCATTGCCACACGTCGACGTTCGCGCCAGTCAGAGGGGTACCGTCCGCCGATGTGACCCGCAGCGACACGACGCAGGGCCTTTCGCCGCCCAGCAGATCGATGTTGTCCCCGCTTCCGCGCTGGGGGGACTCCACCATGTGGAAGGGCCCCAGGACCGTGCTCTCGGTGCCGCCGCCCTGCTCGTTCAGGGTCTCCACCAGCATGGAGACCCCCAGCACGTCGGAGAGCAGGATGAACTCCTGGCGGGTGGGGTCACATTTCTGCCCGACGGCGGTGAGGTAGTCCACGGCGTACTCCCACTCCGGGATCGTCGGGCGCAACTCGCGGACGTAGCCGTGCAGATGGCGGACGAGCCCTTGGAGGAGTTCACGCAGCCGGGGGTCCGGGGTGTCGCGGAAACTGTCCACGGCGGCGGCCGTGATGGCCTTCGCCGCCTCGTCGGTGCCGGACATGACCTACCTCCAGTGCTGGCGCGGGCGTTCAGAGAGAAACGCTAGGGAGGCGTCGGCCAGGGCGATATCCGCGCAGCGCGACCGACAGCCGAATCGCGCGACGTGTTCGGGCCGGCCGGGGGCACGGCCCACGATGGGCACAGTGGATCACCCCTTGTTGCGGGGGCTGGGCGGGGAGGACAATGGCGGCATGGGCCGCGCACCTTTGGCGAGCCACGTGCTGTGCCGTGATTCGGGCTTCGACGACTTCCGCGAACGCCTCAACGAGCTGTTCTACCCGGCGGACGTCACCCCGCTGTCGGGCGCCGACGGCCCCGGCGGCGAGTTGCGTGGCGCGCGCACCGAGCACATCACCATGGGCCTGATGACCTTCGGCCAGCGCACACGCGTCGATCCCGGTCGGACGCCCTCGCACTACCACGTCAACGTCGTGCTGCGAGGAGCCATCGAAGCGACAACGGGACACCAGGAGTTGGTAGCCACCGCCGGTGATGCCATGGTCTTCCCGCCGACACGCCAGCACAGGCTGATGAGCTGCGGTGCCGGTGCCCGCCATCTGGGGATCAAGATCGACCGGAGACTCGTCGAGGCCGAACTCCAGGCTTTGCTGGGCCGCCCCATCCAGGCTCCGTTGGACTTCGCGTTCGGCTTCGACCTCTCGTCCGCGCCCGGCCGCAGCTGGCGCAACACGTTGGACCTGCTGCTGGCCGAGTCCGACAGCACCGACGGGCTCATCGGCCGGCCCGCGGTCCAGCACCACTTGGAGCGCCTTGTCGTCAGCGGCCTGTTGCTGGCTCAGACCCACAACTACACGGAGGAGCTGCTGCGGCCCCAGCCTCCCGCCTACCCACGGACCGTACGAAAGGCTGTCGACCTCGTCGACGCCCACCCCGAATCACCCTTCACCCTCGGGGAGCTGGCCCAGGCTGCGGGCGTGAGCGCGCGCCGACTCCAGGAAGGGTTCAGGGAGCACCTCGGCGTGACGCCGATGACGTATCTGCGCAACGTCCGTCTGGACCGCGTTCACACCGACCTCCTCACGGGCGCCACCGGAGTCACCGAGGCGGCCGGGCGGTGGGGCTTCACCCACCTCAGCCGTTTCTCCGCCGCCTACCGCAGTCGCTTCGGCGTAGCGCCCTCCGAGACCCTGGCCGGGGCCGGCGGCCAGGACCGGGGTGAGAGGTGAGAGGCCGGTCGGGGATGGGCCCGCGCACCGTTGTCGAGACACGGCGCACGGGCCACGGTCGTACGGTGTCTGCCGGCTGCCGTACGACCAGGTGAGAGCTGCGCCCTTTCCGGGCGCAGGTCGTCATTCCTGCGTGGCAGGAAGCGGAAGAAGTCGGTGGAACGCCGGGACGGCGACGGCGGCGACCACGACGTGCATGACCATCAAGGCGACGACGGCGCCCCAACTGGTGCCGGCCTGGCTGTCGGAGACACCGACCATGATGTCCGGGATCAGACTGAGAAGCACGACGACGGGCACGAGGGTGCGCAGCAGGCGTGCGGGGCGCGCCGAACGGGCGCGAACGACCGCCCACGCGGCAGCGCCGATCAGCACACCGAACACGGTGAGGGGCGCGAAGGCGGACAGCTGCAGGGGCTGGAAATCGTGCGAGGCGCCCGCGGCGTGGGCCGTCGCGGCGACGACGGCGTTGAGGGCGACGGCGACGACCGCGGTGCCGATCAGGCCGCCGGTGACGAGGAGGCCGCTGGGG
>NZ_WVUG01000329.1 GCF_017614965.1 Streptomyces griseorubiginosus | reverse complement strand
CTCGGGGGCCGGGCGGCGCAGCAGGTCGTCGGGGCCGTCGTCGCCGTAGGTGGTGATGCGCAGGCCGGGTATCTCCGCCTTGGCCAGGTCGTCGACGGAGCGGATGTCGCAGAGGGCGTGCCGGACCTGTGCCATGTCACATATCACTGCCAGCTCGTGCGGCCGCTGCTGCGCCAGCACGGTCACCGCCACCGCCCCCGCCTTCAGCACCGCCAGCCAGCACGCGGCGAGCCACGGCGTGGTCGGCCCGCGCAGCAGCACGCGATGACCGGGCACGACCCCGAGCTCGTCGGTGAGGACGTGCGCCAGCCGGTCGACGCGGGCGCGCAGCTCGCCGTACGTCCAGGTGGGGCCGTCCGGTGTGTGGAACACCGGGCGCTCGTGGGGCGGGCCGGCGAGGAGCTCGGCGGCGCAGTTCAGCCGATCGGGGTAGCGCAGCCCGGGCAGCTCGAAGAGGAGGTCGGGCCACTGGTCGGGGGGCGGGAGGTGGTCGCGCGCGAAGGTGTCGACGTGGGCCGAGACGATCATGGCGGTTCGCCCCCTTGCCTTGTGGGCCGCCGTCGGTGGGCGTCGTGGTGGGCTCGCGGCAACGAGCGTATCGCGTCGGTGACGGCAGTCAACAGAGCGCGATAACGTCGAGGGAGACGTGGCGGAGAGGAGACCGGCGATGCCCGCATTCTCACTCGAACCGGAACAGATCGCCTGGTGTGCGCGGCTGCGTACGCTGGCGGCGGAGCGGCTGCGCCCGCTCGCCGAGAAGGGCGAGCCCGGCCACGTCAACCGCCCGCTGGTCGAGGAACTGGGCCGACTCGGCCTGCTGGGCCGCCTGTTCACCTCCGGCGCGCTCGACCTGTGCCTGACGCGGGAGTCCCTCGCCCACTCCTGCACGGAGGCGGAGACGGCCCTCGCCCTGCAGGGACTGGGCGCGCATCCCGTGCACGCCCACGGCAGCCCCGCCCAGCGGGAGAGCTGGCTGCCGCGGGTGAGCGACGGCACCGCGGTGGCCGCGTTCGCGCTGAGCGAGCCGAACGCGGGCTCGGACGCGGCGGCGCTGGCGCTGCGGGCGCAGCCCGACGGAGCGGCCCGATGGCGCCTGACCGGGGAGAAGTGCTGGATCTCCAACGCCCCCGAGGCCGACTTCTACACCGTCTTCGCGCGCACCACCCCCGGCGCCGGCGCCCGCGGGGTGACCGCGTTCCTGGTCCCCGCCGACCGCCCCGGACTCACCGGGACCGCGCTCGACATGCTCTCGCCGCACCCCATCGGCGCCCTCGACTTCGACGCCGTACCCGTGACCGCGGACGACGTCCTCGGCGAGGTCGACCGCGGCTTCCGTGTGGCGATGGGCACCCTCAACCTCTTCCGGCCCAGCGTCGGGGCCTTCGCCGTCGGCATGGCACAGGCCGCGCTGGACGCGACCCTCGCGCACACCGCCCGACGGGACGCGTTCGGCGGCAAGTTGCGGGATCTGCAGACCGTCGCCCACCAGGTCGCCGACATGGCTCTGCGCACCGACGCGGCCCGCCTCATGGTGTACGGGGCGGCGACGGCGTACGACGAGGGCGCCCCGGACGTCCCCAAGCGCGCCGCGATGGCGAAGCTGCTGGCCACCGAGACCGCGCAGCAAGTCGTCGACACGGCCGTCCAGTTGCACGGGGCCCGGGCGTTGCGCCGCGGGCATCTGCTGGAGCACCTGTACCGCGAGGTGCGCGCCCCGCGTGTCTACGAGGGCGCGAGTGAGGTCCAACGCGGCATCATCGCGAAGGAGTTGTACAAGGAGCTGGACGCGGAGACGGAAACCCCGGAGGCAGACCAGTGAGCACCGAACGCGTCAACCCGCCCGAACTCTCCCCGCCCACCGGCTTCTCGCACGCGGTCGTCGCCACCGGCACCCGCGTGGTCTTCCTGGCCGGCCAGACCGCCCTGGACACCGAGGGCAAGGTCACCGGCGACACGCTCCCCGCCCAGTTCGAGAAGGCGCTCACCAATCTGCTGACCGCGCTCACCGCGGCCGGCGGCACCCCCGCGGACCTGGCCCGCGTCACCGTCTACGCCACGGACGTCGCCGCCTACCGCGTCCACGCCCCCGAACTCGGGCGGATCTGGCGGAAGTTGGCGGGACGGGACTACCCGGCGATGGCGGTCGTGGAGGTCGTACGCCTCTGGGACGACCAGGCACAGGTGGAGCTCGACGGCTTCGCCGTGCTGCCCTGAGCCGTGCCGCTTGAGCCGTACGCCCCGGATCTCGGCGTGCTGAGCGGAGTCGGTCAGGCGGCGACGGCCAGTCGCTCGGCGGGCAGCCGGTGCGGCGCGACGACGCGGCCGTCGGCGGTCAGCTCACCGCTGTCGTCGAACACGATCCCGCCGTCGCACAGCAGCGCCCAGCCCTGCTCGGGGTGGGCTGCGACGACGTGCGGGACGTGGCTGTCGGAGGCAGGGCACGAGGGCCGACGTGTACACATGGCGCACCTCCAGGTCGGTCGGGACCCCTCGGTCCGGGTCCCTGTGAACAAGACCATGCTCCCGTCGCGAACTCATCGGAACGGCTGGACGAGAAGCGTGACAACACGCGGACAACACCCGGACGGTTCCACGACCGTCGATGCGGACTCGCCACCGAAGGGGTGACGGTCACGGCAACACGCGCGCGCGCCCGGTACCAGTGGAAGCCCCACCTTCAGGAGGTTCCCGATGCCCGCGCTCTCCCTGCGCCCCGCCCTCGCCCTCGCCGCCGCGGCGGCCGCGCTGCTCCCGCTCGCCGCCACCGCCGCACCGGCGAGCGCGGACCCGCAGGAGACCGTGACCGTCGACCCCACCGGCACCATCGCCGCGGACGGCACCGTCACGCTCTCCGGCACCTACAGCTGTCTCGGCAACACCGGCCCGGTCTTCGTCAGCTCGTCCCTGAGCCAGGGCTCCTCGACCGTCCGTCACGGCATCGGCGGCACCCGTGCCGTCTGCGACGGCGTGACGCACGCCTGGGCGAACACCGGCAAGGTCTCCTCGGAACCGGTCCAGCCGGGCACGGCCACCGTCGAGGCCACCGTCATGGAACTGCGTCCCGTCGGCGGGCTGCCCCTGCCCCGCTTCCACGCCCTGCGGCGCCAGGACATCACCCTGACCCGGGTCTGACCGCCGCCCGCCGTGCCCGCGGGACCACGGACCGCGGGCACAGAAGGCGGCCCGCCAGGCGGAACCGCCCCGCGCGCAGGGTCTCCTCCGGCAGGCCCGACTCCCGTAGCGCACGGCCGCTGTTCGCCGTCCCCGGTACCCCGGCCAGTCCGTCCCGAAGATCTACCCGCTGGCCGGCGAGGTGTCGTTCCGGGCGCGAGAAGGGGGCGGAAGCGGCAATGCGCCGGTGGCGCGCCGCCCCCCAGGGGGCAACGCGCCACCAGTCAGTCAGCCGGGATCAGGCCGGCGTGCCGGGTCGGTCAGTGGCGCTGGTCGCCACCGTGCCCGTTGCGCCCACCGTCACGGTCGTGCCCACCGTCGCGGTCGTGGCGGCCGTCTCCGTCGTGCCGGCCGTCGCGGTCGTGCCAGCCGTCCCGGTCGTGGCGGCCACCGTCGCGGTCGTGGCGGTGGCCACCGTCGCGCCAGCCGCCCCGGTCGTGACGGCGGTCCCCGTCGCGCCGTCCGTCCCGGTCGTGGCGGCCCCAGGAGGTCTCGTCGACCAGGCGGCCGCGCTCGTCACGCAGGGTCGCGGTGTCGGAGTTCCGGTCCCACACGTACCCGCGACGGGCCTGGTAGACGTCGCTCCCCGTGTCCCGGCCCAGACCCGTGTGGACACGGACGGTCGCACGGCCCTGGAGCAGGACGTGATGGAAGGTGTAGGTGTGGCCCTCCCGGTCGGACAGCGTCCAGTGGTCCAGGTTCACCGCCCGGCGGGAGTCGTTGGTGATGTCCGCCCACTCCGCGTTCAGCGACCGGTTGCCCCGGCCGTCACGCCACGGGGAGGCGTGATGCACGGCGCTGATGAACACCGAGCCGTGGTGCGAGCGGCCGGGCTGATGGTCGGCGGCCGCCGCGGGGAGTGCGGCGGCACCGACGACGGCGGCGGCGACCGCGGCGGCGGCGGTCAGACGGCGGACGGAAGCAGTAACGGACACGAGTGTCCCCCTTCGCAAGGGCGGAACACCCCGGCCACGGCGATGAAACCGCAGGTCGGCGGGGTGTGTTGTGCGGGTGGCGACCGGTCGGCCGCACATCCACACCCTGCACGGAATCCCCACGTCCGGTGAGGGAAATGCGTGCGTCATTACAGATCCAACAGATATCTATGACTCTCGGCTGTATCGACCATTTATGGGCCGAATGCACCGTGTTGACGGGATATGAGATCGTGCGCCCTTGGAAACACTGGAATGTGGCATCTGTCCGCCAGTCCCCGCCACCCCACCTGCGAGAACGCCGTCACCCGAAAGTGAGTAACGGCCCCACGCAAAAGGGCGCCCCCTGGCGGGGGCGCCCCATCACCTGTCAGATGTCCCGGAAGATCTCGATCTGCGCCCCGATCGAGTTCAGGCGCTCGGCCAGGTCCTCGTAACCGCGGTTGATGACGTACACGTTCCGCAGGACGGACGTGCCCTCGGCGGCCATCATCGCCAGGAGGACGACGACGGCGGGGCGCAGGGCGGGCGGGCACATCATCTCGGCCGCCCGCCAGCGAGTCGGGCCCTCGACCAGGACGCGGTGCGGGTCGAGGAGTTGGAGCCGGCCGCCGAGACGGTTGAGGTCGGTGAGATAGATCGCCCGGTTGTCGTAGACCCAGTCGTGGATGAGGGTCTTGCCCTGGGCCACGGCCGCGATCGCCGCGAAGAACGGGACGTTGTCGATGTTCAGGCCCGGGAAGGGCATGGGGTGGATCTTGTCGATCGGCGCCTCGAGCTTAGAGGGCCGGACGGTGAGGTCCACGAGGCGGGTGCGGCCGTTGTCCGCGACGTACTCCGGGGTGCGGTCGTTCTCCAGGCCCATCTCCTCCAGGACCGCGAGCTCGATCTCCAGGAACTCGATCGGAACCCGGCGCACCGTCAGCTCCGACTCGGTGACCACGGCCGCGGCCAGCAGGCTCATCGCCTCGACCGGGTCCTCGGAGGGGGAGTAGTCGACGTCGGTGTCGATGTCCGGCACGCCGTGCACGGTGAGCGTCGTGCTGCCGATGCCCTCGACCTTGACGCCGAGCGCCTCCAGGAAGAAGCACAGGTCCTGGACCATGTAGTTGGAGGAGGCGTTGCGGATGACGGTGACGCCGTCGTGCCGGGCTGCGGCCAGCAGCGCGTTCTCGGTGACGGTGTCCCCGCGCTCGGTCAGCACGATCGGACGGTCGGGCCGGACCGCCCGGTCCACCTGGGCGTGGTAGTGGCCCTCGGTGGCGGCGATGTCCAGCCCGAACCGCCTGAGCGCGATCATGTGCGGCTCGATGGTGCGGGTGCCCAGGTCGCAGCCGCCGGCGTAGGGCAGCTTGAAGTGGTCCATACGGTGCAGCAGCGGGCCGAAGAACATGATGATGGACCGCGTGCGCACCGCCGCGTCGGCGTCGATCGCCGCCATGTCGAGCTCGGCCGGCGGCACGATCTCCAGGTCCACCCCGTCGTTGATCCAACGGGTGCGCACGCCGATGGAGTTGAGCACCTCCAGGAGGCGGTAGACCTCCTCGATCCGGGCGACCCGGCGCAGCACGGTGCGCCCCTTGTTGAGCAGGGACGCACACAGCAGCGCCACGCACGCGTTCTTGCTCGTCTTGACGTCGATGGCCCCCGAGAGCCGACGGCCGCCGACCACCCGCAGATGCATCGGTCCCGCGTAGCCCAGTGAGACGATTTCACTCTCGAGTGCTTCACCGATTCGGGCGATCATCTCAAGGCTGATGTTCTGGTTGCCCCGCTCGATGCGGTTGACAGCACTCTGACTGGTGCCCAGCGCCTCCGCCAGTTGTGCCTGTGTCCAGCCTCGGTGTTGCCGGGCGTCACGGATGAGCTTGCCGATGCGTACGAGGTAGTCGTCTGCCATGGGGTTGAGGCTATCTCAGATATGAGATGGGGCATCTCGGGGGGTCCATTCGGGTGATGCCCCGTCAGTGTCGCTTGGCGGTGTGGGTCTTCCGCCACCCGAAAGGCCCGGGCAAATCCATCGATGTCGTACGACGTCCGGTGCTGCTGTGAGTGTGCCGCGGACCGTTCTTGCCGCCGGTGGTGATGGACCAGGAGTGCCGGTTGATGTTCAGGCGTACGCCGGGCAGTATCCGGAAACTCTTGCGGAACGTGAGGGGCATCGTGCCTCCTTCCGAGCGGGCTGTTTCCTGTCCGGTTACCCCGACTTGGCCTCCTGATGACCGACCCCCCTGATCGTCCCCTTGATCGTCCGGGAAGCGGTCAGGATTCGAGAAGCGCCGACCGGCGGCCCCCGCATAGCGTTGGATCGAGCCGGGCCGCCCGAGACGTTGGAGAGACGATGAGCCACGCCGCCGACAGCCATGACCTGATCCGCGTGCACGGCGCGCGTGAGAACAACCTCAAGGACGTCAGCATCGAGATCCCCAAGCGCCGGCTGACGGTCTTCACCGGTGTCTCCGGATCGGGCAAGAGCTCGCTCGTCTTCGACACCATCGCCGCCGAGTCGCAGCGGCTCATCAACGAGACCTACAGCGCCTTCGTGCAGGGCTTCATGCCGACCCTGGCCCGGCCCGAGGTGGACGTCCTGGACGGTCTGACCACCGCGATCATCGTCGACCAGCAGCGTCTGGGCGGCGACCCCCGCTCCACCGTCGGCACCGCCACCGACGCCAACGCGATGCTGCGGATCCTCTTCAGCCGGCTCGGCACACCGCACATCGGCCCGCCGAGCGCGTACGCCTTCAACGTCCCCTCGGTCCGCGCGGCCGGCGCCATCACCGTCCAGAAGGGCGCGAGGAAAGCGGTGAAGGCGACCTTCGAGCGGACCGGCGGCATGTGCCCCCGCTGCGAGGGCCGCGGCAACGTCACCGACCTCGACCTCGCCCAGCTCTACGACGACTCCCTGTCGCTGAACGAGGGCGCCATCACCGTCCCCGGCTACAAGGGCGGTGGCTGGAACTCGCGCCTCTACATCGAGTCCGGTTTCTTCGACCCGGACAAGCCGATCAGCAAGTACACCAAGCGCGAACTGCACGACTTCCTGCACCGCGAGCCGACCCGCATGAAGATCGCGGGCATCAACATGACGTACGAGGGTCTGATCCCGCGGATCCAGAAGTCGATGCTCTCCAAGGACAAGGAGGCGATGCAGCCGCACATCCGGGAGTTCGTGGAGCGGGCCGTCACCTTCACCACCTGCCCCGAGTGCGACGGCACCCGGCTCGCCGAGGGCGCCCGCGCCTCGAAGATCAAGGGGATCAGCATCGCCGACGCGTGCGCGATGCAGATCACGGACCTCGCCGAGTGGGTCCGCGGGCTGGACGAGCCGTCGGTCGCCCCGCTGTTGACCGCGTTGCAGCGGTCCCTCGACTCCTTCTCCGAGATCGGCCTCGGCTATCTCGCGCTGGACCGGCCCTCGGGCACGCTGTCCGGCGGTGAGGCGCAGCGCGTCAAGATGATCCGCCATCTCGGCTCCTCGCTCACCGACGTGACGTACGTCTTCGACGAACCGACCACCGGCCTGCACCCGCACGACATCCAGCGCATGAACGAACTGCTGCTGCGCCTGCGGGACAAGGGCAACACGGTGCTCGTCGTCGAGCACAAGCCGCAGACCATCGCCATCGCCGACCACGTCGTCGACCTCGGCCCCGGCGCCGGTACGGCGGGCGGCACCGTCTGCTTCGAGGGCACCGTCGAGGGCCTGCGCTCCGGCGACACCGTCACCGGCCGTCATCTCGCCGACCGGGCGGCGCTGAAGGAGAGCGTGCGCAAGCCGACCGGGCAGCTGGAGATCCGGGGTGCGAGCGCCCACAACCTGCAGAGCGTCGACGTCGACGTCCCCCTCGGGGTGCTCTGTGTGGTCACCGGTGTGGCGGGCTCCGGCAAGAGTTCCCTCGTCCACGGCTCGATCCCGCCCGGCGCGAACGTCGTCTCGGTCGACCAGGGTGCCATCAAGGGCTCGAGGCGCAGCAACCCGGCGACGTACACCGGACTGCTCGACCCGATCCGCAAGGCGTTCGCCTCGGCCAACGGGGTGAAGCCGGCTCTGTTCAGCGCCAACTCCGAGGGCGCCTGCCCGACCTGCAACGGCGCCGGTGTCGTCTACACCGACCTCGCGATGATGGCGGGCGTCGCCAGCACCTGTGAGGACTGCGAGGGCAAGCGGTACCAGGCCTCGGTGCTGGAGTACCGGCTCGGCGGGCGGGACATCAGCGAGGTGCTGGCGATGCCGGTGACGGAGGCGGTGGAGTTCTTCGGCGGCGGGGAGGCGGCGACCCCGGCCGCGCACCGCGTGCTCATGCGCCTCGCCGACGTCGGCCTCGGCTACCTCACCCTCGGGCAGCCGCTCACCACCCTCTCCGGCGGTGAGCGCCAGCGCCTGAAGCTGGCCACGCACATGGCCGAGAAGGGCGGGATCTACGTCCTCGACGAGCCGACCGCGGGCCTCCACCTGGCGGACGTCGAGCAACTCCTCGGCCTCCTCGACCGCCTGGTCGACTCCGGCAAGTCCGTCATCGTGGTCGAGCACCACCTGGCGGTCATGGCGCACGCCGACTGGATCATCGACCTCGGCCCCGGCGCCGGCCACGACGGCGGCCGCATCGTCTTCGAGGGCACCCCGTCCGACCTGGCCGCCTCCCGTTCCACCCTCACCGGCGAACACCTGGCGGAGTACGTGGCCGGCTAGGGGCATGAGCCCGGGAGAGTACGCACGCGTCGAGCGGGAGAGACGTTTCCTCCTGGAAGGGCCTCCCGCTGCCGCGTCGGTCACCGCCGCCCGCGTGATCACCGACCGCTATCTGCCGGGGACCCGGCTGCGGCTACGGCGGTCCGAGCGCCGGGACGGCGGGGGACCGGAGCTCAAACTCACCCAGAAGATCCCCGCCGAGCGGCCCGGCGCCGTGCAGGGGTTCATCACCAACACGTATCTGTCCCCTGCCGAGTACGACCTGCTCGCCTCGCTGCCGGCCGCGGTCCTCACCAAGACGCGGCTGAGCGTGCCCCCGTTGGGAGTCGACGTCTTCGGCGGGCCGCTGGCGGGCCTGGTGCTGGCGGAGGCGGAATTCGACAGCGACGAGGCGGCCTTGGCTTTCGTGCCGCCGGTCGGATGTGTGGCGGAGGTCACCGAGGACGTCCGGTTCACCGGCGGGAGTCTGGTCACGACCTCCCGCCGGACACTGGCGGGATGGCTCGGCGAGTACGGGATTCGGCTCGGGTGAGACGGCGGCCGTCACTGCTCCCCGGGGTCCTCCAACTCGAAGTGCCACACGACCACCAGCGGGGAGTCGCCCAGTGCGGTGGCGGCGGCCTCGGGGATCCAGTGGAGGAGGTCCCAGGACATGTCCGTGGGG
>NZ_WVUG01000328.1 GCF_017614965.1 Streptomyces griseorubiginosus | reverse complement strand
GGGTCTGCACGGTGCCGTCCGGGAGGGTGGCCGTGGGGGTCCCGTCGGGTGCTGTCGGGGTGGTGGCGGGTGTCGGGGAGGAGTCGATGGTCTCCGGCGGGAGCAGGACGAGCGGCAGCTGTGCGGAGGACTGCTCGGCGGCGGCCGAGGGGACGCCCTTCACGGTGCCGTTCGGGTTCAGGAAGGCGGGGTCACCGCCGGGGACCATGCCCAGCTCCTGGGCGCGGCGCTGGAGGGCCTCGGGGGCGGAGTAGGCGTCGATGTCCCGCTGGAGCGCCTGTTCCTCGTCGGTGAGGTTCTTGGTGTTCTTCTGCAGGTCGTCGAGCTTGAACGAGCCCTCGCTGAGCGCGGAGTTCAGCACCAGGAGCCCGATCAGGCCGCCGCCGAGGAGGAGCACGACGAGCAGGACGAAGGGGGTGCGGGCCGCCTGCCCGCGGCTCGGCGCCCCGGGGAAGAGCCGGGCGAGACGGGCGGCCCGCCCCCTCAGTTCGGGTTTCCTACTCACACCGCCCCCAGCCCACCTGGTGAGTTCGGATCTCCAACCCGCTCACACCCCTCACTCGATGTCCTCCCTGACGCGCTCGGCCCCGCGCAGTCGCGCCGGTGCCGCCCGCCGGTTCTCGGCGACCTCTTCCTCGGTGGGAAGTTCGGCACCACGCGTGAGCAGCTTGAGCCGGGGCTGGTACCGCTCGGGGACGACGGGCAGCCCGGGAGGCGCGGTGGTGGCGGCACCGGCCGCGAAGACCTGCTTGACCAGGCGGTCCTCGAGCGAGTGGTACGACAGCACGGCGATGCGTCCGCCGACGTCGAGCGCCTTCACCGCGGCCGGGATCGCCCGCTCCAGCACGGACAGCTCACCGTTGACCTCGATGCGCAGCGCCTGGAAGGTGCGCTTGGCCGGATTCCCGCCGGTGCGCTTGGCGGCCTGCGGCAGCGCGTCCCGGATCAGTTCCACCAGACGGGCGCTGTTGTCGAACGGCTCCTTGTCGCGCTCACGCACGATCGCGGCGACAATCCGCTTGGCCTGCTTCTCCTCGCCGTACGCGCGCAGGACGCGGACGAGTTCGCCGGCCGGGTAGGTGTTGAGGACCTCGGCGGCGCTGATGCCGGTCGTCTGGTCCATGCGCATGTCGAGCGGGGCGTCCTGGGCGTAGGCGAAGCCGCGGTCGGCCTCGTCGAGCTGCATGGAGGAGACGCCGAGGTCGAACAGCACGCCCTGCACGCGCGCGATGCCGAGTCGTTCCAGTACGTCGGGCAGCTCGTCGTAGACGGCGTGCACCAGGGTGGCGCGCTCGCCGAACGGGGCGAGCCGCTCGCCGGACAGGCGCAGCGCCTCCTTGTCGCGGTCGAGGGCGATCAGCCGGGCCTCGGGGAAGCGCTCGAGCAGGGCCTCGCCGTGCCCGCCGAGCCCGAGGGTGCAGTCGACGACGACCGCCCGGGGCCGCTGAAGGGCGGGGGCCAACAGGTCCAGGCACCGCTGGAGCATCACCGGGACATGTCGACTGTTGCTCAAGGGGCCCTCTCAGGTCCGGCGCGGGCCGTACGCACCGCCGGGTCCCCGCGCACGTGGGGAGGCCGTCCGCGTGGGGGCCTCAGGGAAGTCGTCCAGCAGGGAGGGCCTCGCCTCCCGCTTCGCGTCACTTTAGTCCACGGTGTCTCGCGGTCAATCAACCGGCCTGCGCGTGGCGGCCCGGCATGCGTGCCAAGCGGCAAACCAGGGAAAACCACCCTGACGGCCCAGCCACCGCCACCTGTGTGGGTTACCTCACAAGAGGGACGTGATGACGCTCTTTTCCCGCTCTCACACCGAGACCGGAACGTCCGTGACCAGTACCGTTATGGCCATGACGACTTCTGCATCCGTAACCACCGAGTCCGAAGGCGCCATAAGCGACGGCACGGTCACCGACCGCCTCGTCGAGGCGAACGAGCGGTACGCCGCCGAGTTCACCGACCCCGGGATGGACGCCCGCCCCGTGCTGCACGTCGCGGTGGTGGCCTGCATGGACGCCCGTATCGACCTGCACAAGGCGCTCGGCCTGCAGCTCGGCGACTGCCACACCATCCGCAACGCGGGCGGCGTGGTCACCGACGACGTGATCCGCTCGCTCACCATCAGCCAGCGCAAGCTCGGCACCCGCAGCATCGTTCTCATCCACCACACCGGCTGCGGTCTGGAGGCGATCACCGAGGACTTCCGCACCGAGCTGGAGATGGAGGTCGGCCAGCGCCCGGCGTGGGCGGTGGAGGCCTTCCGCGACGTGGACCAGGACGTGCGCCAGTCCATGCAGCGGGTGCGCACCTCGCCGTTCCTGCTGCACACCGACGACGTGCGCGGCTTCGTCTTCGACGTGCGGACGGGTCTGCTGCGCGAGATCGACCCGGCGTAACCGGCCACGGAGGCGTCCCCGGCCCTCTCGTTCTCCTCTCGTTTTCCTCGGAACACGCGCATGCTTGAACCCCAAGCACCGTAAAACCCGACATATCGCGGCCACTTGTCCACAGTCGAGTGACACGAAACGGTAACGGCAGCAAGAATGCGGTTGTGGCGTCACGCGGAACTTTTCACGCGTGGTGTCCGTGTTCCAGGGGTGGGCCGGTCCGCATCGCAGAGCGACGGCCCGGAGAAAGAACGGGCCGAGGAGGGCCGGGTGACGACCTATGACGATCGAGCGAGCCTTACAGATCTGACTGCCACTGTGGAGCGGGTCCGCAGTTCGGTGGAAGGAGTGATCGAGGGCAAGCCCGAGGTCGTACGGCTTTCGCTGACCGTACTTCTCGCCGAGGGACATCTTCTGATCGAGGACGTGCCCGGCGTGGGCAAGACCATGCTCGCCAAGGCGCTGGCGCGGTCCATCGACTGTTCCGTGCGGCGTATCCAGTTCACGCCCGACCTGCTGCCCTCGGACATCACGGGTGTGTCCATCTGGGACCAGCAGCGCCGGGACTTCGAGTTCAAGCCGGGCGCGATCTTCGCGCAGATCGTGATCGGCGACGAGATCAACCGCGCCTCGCCCAAGACCCAGTCGGCGCTGCTGGAGTCGATGGAGGAGCGCCAGGTCACCATCGACGGGCAGACCTACGAGCTGCCGAGCCCCTTCATGGTGGTGGCCACGCAGAACCCGGTGGAGATGGAGGGCACCTACCCGCTGCCCGAGGCGCAGCGCGACCGTTTCATGGCCCGGGTCTCGGTGGGTTATCCCAGCGTGGAGGCCGAGCTGCAGATGCTCGACGTGCACGGCGGCGTCTCCCCGCTGGAGGACCTGCAGCCGGTGGCGCACGCGCACGACATCGTGAAGCTGATCGAGGCCGTGCGCGGAGTCCATGTCGCCGAAACGGTCCGGCGGTACGCGGTGGACCTGGTCGCCGCCACCCGCACCCACCCCGACCTCAGACTCGGGGCCTCCCCGCGCGCGACGCTGCACCTGCTGCGCGCCGCGAAGGCGTCCGCGGCCCTCAGCGGCCGGGAGTACGCCCTGCCGGACGACGTGCAGGCGCTCGCCGTGGCCGTCCTCGCCCACCGTCTGCTGCCCACCGCGCAGGCCCAGCTCAACCGCCGCACCGCCGAGCAGGTCGTCCAGGAGATCCTGCAGCGCACCCCGGTGCCCGCGGCGCCCCAGCAGCCCAGTGGCTTCGGCGGCCTCGGCCACGGCACGCCGGCGTACGGCCAGCAACCGCCGCGGAGGCTGTGATGACCTTCGGAGGGACCGGGCACACGGAGGCCGACCGGGGCGAGAAGGGCGGCGTCCGCACCGCCCTGGCGGGCCTGACCACCCGCGGCCGGTCCTTCCTCGCGGCGGGCATCGCCGCCGCCATCTGCGCCTATGTGCTCGGGCAGAGCGATCTGCTGCGGGTCGGCCTGCTGCTCGCCGCGCTCCCCCTCGTCTGCGCCGCGTTCCTGTACCGCACGCGCTACCGGGTGGCCGGCAGCCGCCGGCTCTCCCCCGCGCGCGTGCCCGCGAGCAGCGAGGCCCGTGTCCATCTGCGGATGGACAACGTCTCCCGGCTGCCCACGGGCCTGCTGATGCTCCAGGACCGGGTGCCCTACGTCCTCGGGCCGCGGCCCCGCTTCGTGCTGGACCGGGTCGAGCCGGGCGGACGCCGTGAGGTCTCCTACCGCGTCCGCTCCGACCTGCGCGGCCGCTATCCGCTGGGCCCGCTCCAGCTGCGCCTGACCGACCCGTTCGGCATGTGCGAGCTGACCCGCTCCTTCTCCTCGTACGACACCCTGACGGTGATCCCGCGCGTGGAGCCGCTGCCGCCGGTGCGCCTGAGCGGCGAGGCCAAGGGCTACGGCGACGGGCGGCAGCGCTCGCTCGCCCTGGCCGGCGAGGACGACGTCATCCCGCGCGGCTACCGCTACGGCGACGACCTGCGCCGTGTCCACTGGCGCTCCACCGCCCGCTACGGCGAGCTGATGGTGCGCCGCGAGGAGCAGCCCCAGCGCGCCCGGTGCACGGTGCTGCTGGACACCCGGGGCATCGCCTTCGCGGGCGCGGGCCCCGACTCGGCCTTTGAGTGGGCGGTCTCGGGCGCCGCGTCCGTCCTGGTCCACATGCTCGAACGGGGCTTCTCGGTGCGGCTGCTGACGGACACCGGCAACTCCGTGCCCGGTGAGGGCGCCGAGGGGTTCGCGGGCGCGAGCCAGGAGACGGCCGACTCGGCGGGGCTGATGATGGACACCCTCGCTGTGGTCGACCACTCCGACGGCGCGGGCCTGTCCCGCGCGTACGACGTGCTGCGCGGCGGCAACGAGGGACTGCTGGTGGCCTTCTTCGGCGACCTCGACCAGGAGCAGACGGCGATCGCCGCCAAGATGCGCCAGCGCAGCGGCGGCGCGCTCGCCTTCCTGCTGGACAGCGAGGCGTGGGTGCGGGAACCGAGCGATGTGCCGGGGCCGTTGGACCGGCGTGAGGAGCGGCTGCGGATGCTGCGGGAGGCGGGCTGGACCGCCCTGAGCGTGCCGCGGGGGGTCTCGCTGAGCGAGCTGTGGCGGCAGGCGGACCGTGAGCGCACGGGCCTGGCCGCGGCGGGCGGGCCGAGCGGTGAGGGGGCGGGTTCATGAGCGGGCGGACACGGCTGGCGCTGTGCGCCTGGGCGGCCACCCTGCTGACCTCCTTCTCCCTGCAGCCACTGGTCTCGCCGGCCACCTGGATCCTGCAGGCGGCCGTCATGCTGGGCGTCCAGTCGGGCGTGGGCGCGGCGACCCGCCGGGTGCCGCTGGCCCGGCCGCTGACGGTGGCGGCCCAGGCCCTGGTCACGCTGCTGATGCTGACCCTGGTCTTCGCGCGGCAGCAGGCCTTCCTCGGGATCGTGCCCGGCCCCGAGGCGTTCCGGCACTTCTCCGACCTGCTGCGGCAGGGGGGCGACGACATCGCGCGGTACGCGATACCGGCGCCGCTGGAGTCGGACGGCATCCGGCTGATGCTGCTGGGCGGGGTCATGATCGTCGGGCTCGCGGTGGACACCCTCGCGGTGACCTACCGCAGCGCGGCCCCGGCCGGACTGCCGCTGCTGGCGCTGTACGTGGTGGCCGCGGGGCTGTACGAGGGGCATGCGGAGTGGGCGCGGTTCCTGATCGCCGCGGCCGGCTATCTGATGCTGCTGCTGGCCGAGGGCCGGGACCGGCTCTCCCAGTGGGGGCGCGTGTTCGGCGGAGCGCCACGGACGCCGGGCGGGGAGCTGGGCGCGGTCGCGCCGGTCCGCACCGGGCGCCGCATCGGCGTGCTCGCGCTGGGCATCGCGCTGGTGGTGCCGGTCGCGCTGCCCTCGATGAACGGCGGGCTGCTGGACGGCGCGGGGACCGGTGTGGGCGTGGGCAACGGCGGCGGGGGCACGATCTCCGCGGTCAACCCGCTGGTCTCGCTGCGCGACAGCCTGAACGTGGACGAGGACCGCCAGGTCCTGTCCCTGAGGACCAGCAGCAACGACCTCTCGGACATGTATCTGCGGATCGTGTCACTGGACGACTTCGACGGCAGCACCTGGAAGCCGTCCAAGCGGCACATCACCTCCGTGCCGGGCAAGTTCCCGACCCCGACCGGCCTCGCGCCGGACGTCAAGCGCACGGAGATCGATACCCGGATCTCGGCCGCCGACTGGTACGCGCAGGACTGGCTGCCGATGCCGTACCCGCCCAGCGGCGTGGACATCGACGGCAACTGGCGCTACGAACCGGTGGGCATGACCCTGGTCGGCGACCACGGGGAGTCCACGCGCGGCAAGACGTACCTGGTCAAGAGCCTGGACGTGCAGCCGACGGCGGAGCAGCTCGCGAACGCCCCGGAGGCGCCGGCGGCGATCAGGCGTGACTACACCAAGGTGCCGGACTCGGTGCCCTCGGTGGTGGCGAAGACCGCCCGGCAGGTCACCGCCGGCACGACCAACCACTACGAGCAGGCCGTCAAGCTCCAGGACTGGTTCAGCGTCGACGGCGGGTTCCAGTACAGCACGCAGGTGCAGGTCGGCACCGGTCCCGACGCGATCGCCAAGTTCCTGAAGGACAAGGAGGGCTTCTGCGTCCACTTCTCCTTCGCGATGGCGACGATGGCCCGCATCCTCGGTATACCTGCGCGGGTCGCGGTGGGCTTCGCCCCCGGTTCCCCGCAGTCGGACCAGTCGGTGTCGGTCGGTCTGAAGGACGCCCACGCCTGGCCCGAGCTGTACTTCGAGGGCGTGGGCTGGACCCGCTTCGAGCCGACCCCGAGCCGGGGTGTCACTCCCCCGTACACGCAGTCGGACACGCCGGGCAACAGCCTGCCCGACGTCGTGCAGCCCTCGCAGTCGGCGGGATCGTCCGCGTCGGCGGCGCCGTCGTCGAACGCCAGTTGCTCGGTGCAGGAGAAGAAGCTCCAGGACTGCGGCGTCGCCGCTCCGCTGGACGTCGCCAAGCCGGGCAACGAGGGTCACAGGTGGTACTGGTACGCCTGGTGGGGGGCCGTCGGCCTCCTCGTGGTCGTCGTACTGCTGCTGCCCATGCTGTGGCGGCTGCGACGGCGCGCGGCACGACTGGCCTCGGCCCAACACGCCTCCTCCGGCGTCGGGCGCCCGGCCTGGGGCGCGGTGCGGCTGGAAGGGGTCGTGAACCCGGGCGGGGCCGCGGCCGTTGAGGCGGAGGCGGACGCCCGTCACGCCGCGCAGGTGGCGAGCGGGCATGTGCTGGCCGTCTGGCGTGAGCTGACGGACACGGCCTGGGACTACGGCATCCTGCCGGACGACGCGCTGACCCCGAGGAAGGCGGCCACGCGGATCGTGCGGCTCGGGGAGCTGGATCCGGCGACGGCCGAGCGGGTCCACCGGGTGGCGGGAGCCGTGGAACAGGTGCTGTACGCCCCCCGGCCGCAGGCTGTACCGGGGCTGGCGGACGACGTCCGCGCGCTGCGGTCGGCCCTGCGCTCCCGGGCGAACCGGACCACCCGGGTCCGTGCGGTGATCGCCCCGCGCTCGGCCGTCCGCGCCCTGTGGGACCTGTCGGACCGCTGGACGGCCCTCAAGGCCCGCATGGCCGACCGCTGGGCCACGCTGATCCGCCGCCCGTCGGGCCAACCGGGCCGGCAGAGCGGCTGACCTCCCGCCCGCCGCGCACACCGCGATCGGCCCCGGCTCGGAACGTCCGAGCCGGGGCCGACTGCTGCTCCCCGGCCCGCAGGAGACGCCACTCAGCCGCCTGCCCGTCGGCTCAGCGGAGCCGGCGCCCAGGTCGAGCCCGCCGTGCGGGCATGCCTGAGGGGTGACCACCATCGGTGGTCACCCCTCGAAGTCGTCGGGAGCGCTACTGGCCCTGCTCGTCTCGGCGGCGCTGCCAGCGCTGTTCGATCCGGTCCATCATCGAGCGCTTCTGCCGGGCCTGACGGCGCGCCTGCGGGGCGCCGGCGGGCTGTTCGCCCGGCTTGGGCGCCTTGCGCCAGCCGGTCACGGCGAGGACCGCGCAGCCCAGCATGACGAGGAAGCCCACCACGCTCAGCCACACCTGCTTGGCGACCATTCCAGCCATGAGGAGCGCGATACCCACGAGGAAGCCCGCGACCGCCTGGTAGACCCGCCGCCGGGTGTACGTACGCAGCCCGCTTCCCTCGAGCGCCGACGCGAACTTGGGATCTTCGGCGTACAGCGCTCGCTCCATCTGCTCGAGCATGCGCTGCTCGTGCTCAGAGAGCGGCACGGAGTCCTCCTCATCGTGCAGTCGCCGGGGGCGACCCGGGGGGTCCCTTCAGGATAGGCAGGGAATCGCCCCCGTGAAACCCGCCCCTCTGCGCCAATTGGCCAACCGGATTCCGCCATCGACGTCCCGGCTCGCTGAATCTTCCATTCCCCAGCGGCCGACCCGTCATGCCGGGTGATCTCCTTCGATCATACGGCGCCAAGCCCCCGTTCGGGGGGCCTGTGGCGTACTCCATGCCCACTCTCGCCGCTGATCAGCGGCGCGGCACAGGGGTCACTCAGGCCTCGGTGGCCTCCGGGGTCTCCCCGAGCACATGGAGCTGGGTGGCCACGGAGTGGAAGGCCGGGAGCTCGGCGGCCGCCTCCTCCAGCTTCAGCAGCGCCTCCATCGCGCCCGGCTCGGTGTCCACGAGCACCCCCGGGACCAGGTCGGCGAAGACCCGTACACCGTGCACGGCACCGATCCGCAGGCCCGCGCCCTCGACGAGCGCGGTGAGCTGCTCGGCGGTGAAGCGGCGCGGCACGGGGTCGCCGGCGCCCCAGCGGCCGTTCGGGTCGTCGAGCGCCTGGCGGGCCTCCTTGAAGTGCCCGGCGAGCGCCCGGGCGAGCACGGCGCCGCCGAGACCGGCGGCGAGCAGGCTGAGGACGCCCTCGGTGCGCAGGGCGGCCACGGCGTTGCGCAGGCCCTCGGCCGGGTCGTCGACGTACTCCAGGACGCCGTGGCACAGCACGACGTCGTACCCGCCGCGCTCGACCACGTCGAACAGGCCGTGGGCGTCGCCCTGGACGCCCCGGACGCGGTCGGCGACGCCCGCCTCGGCGGTACGGCGTTCGAGTGCGAACAGGGCGTTGGGGCTGGGGTCGACGACGGTGACGTGGTGGCCGAGGCGGGCGAGGGGCACCGCGAAGTTGCCGCTGCCGCCTCCGGTGTCGAGGACGTCCAGCGCCTGTCGTCCCGTGGCCTTGACGCGGCGGTCGAGGGCGTCCTGGAGGACCTCCCAGACCACGGCGGTACGGAGGGAGGCGCGGGGTCGCAGCGGGTCCGACACGGCAGTTGACTCCTCGGCGCGGCACCGCCTGTTGCACGGCGGAGCGAACGGGCTGCCTCCCGGCCCGGCGTACGGAGGGAAGGCTTCAGGCGCCCTCCACCCTATTGCCTCGACCGTCCCGCCAGGCCACCTCGGCACCCCGTCCCGCACACCGTCTCGCCCGCTGGACTCCCGGCGGTCCCCCGGCGGGCGGGCCCACGAGACGTCCACGCTTCCGCACGGCCCGGAGGACGCTCCACCCCGCGCCGCTGCCGACCCC
>NZ_WVUG01000327.1 GCF_017614965.1 Streptomyces griseorubiginosus | reverse complement strand
CCCTCACGCCGCATCCGCCCCCCACGCACAGCTGGAGGCCCGCCGGCCTCTCGCCCAGCTGACGGCCCCGGGCGGCCTGTCGCTGTCGATCACATCGGCCCGACGGGACCGAGCCGGATACGTCACCGTCCGCGGCAACCTGACCAACAACTCCCCCACCGTGGCCGTCATCCCCGCCGAGTTACGCGGCGAGGAGCTGAAAGTCCTCACCACCGGCCCGTCCCTGGCCGGAGCAACCCTCGTCGACTTCCCCCACCACAAGCGCTACTACGTCCTGCGCGACACCGAAGGCCGCCCCCTGACCACCACCGGCCTGTCCACCCTCACAGCCGGCGAGAGCGCACACGTCTTCATGCAGTTCCCCGCACCTGCCGCGTACACGGTCGGCTTCCAGCTGCCGCTCTTCGACACCGCGACCATCACGATCAGCCAGTGAGGACAGCGCCCGCATGACCACCCTCCGAACACGACCCACCACCCCACTCCTCCCCGTCGTCCTCGCGGCCGCGGCAAGCATCGGGGCCGCCTGCTGGGCCGGGCAGGCAGCCGCCGCCGGCGGGCCAAGCGCCGCACCGGGCTCTCCCCTGCTGTCCGCCGGCGCCCCGGACAGGCCCGGGCTTGCCCTGCGCGATGGTGCGAGGCTCGCTCCCGCCAAAGTCCTCGACCTCGCCTCGCAGCCCGCCGACATCACCCGCGTGGTCGCGAACCAGGACACAGCCGAGCGCCGGGAGACCACCGGCACCCAGGTGACCGTCGTCCTGCAGGCAGCAGTGCTCTTCCCCAAGGACAGTGCCCGGCTGAGCACGTCGGCGCGCTCCCGCATCACCGCGCTGGCCCGGCAGATCCAGCCGCGGGCGGGCACCACGATCAGGGTGTACGGATACACCGACAACCTCGGCACCGCCGCCCACGGCCACACCCTCTCCCAACAACGCGCCACCGCCGTCCAGACCGTCCTCGCCACCGAACTGCGCGGCACACCCGTCGTCTTCGACACCCGCGGATTCGGCGAGAGCCACCCAGCAGCCCCCAACACCACCGAAGCCGGCCGCCGAAACAACCGGCGCGTCGAGATCTCCTACCCCCGCCCCGACGACTGACCGTGCCGGTGAAAACCGGACGCCCGCCCCATTCCACCCCCACAACAAGCGACGACAAGTCGACACTCGCCACCGGGAGTGACCGGATACGTCCCCAGTTGAGCGAGTGAACTCGAATATGACACTGGGAAGTTGACTGGCATATGCGTAACCTCACCGTCACGCAAAAGCACCACCGCAGCCGGCAGGCCGCGGTTCTGGGTCATCGCACGGCGAAGACCGGGGGCAGCGGTCGACCAGACCGCGCCGTACGGGGAGACCAAGTGATCCAGCAACACCGCACCCCATCACTCACCGCCGTCCGCAACCGAGATCGACGCACAGCGATCTCGGCTCTGCTGGCACTTGCCACGATCACGCTGACAGCCGGCTGTTCCTCCGGTGGTGGAGACAATGCCGAGACGTCGCCCACCCCCAGCAGCGCCACGCCCACCAAGACCATGTCCGCCGACGAGGCGCAGGCCCGCAAGGACGTCATCGCCGCCTACCAAGGCATGAACGACGAAGAGGTCAAGGCGTATGCGAAATCGTCGCTCGCCGGGAGCGACATCACCAAGTACGCCACCGGCGACGCACTTCGTGATGCGAAGGACACCGTCTTCGTCAACATGCGGAACGGCATCGTCGTCAAAGGCGAGCCCAAAGTAACAACGTCCGAGGACGACGTCACATTCGATGCCTCCGGTGCTCGAGCGGCTCTCTCCGTTTGCTTCGACTTGAACACATGGGAGTCCGTCGACAAGAAGACCGGAAAGAGTCTCGTCCCGCCCAATCAGGTCAAGCGCTACACGATCACTGCGCATCTCCAGAAGCAGAGTTCGCGGTGGCTGGTCACCGACGAAAAGGCACACAAGGACAAGCCATGCTGAGTTGGCGCGTCGTCGCGGCCACCGTGCTGGCATCACTGGCCGTCTTAGGCACGACGGAGAGTACCGCGTACGCCGGAGGCAAGGTCGTCTGCAATGAGAGGGGCCTGTGCCGTGTAGTCGCCGACGATACGGTCACCACGCCGGGCAAGGACGGGGACAGCGAGCATGCCTCGCATGGCAGCTCCGGCAAGCCCGAGTGCTTCGACGATCGGGTGGGCCACAATCCGGTGCCCTGCCACTTGGACGGTTATGGCGACTGGGTCAACGGCCGTAACTGCTATTTCCAGAAGGCCAATCCGCAGCCGCCGGCGGGTGATCCCCGGTGGGAGGGCCATGACCCGGCGGATGGCGTTGTCTATAGCGCGTACTGCCCCGACAACCCCGGCATGACCAGCGCGTGGTTCGCCCAGCCGCCGGGTGGCGGCGTGGCCGTCGACCCGGAGGTGCTGGCTCGGGAGGCGGTGAGGAAGATGCGGCTGCTGGGCCCGGACATCGCCAGCCCGCGGGCGGGTGGGAGGTACACCGTGGGCGTGCCGGTGTGGATGTGGGTCAACCAGAGTCCGACCACGTACGGTCCGCAGTCCGCGTCGGCGTCCGCGGGCGCGGTCACCGTGACGGCCACGGCCAGGGTCTCGAAGATCGTCTGGCGGATGGGCGACGGCGCCACGGTGACGTGCCACGGCCCGGGCACGGTCTACCGTGCCTCGGCCGGTATGGCCGAGTCCCCGACGTGCGGTCACGTGTACGCCAAGACGTCGGCTGCCGCAGCAGGCGGCAGGTACCGGCTGACAGCGACGTCGACATGGATGATCAACTGGGCCGTCACCGCCGGCGCAGGCGGGCAGAGCGGCCAGTTCACCCAGACTCAGCAATCCCTGATGCAGGTGGCGATCGGCGAGGTTCAGGTCGTCAGGTAACGGCGCCGGAAGGACGAAGAGTTGAGCAGCACACACGCACGTGCAGACGCAGCCCCGCACAGAGTTTTACCGGAGGGTCGTGTGGCCGGGCCGGTGGCGCCGCCCCGGGTGTCGGCGCGCCGGCGACGCCCGGGGGTCATCGCGCTGTCGTTGGCGCTGATCGCCGCCGGAGGGGCGGGGGTGGCCGTCCTGCTGCTGCAGGTCGGCGACCGCACCGAGGTGGTGACCGTGGTCCGCGAGGTCCAGGTCGGGCAGGTCCTGGCCGAGGACGACCTGGGCAGGGCGTCCGTCGCCCTGGACCCGGCCGTCAAGGCGGTACGCGCCGGTGATCTGACGGCGGTGGTGGGCCAGCGGGCCGCGGTGGAACTCAAACCCGGATCCCTGCTCGCGCCGTCGCAGGTGACCAGGGACAGCCTGGTGAAGGCGGGCGAGCAGCTGGTGCCGATCGGTCTGGAGCCCAAGCAGATCCCCGCCACCGCTTTGGTGCCGGGCCAGAAAGTGGCCCTGGTGCACGTCCCGGCCCAGGGGGCCGGCGACACGGGCCCGGACACCGGCTCCGGCAAGGCGACCGGGGCGGTGTCGGCGACCATCGGCGGCCGGGTCGTGAAGGCGTCCGGTGCCGCTCCGGGCAGCGGGATCGTGGTCGTCGACGTGGCCGTGTCCGCCGCCGACGGGCCAACAGCCGCCGCATGGGAGGCGGCCGGCGCGCTGCGTCTGGTCCTCGCTGCTGCGGACGGCAGCTGATGGCGGTGATAGCGCTCGCCGGGTGCAGCGGCGCGCCCGGTGTGACCACGAGCGCGCTGGCGTTGTTGCTGTCGTGGCCGCTTCAGGCGGGCCGGCGCATGATCTTGGCCGAGTGCGACCCGGACGGCTCGGCCGTGCTGCACGGGCTGCTGCAGGGCACACTCGGTGACCGCTACGGGCTGCGCAACCTCAGTGTCGCGGCCCGCAAGGGCGAGTTCGGTGAGGCCTTCTGGCGGCAGCTGATCGACCTCGGCAGCGGTGACGGCCGGCCCGAATCGGCGCCGGACCGGCTTTTGCTGCCCGGCCTGAGCGACCCGGTGCAGGCGGCGAGCCTGACCCAGGTGTGGAAACTCCTGGCGCAGATGTTCCGCGGCATCGAGGCCGATCATGGCCACGACGTGCTCATCGACCTCGGGCGGCGCGGCGCGGTAGGGCCCTCGGGAGTGCTGGCCGAGCGGGCCGATGCCGTCTGCGTGGTGGTCCGCAACACCCTGCGCAGTCTGCAGGCCGCCGAGGGCCGGGTCCGCACGCTGCAGGAGCGCGTCGGCGGCGTCGGTGTGCTGCTGATCGACGAAGGCCCCTATCCGGCGGGTGAGGTGCAGCGGGTGCTGCAGGTGCCGGTGATCGCCACGCTGCCGTACGCGCCCAGGGACGCGCGTGTGCTGTCCGACGGCGCCGAACAGCCGCGCCACTTCACCCGTTCGCCGCTGATGAAGGCCGCCCGCACGGCCGGCACGCTGCTGGTGCAGCAGGCTGCCCTGCGCCGGGCCCGTCTCGATCCCCGTGCTGCGCGCACGCCGGGCGGGGAGGTCAGCCGTGCACGCTAGGCCCCTGCACCCCGACCCCACGGTGGCACCGGTGGCCCAGGAGCGGGCCCACCAGGCCAACGGAGCACCGGCAGTTGCTGGTGCTGCCTCGAGTACGCAGGTACTGGGCTCAGCTGCTCCTCAGATCACCGTCGACTACCGGGTGGCCCGCGAGATCGCCTCCCAGGTGGCCAGGCAGCGCGAGGAGCTGCTCAAGACCAAGCCCGGCATGGACCGGGCCAGCGAAGAGCAGCGCTGCCTGAACTGGATTGCCGAGGCTGTTGCGCTGTTCTCGGACGCCCAGGCGATGACGCCGCACGAGGACGAGGCGCTGCGACGCTCGGTGTATGACCTGCTGTTTAGGGCCGGCCGGCTGCAGCCGTACCTGGACGACGAGCGGGTCGAGGACATCATCGTCCAGGGCCCGCACGAGGTGTGGCTCGACTACGGCGACGGCCAGCGCCGCAGGGTCGGCCCGATCGCCGACTCCGAAGAGGAACTGCTGGAACTCCTGCGGGAGCTGGCGCGCAGTTCGGGGCACAGCGAGCGCACCATCTCCACCGCGAACCCCACCCTCGCCCTGTCATTGCCGGACGGCTCCCGGCTGCAGGCCGTCACCGGGCTCGGGCCGATGACGTATGCGGTCATCCGCCGCCACCGCATCTCCCACGCGAACCTCGACGACCTCATCCGGCTGGGCACCATCGACCCGATCCTGCGCGAGTTCCTCGGCGCCTGCGTGCGCGCGGAGAAGAACATCATGATCGCGGGGAAGCAGAAGGCCGGCAAGACCACCCTGCTGCGGGCGATGCTCAAGGAGTTCGACCCGGAGTGCCGGTTCGCCACCATCCAGACCGAAGACGAACTCTTCTGCCACACAGGCGGCTACCACCGCCAGGTCGTCTCCCTCATCGGGCGGGAGTCCAACGGGGAAAAGGACGCCACCGGCCGCAGCGCCGGCGAGGTCACCCTGCTGGATCTGATGCATCCCGCTTTGCGGATGTCGCTCGAGCGGATCGTGGTCGGCGAGGTCCGCGGCCCCGAAGTCGTGGCGATGATGCAGGCGCTGACCAACGGCTCCGGCGGCAACCTGTGCACCATCCACGCGCGCCGTGCGGACATCGTCTTCGACCGGATCGCCGAACTGTACGCACTCGCCCAAGGCAATCTCTCCGAGCAGCTCGCCTACCGGCAGAGCGCCAACGGCCTGGACTTCATCGTCTACGTCGACATGACCGATGAGACGCAGATCGGCGGCCGCCGCCACCGCTACGTCTCCCACGTCCTGGAGGTCACCGGCATCGGCGAGACGGGCCGGCCCGCCACCAATGAGATCTTCGCCCCCGCACCCGAGTGGGGAGAACTGCGGGCGGTGCCGAAGATGGACCCGGCCTGCATCGACGACCTGCGCCGCGCCGGCTTCGACTCCGGTCTGCTGCACCACCCCTACGGGGCCTGGCCGGCGCCGCTGCCGCTGAAGGTGGGAGCGGTCCGATGACGCTGCTGCTGGGCCTGCTGTGCGGCATGGCCGTCATCGGTGGGCTGGTCGGTGTCGTGGCGGGTGTCGTGGGTACGACTGCGCCGCGCCGGGCCCCGCTCTTCAAGCGCTGGCAGGCGGGCCGGTCCGGTGGGAAGAACCAGGGGGAGCACGCACGGCTGCGCAGGCAGACCCTCATCCTCGCGGCCGTCGTGGTCTTCGCAGGTGTGTGGCTGGTCTCGGGGAACTTCGTCGGGGGCGCGCTGCTCGGCGCGGCCGTCATCGGCGTGCCCTGGCTGATCAGCCCGGCGCAGGTCGCGGCCGAACGCATCGGCCAGCTGGAGGCCTTGTCCGAGTGGACCCAGCGGCTGGCGGGCCTGCTGCGGCTCGGCATGGGCCTGGAACAGGCGATGATCACCAGCCGTCAGGGGGCACCGGACGAACTCGCCCCGCAGATCACCACCCTGTCCGACCGGCTGCGCCTGGGATGGCGGCCGGAAGCAGCCCTGCGCGCGTTCGCCGACGAACTCGACGACGTCACCGCCGACAAGGTGAGCGCGGCGCTCATCCTGTCCGCGGGCGACCGCGGCCCGGGCCTGGCCCAAGCCCTGGAGGATCTGTCGGGGACCGTCCGCGAGGAGGTCGCCAAGAAACGCGCCATCGAGGCCGACCGGGCCAAACCCCGCACCACCGTACGGTGGATGACCATCATCACCGCAGGCGTCGTGGCGGCCGGGTTCTTCGTGCCCAGCTACACCAAGCCGTACTCCACGCTGCTGGGACAGCTCGTCCTGGCCCTCCTGACGGCCGGATTCATCGGCGTGCTCGCCCTGATGCGGCAACTGGGCACCTTCCGCCGCATCCCGCGCTTCCTCATCCCCGACCCGGCCAGCTCTGTCCGCCTGCCCGCGCCCCCGCCCAAGCCGGAGAAGCCGATCGTCGCCGGCAAGCCGGAAGGAGCCGCTTCGTGAACCTGCTCCCCGTTGTGGTGACCGGCGGCACGGTCGGCGCCGGCCTCGCCCTGCTGATCCGCGAACTCCTCACGCCCCAGCCGGCGTTGGGGCCGGCCCTCAAGCGCAGCGCCCCGGCCACGTTGACGATGCCCGAGCCGGAGCTGGACCGCGAGGAGGTGTGGGGCCGGTGGCTGCTCGCCCGACTCGAGCGGCTTCCGGGCGTCCGCGTCCCCACCGTGAACCTGGCTCTGCTCGGGCAGGGGCCGGGCCAGTTCATGCTGAAGAAGGTCGCGCTCGCTGGTCTGGGTCTGCTCTGCCCGGTGATCGCGACGATTCCGTGGATCATCGTGGGCGTGGGGCTGCCGTTCTACGTGCCCGCCGGCGTCGGACTCATCATCGCCGGCCTGCTGTTCATCACGCCGGATCTCGCCGTGCGGGATGCGGCCAAGCGGGCACGGGAGGAGTTCGCGCACGCCCTGTCCGCCTACCTCGACCTGGTTGCCCTCAAGCGCGCCGCCGACGCCGGCCCCGCCGAAGCCCTGGAAAAAGCCGCCGCCGTCGGCGAAGGCTGGCCCTTCCTCTATCTCCAAGGCGCGCTGCGCCGGGCACGGCTGGAGAAGATTGCGCCGTATCAAGCGCTCACGGAACTCGCCCACGCATACGACCTGCCCGTCCTGGACGACGTCGCCGACATCATGCGCGGCTCGGCCACCGACGGCGCCGCCGTCTACAAGGCCCTGCGCGCCCGCACCGCCGCCCTCAACGCCGAACTCCTGGCCGCCCAGGCCGCCGAGGCCAACACGGCCAGCGAAAAGATGACCGCGCCCGGGGCCCTCTTGGCCGTCTTGGTCATGTTGTTGATGGCCTTTCCCGCCGTGATCCGGATGCTGACCGTCTGACCACCAACGTTGTGCAACGCAGCAGAGAGGTAAGCCACATGAAGCACACCGCAGCCCGCACGCGCCGTGCTGTGATCCGGGCGACCACCCACCCGCACGCCGGCCCGGACAGGGCTCCCCGCCGACCCGCCCACGACAGCCGGGGATCCCGCATCATCGGACGCGCCAACCGGGCGGCGATCCGGCTGAGCACGCGTCTGCAGGAGGGCCTGGAAGAGGCCACCCGCCGCCCGGACCGCGGCGACATCAGCACCACCACCGTCATCATCTGGGTCGCCGCCGTCACCGGCGCCGTCCTCATCGCCGGCACCATCGCCGTCGTGATCGCCAAGTACAACGGCAAGCTCAACGGACTGTGATGTCTGGTCCCGAGCGGCTGAAGGACTGGTGGCAGGGGCGACGATGGCGTGACGACCGCGGCGACACCGCCATCCAGATGGCGATCATCTTTCCGTTCGTGCTCCTCGCCACGGTTGCCGTGATTCAGGCCTCCCTGTGGTACTACGCGCGGCAGATCGCCCTGACCGCGGCCCGCGAGGGCCTCACCGCCGCCCGCGCCTACCAGTCGAGCCCCGCCGACGGTGCGGCCCAGGCACGAGACGTGCTGGGCCGCACCGCGGGTGACAGCCTGAGCGGCTACAGCGTCTCGGCCAGCAGCAACGGGCAGCGTGTGCAGGTTTCCGTGTCCGGGACCGCCATGTCGATGATCCCGGGCGTCTCCGGCCTTCGGGTCACCCAGTCCGCGTCCGGCCCGGTGGAGAGATGGACGGTCCCGGGAGGGTGAACGACGTGCGTTGCAAGGCCCGTTGGGCACGCAGACTGCGCAGCGACGAGGGCAGCGCGGCGATCGAGGCTGCCATCATCCTCCCCGCCCTGATCATGTTCATTTGTATGGCCATAGCCGGAGGACGCATCGTCACCTCCGGCGCGAAAATCGACGCCGCGGCCGAGGATGCGGCACGAGAGGCCTCCATTCACCGCACCGCGGCCTCCGCGCACAGCGCCGCGCAGGCGGCGGCCGCCCAGTCCCTGGACGACCAGGGCATCAAGTGCTCGTCCACCAGCGTCAGCATCAACACGGGTGGCCTCAGCGTGCCGGTGGGGCAGGTAGGGACGGTCACCGCGACGGTGACCTGCACGGTCAACCTCTCCGACCTGTTGCTTCCAGGCGTGCCGGGAGCCAAGACGCTCACGTCGACCGCCACCTCGGTCGTGGATCAGTACCGGCAACGGGGGGACTGATGATCTTCCGCCAGAGCGTCCCGCACCGGACGCTACGAGACGACCGGGGAGGCGTCACCGTATTTGTCGCCGTGTGCGTCATCGCGCTGATCGGGATCATCGGCCTGGCCGTCGACGGCGGCAGCAAGATGCGGGCCACGGAACGCGCCGACTACGTCGCCGGCGAAGCCGCCCGGGCGGGCGGACAGGCCATCGACCCCGCCGAGGCCATCAAGGGGACCGCGATCACCGTGAATCCGCAGGACGCACAGGCCGCCGCCCAGGCGTACCTGCGGTCCGCCGGAGCCACCGGCACGGTCAGCGTGTCCGGCGACGGCAAGACCCTAACCGTTGTCGTCACCAGCACGTACGACACGAAGTTCTTGTCGGTGGTTGGAATCGGCTCGCTGTCGGTGACCGGCCATGGCAAGGCCACCCTCCTGCACGGCGTCACCGCTCCCGAAGGAAACTGATGCCCGCCACCCCCTCC
>NZ_WVUG01000326.1 GCF_017614965.1 Streptomyces griseorubiginosus | reverse complement strand
GTCGAGGGCGGGGCGGCGGGCGGCGGGGCGGGCGGGGGCTCGGGTGGTAGCGGTGGCGGTGGTCATGGCCGTAACGATGCTGGACAGCATCTCGTAGCACAATCGAGAATTGGCGCGAGATATCTCGTAGCATCACTTACATGTTGAACCTGGATCGCCTGCGCACCCTCGACGCCCTCGCCCGGCACGGTTCGGTCAGCGGCGCGGCCGAGGGGCTGCACATCACGACCTCGGCCGTCTCGCAGCAGATGGCCAAGCTCGAGCGGGAGGTGGGCCAGCGGCTGCTGGCGAAGAACGGCCGGGGCGTGCGGCTCACGGACGCGGGCCGGCTGCTCGCCGAGCACGCGGCCCTGATCCTGTCGCAGGTCGAGCTCGCCCAGTCCGATCTGGAGGCGCAGCGCGGACAGGTGGTCGGTGAGCTGCGGCTGGTCGCGTTCCCGACGGCCCTGCGCGGGCTCTTCCCGGCCGCCCTCGCCGCGCTGCGCGACGACCACCCGGCGCTGCGGGTGCGCTCGCGGGAGCTGGAACCGGAGGAGGGCGTGAACGCGGTGCTCCGGGGCGACGCCGACCTCGCCGTCGTCCTGGACTGGTACAACAAGCCGCTGCCCATGCCCGACGGGCTGGCCAAGGCGCCGATCCTCGACGACCCCGTGGAGATCGCCATGCCCGCGGGACACCCGCTGGCCGGCCGGGAGGACGTCGACCTGGACGACTTCGGCGAGGACGAATGGGTGGTCTGGCCGGAGGGCGAGTTCTGCCACGAATGGCTGCTCTACACCCTGCGCAGCAAGGGCATCGAGCCGCGGATCGCCCACCGCGCCGAGGAGCACCACACCCAACTCGCCCTGGTGGCCGCCGGGTTGGGAGTCTGCGTCGCGCCGCGGCTGGGCCGCGACCCGATGCCGGCCGGAGTGCGGGCCGTGCCCGTGCGGCACCGCGTGCACCGGTACGTCTACGCCGTGTGGCGCGCGGACGCCGACCGCCGCCCGTCGATCCGGGCGGCGGTGGAGGCGCTGCAGGAGGCGGGGAAGAAGGCCGGCTGATCCCGACGGGCCTACGTGCCAACGGAAACCGGCACGCGCGCCACCGGGAAACCCGCCTACGCGCCACCCAGCTTGCGGAAGTCCCAGGACACGATCTTCTCCGGCGTCAGCCGGATCCAGGCGTGCCGGCCGTCGTGCGGCATTTCCTCGAGGCCGAAGTTCTTGCGGGCGAACAAGGTCTCCGGGACGTCGAGTTCGGCGCACAGTTCCCCGGTGCGCGGGAACTCGCCCACGAACTCGACGGTCCCCGACAGCTCCACGCCGCGCAGTTCGTCGTAGTCCTCGCCCGAGTCCACCACGATCGCGACCCGCGGGTCCCGCCGCAGGTCGGTCCACCGCTTGCTGCGCACCACCGAGTACAGCCAGACCGAGGTGCCGTCCCAGGCGAACCACAGCGCGCTGACATGCGGGGCCCCGCCCGCCGACACGGTGGCCACCCGGCAGGTGCGCTGTCCGGTGAGGAACTCGTCCAGCTCGCCCGGCGTCATCATGATCTTGCGGCCGCGGCGCTGAGTGACGGTCATGCGTCCCCCTCTTCTCTCACGAAGTGCCAGAGGGTCCGGTGATCCTCTGACATCACGTCAGAAAAGCATGGGTCGTCTTCCGTCCCTGCGCAATGGTCGCTACGCTCGCCCGCTCCAGCCGCCGGCGACGAGGAGGAACCGTGCCGTCCCGCGAACAGCTCAGCGAACTCCTCGATCCGGCCACCACCGTGCTGCTCACCGTCGAGTGCCAGCAGGGTGTCGTCGGCCCGGACAGCGCACTGCCCGAACTCGCCCTGGAGGCACGCCGGTCGGGCGCCCTCGCCAATGTGGCACGGCTCGTGTCCGCCGCCCACCAGTACGGCGTCCAGGTCATCCACGCCATCGCCGAGCGGCGCCCCGACGGACGCGGCGCCAACCGCAACGCCCGCCTCTTCCGCGCCGCCGAACGGCTGCCCGTCCAGCAGCTGTCCGGCACCACGGCGGTGCGGGTGGCGGCCCCCATCGAGGTCGCCGAGGAGGACCTCGTCGTACGGCGGCTGCACGGACTGTCGCCGATCCAGGGCACCGACGTCGATCCGCTGCTGCGCAACCTCGGCTGCCGCACGCTCGTCGTGGCCGGGGTCTCGGCCAACGTGGCCGTCCCCAACGCCGTCTTCGACGCGGTCAACCGCGGCTACACGGTCGTGGTGCCCTCCGACGCCATAGCGGGAGTGCCCTCCGAGTACACCCGCGCGATGATCCGCAACACCCTCGCCCTGGTCGCCACGGTCGCGACCACGGCGGAGGTGCTGGGCTGCCTCGAAGGGCCGCGGCGGGCGGGGATCAGGCCAGCGTGATCGAGTCCCCGCTCACGGTGACGTTCTGGGCCGTGAGACCGGTGGTGGCCGGGCCCTTCTTCACGCTGCCGTCCGTCACGGAGAACTCGCTGCCGTGGCAGGGACAGACGATGACACCGCCCGAGATGCTGGAGACCGCACAGCCCTGGTGCGGGCACCTGGTCGAGAAGGCCTTGAAGGTGCCCGAGGCCGGCTGGGTCACCACCACGGACTTGTCCTTGAAGATCTTGCCGCCGCCCTCCGGGATGTCGGCGGTCTTGGCCAGGGCCGTGCCGCCGCCGGAGCCGGACGAGGCGCTCGCGCTCGCGTCGCCGCCGGCCGTGCCGCCGTTGCTCGCGTTCGCGCCGGCCTGGGTGTCCGAGGAGCTGGAGGAGTTGTCGTCGGAGGATCCGCACGCGGTCAGCGCGACGGCGAGTCCGGCGGCGCCGACCGCCGCCACGACGGTACGCCGGGCCGGCGCCGGGACGGGCTGGAGCGGTTCGCTGGTCGTCATGCTGACGGTTCCCTTCGTTGCGGGCTTTGTGGATCGTCCAGGGGTACGGCGTTCGCGCATGGGTTGTTCAGACGATGTCGAGATCTAAACGCGTTCGAGTTCAGGGCGCAGTAAACCGGAGCTGTCGGTTCGCTGTCGGCCAGTAACCTGGGGCGATGCTCAAGGAAGTGATCGCGACGCGCTTCATCACGCCCCTGCGTGAGGGCGGCTCGCTGCCGGGGCTCGTCGAGGCAGACGACTTCGGGACGTACGTCATGAAGTTCACCGGCGCCGGCCAGGGCCGCAAGACGCTCGTCGCAGAGGTGATCTGCGGGGAACTCGCCCGCCGGCTGGGTTTCCGGGTGCCCCGCCTGGTCACGATCGGCCTCGATCCGGTGCTGGGTCTCGGGGAGCCCGAGCAGCAGGTGCAGGACCTGCTGCGGGCGAGCGGCGGCACCAACCTCGGCATGGACTTCCTCTCCGGCGCCCTCGGCTTCGACCCGCTCGCCTTCGAGGTGAGCCCCGAGGAGGCCGGACGCGTCCTGTGGTTCGACGCCCTGATCAACAACGTCGACCGGTCCTGGCGCAACCCCAACCTGCTGGTCCGGCAGGGCGAACTGTGGCTCATCGACCACGGCGCCACCATGATCTGGCACCACAACTGGCCCGGCGCCGACGCCTCCGCCGCCCGCCCCTACGACGCCTCCGACCACGCCCTCGCCCGCTTCCGCCCCGACCTCGCGGGCGCCGCCGCCGACCTCGCCCCCCGGGTCACCGAGGACCTCCTGGCCGAGGTCACCGCGGAGATCCCGGACGTCTGGCTGGCCGACGAACCCGGCTTCGACACGCCGGACGGGCTCCGGCACGCCTACGCGCGCGTGCTGCTCGCCCGGGCCGCCGACGTCCACACGCGCGTGAGCGGAATCGAGGAGGGCAAGTGAGCGACCGCCACATCCACATGGCCGGCTCCGTGGTCGAGCGGCACATCATCCGCGGCAGCGAGGCCAACGACCGGGACGTCTTCGAGTACGCCCTGCTGCGGGTCGTGCCCCGCGTCGAACGCGGCGAGTGCATCAACGCGGGCGTGCTGCTGTACTGCCGCGCCCAGCGGTACGTCGGCGCCCGCACCCACCTCGACGAGGCGCGGCTGCTGGCCCTCGACCCGGCGGCCGACGTGGCCGGGATCCGGGCGGCGCTCGGGGCCGTCGAGCGCGTCTGCGGCGGGGGAGAAGGGGCGGGGCAGGCCGCTGGTGAGGACGCCGGACGGCGTTTCCGCTGGCTCATCGCGCCGCGCTCCACGGTCGTTCAGCCAGGACCGGTGCACACTGGGCTCACCACCGATCCGGCGGCCGAGACCGAGCGGTTGCTCGACCTGCTGGTGAGGTAATGGATCACACCGCAGCCGCGTGACGTTGACACCGGGTGCCATGGCTTCTAGCGTCACGTGCGACGAAGGTACTAAGCGGTCGCTCACCGGGCCGCGGGTTCTCTCAAGGGCGAGGAGAAGCAGCAATGTCCACCACTGAGCAGCGGGTCGCCGTGGTCACCGGCGGAGCGCGTGGCATCGGCGCCGCCACCGCCGTACGACTGGCCGCCGAGGGTCGCGCGGTCGCCGTGATCGACCTCGACGAGGCCGCCTGCAAGGACACCGTGGAGAAGATCACCGCGGCCGGCGGCAGGGCCCTCGCGGTCGGTGCCGACGTCTCCGACGAGGCGCAGGTCGAAGCCGCGATCGCGCGCGTGGTCGAGGAGCTGGGCGCGCCGACGATCCTGGTCAACAACGCGGGCGTGCTGCGCGACAACCTGCTGTTCAAGATGAGCGTCTCCGACTGGGACACCGTCATGAACGTCCACCTGCGCGGCGCCTTCCTGATGTCGAAGGCCGTCCAGAAGCACATGGTCGACGCGGGCTTCGGCCGGATCGTCAACCTGTCCTCCTCCTCGGCGCTCGGCAACCGCGGCCAGGTCAACTACTCGGCCGCCAAGGCGGGTCTGCAGGGCTTCACCAAGACCCTCGCCAAGGAGCTCGGCAAGTTCGGCATCACCGCCAACGCCGTCGCCCCCGGCTTCATCGCCACCGAGATGACCAAGGCCACCGCCGAGCGCGTCGGCATGGGCTTCGAGGACTTCAAGGCCGCGGCCGCCACCCAGATCCCGGTCGCGCGCGTGGGCGAGCCGGACGACATCGCCAACGCCATCGCCTTCTTCACCGGCGAGGCGGCCGGGTTCGTCTCCGGCCAGGTGCTGTACGTCGCCGGCGGCCCCCTCGACTAGGTTCGACCAGGAGTAACGGACATGACTGAACTCTCCGGCAAGGTCGCCGTCGTCACCGGCGCCAGCCGCGGCATCGGTTACGGCGTCGCCGAGGCGCTCGTCGCCCGCGGCGACCGCGTGGCCATCACCGGCCGCAACGAGGACGCCCTGAAGGAGGCCGTCGAGAAGCTCGGTTCCGACCGGGTCATCGGCGTCGCCGGCAAGGCGCACGACCTGGACCACCAGACCGAGGTCGTCGAGCGCACGATGGAGGCCTTCGGCCGCGTCGACTTCCTGGTCAACAACGCCGGCACCAACCCGGTGTTCGGCCCGATCGCCGACCTCGACCTGGACGTGGCCCGCAAGGTCTTCGAGACCAACGTGATCTCCGCGCTCGGATTCGCGCAGAAGACCTGGCACGCCTGGCAGAAGGAGAACGGTGGCGCCATCGTCAACATCGCCTCCGTCGCGGGCCTCGCGCCCTCGCCCTTCATCGCCGCCTACGGCGTCAGCAAGGCCGCACTGATCAACCTCACCCAGCAGCTGGCGCACGAGTTCGCGCCGAAGGTGCGGGTCAACGCGATCGCCCCGGCCGTGGTGAAGACCCAGTTCGCCAAGGCCCTGTACGAGGGCCGGGAGGCGGAGGCGGCCGCCGCCTACCCGCTGGCCCGGCTCGGCGTGCCGTCCGACATCGGCGGCGCCGCCGCGTTCCTCACCTCCGAGCAGTCGGACTGGGTCACCGGCCAGACGCTCGTGGTCGACGGCGGCATCTTCCTGAACGCCGGTGTCTCCTGACAAAGTCGTTGCGATGGTAACGATCGGGCACCCGAGGGCGCCGTTTCCTTGACGGAAACGGCGCCCTCGTCGTCGTACGGGAAAGGCATGGGGAAATGACAACGTCGTCATAAAGATGCTGATCAACGGCCCTGTACGGAGCGGGTTGAACCCAAGTCACACTGCGGTATGGTCTGCCGACCCTTGGTACGGCAGATCGAGGAGCGAGCGCGTGTTCAACCGGAACCGAGGCCTGCGGCAAACGGCGGCCATCGCATCCCTATCAACCCTGGTGGCCGGGTGCGGCGTCCTCTCGTCGGACTCCTCCGACAGCACGGGACCGATCACCGTCGGGACGACGAGCGCCCCCAGCACCCTGGACCCGGCGGCGTCCTGGGACCAGTCCTGGGAGCTGTTCCGCAACATCTACCAGACACTGCTCAGCTATCCCGTCGGCGCGACCACCCCGCAGCCGGACGCCGCCGACAACTGCCGCTTCACCGACGGTTCGAACACGACGTACAGATGCGAGCTGCGCCCGGGCCTGAAGTTCTCCGACGGACACGCCCTCGACGCCACCGCCGTCAAGTACTCCATCGACCGCATCCGGAAGATCAACCTCAACGGCGGTCCCGCCGGGCTCCTCGGCAGCCTCGACCGGGTGCAGGCACTGGGCGACACGGAGGTCGTCTTCCACCTCAACCAGCCCGACGCCACCTTCCCCTTCGTGCTCGCCACACCCGCGATGTCCATCGTGGACCCCGCGAAGTACCCGGCCGCCGCCCTGCGCAAGGACGACAAGGTCGACGGCTCGGGGCCGTACACGCTGCAGTCGTACGAGGACGGCAAGAAGGCCGAACTCGTCCGCAACGGCAACTACAAGGGATACGCCGACCGCAAGAACGACGCGGTGACCATCCGCTACTACCGGGAGTCGGCCCCGATGGTCGCCGACCTGCGCAAGGGCACCCTCGATGTCGCCTTCCGCGGACTGGACGCCGACGACATCGTCGACCTGCAGAAGCACGACGCGAACGGCAAGCTCCAGATCAACGAGGGCGCCGGCATCGAGATCAACTACCTGGTGTTCAACCCCAAGGACCCCTGGGCCGGCAACACCGCGGTCCGCAAGGCCGTCGCCCAGCTCGTCGACCGGGGCGCGATCGCGCACAAGGTCTACAAGGACACCGTCGAGCCGCTGTACTCCATGGTCCCGAAGGGGCTGACCGGCCACACCACCGACTTCTTCGACGACTTCGGCAACCCCAGCGTCACCAGGGCCCGCCAGATCCTCACCGACGCCGGCATCAAGCAGCTCGTCCCGCTCACCCTCTGGTACACCACCGACCGCTACGGCTCCTCCACGGGGCTGGAGTTCGCCGAGCTCAAGCGCCAGCTGGAGGCCTCGGGCCTGTTCACGGTCACCCTCAAGAGCCGGCCCTGGAAGACGTATGTGACCGGCTACCAGAAGGGCGAGTACCCGGTGTTCGGGCGCGGCTGGTTCCCCGACTTCCCCGACCCGGACAACTTCATCGCCCCGTTCGTCGGCGATCAGAACGCGCTCGGCACGCCCTACCCGGCGCCCGAGATCACCCGGCGGCTGCTGCCCGAGTCCCGCCGGCAGAGCGACCGCGCCGCCGTTGTCCAGGAGTTCGAGAGGGCCCAGCAGGTCCTCGTCCGCGACGCCCGGCTGCTGCCGCTGTGGCAGGGCAAGCAGTACGTCGCCGCCAGCGACGACATCTCCGGCGCGGAGCAGGCGCTGGACCCGTCGACGATCATGATGATGTGGCAGCTGTACCGCAAGACCAGCTGGTAGGCGGGGTACTTCGGCCATCGGCGGGCCGTTGTCAGTGGTCGCCTGTAGGTTCTGAAGTCTGGAAGTGACCGCACGCCGTTTTCCGCACATCGTAAGGACGTTGACGTGACCGACATCGCCATGCTGCCCGAGTCCTGGCGCGGGGTTCTGGGCGACGAACTGCAGCAGCCCTACTTCAAGGAGCTGACGGAGTTCGTCGAGGAGGAGCGGGCGCGCGGTCCCGTCTACCCGCCGCGTGAGGAGGTCTTCGCCGCGCTGGACGCCACGCCCTACGACAAGGTGAAGGTCCTCGTCCTCGGCCAGGACCCGTACCACGGCGAGGGCCAGGGCCACGGGCTGTGCTTCTCGGTCCGCCCGGGCGTCCGGATCCCGCCGTCGCTGCGCAACATCTACAAGGAGATGCACGAGGAGCTGGGCACCCCCGTCCCGGACAACGGCTATCTGATGCCGTGGGCCGAACAGGGCGTCCTGCTGCTGAACGCGGTGCTCACCGTCCGCTCCGGCGAGGCCAACTCGCACAAGGGCAAGGGCTGGGAGAAGTTCACCGACGCGGTGATCCGCGCGGTGGCCGAGCGGCCCGACCCGGCGGTCTTCGTCCTGTGGGGCAACTACGCGCAGAAGAAGCTGCCGCTGATCGACGAGACCCGGCACGTGGTGGTCAAGGGCGCGCACCCCTCCCCGCTGTCCGCGAAGAAGTTCTTCGGCTCGCGCCCGTTCACGCAGATCAACGAGGCGGTCGCGGCGCAGGGCCACGAGCCGATCGACTGGACCGTCCCGAACCTCGGCTGAGCACCGCCGGGCCGGTTCCGCGCCGAGCCGGCCCGGTGCCGCCTGCCCGTGATCGCCCGTGCCCGGGGTTAGCGTCGACCGGGACAGCCGACGAGTGGGCGGAGTGCGCGGTGGCCAAGGGACCGGAGCAGACGGCGTCGGACGCCGTGATGTCACGGATCGGGCAGGTCGTGATCCTGCAGCACGCGGGCGACCGCGAGGAGGCCCGGGACCGCTTCCTCGCCCTGTGGGCGGAGATCGGCGAGGACGGCGACCCGCTGCACCGCTGCACCCTGGCCCACTACCTGGCCGATGCCCAGGACGACCCGGCCGACGAACTGGCCTGGGACCTGCGGGCGTTGACGGCGGCGGAGGAGCTGACGGGTGAGCGGCCCGCCGAGCACGAGAGCGCGCTCGCGCTCCGCGCCCTCTATCCCTCGCTGCACCTCAACCTTGCGGCCGACTACGTCAAGCTCGGCCGGGGCGGCGCCGCCCGCACCCACCTCCACCGGGCGCGCACGGCTGCCGCGACCCTCGCCCATGACAGTTACGGCGACGGGGTACGGGCGGCCATCACCCGGCTGGAGCTGCGCCTCGGCGAGGACGACACCGGCGAGACGGGCTGGTGGGGGCCGCCCCGGCAGCGGCCCTGAGCGCACCGTGCCGGGCTCACCGCCCGTACGCCTGCTTGCAGATCACCGACTCCGGGCTGTCCGCCCGCCAGCCCCCGTACCTCTTGCCCAGGGCGCACACGTCGGCCTGGCTCTTGGGGACCGACCTGGTCACGTCGGGGATCTCGTTGCCGGGCTGCTGCCCGTGCCGCGGCCTGGGATGTACCGGCCGCGGGTGCGAGCGGGGTGCCGCCGGCCGGTCGACCGGGGCGGGCTCGCGCGCCGGATTCCGGTGCCGCTGAAGTGTCCTCGGCTCCGCGCTCCGGGACGGGCCGATCATCTCCAGGGCCTCCCGGGCCGGCGCCTGCACGATCTGTGGCTCCCCCTCACCGTCCGGGCGCGGGGCCGGCCGTTGGGACGGGGTCGCCG
>NZ_WVUG01000325.1 GCF_017614965.1 Streptomyces griseorubiginosus | reverse complement strand
GCCGGATCATGTGGCGGAGCTCCGCTGTCGATCGTCCGTCAGTACATCGAGCAGCAAAAACGTCCGTCGTAACCTGCGGGTCAGAGCAGCCCTGAGATCGGATTCCCTCCCCGCCTGAAGGCGGGGAATCCCTCCGAAGAGAGGGATGGGCTTATCCCAATCTGTGGGACGTCGGGACGCGGCTCGCCGAGATGGACGCCGACGGCGTTGAGGCGCGGGTCATGTCGCCGACACCGGTTCTTCTCGTGCGACTGGGACCCCAAGGAGTCGTCGGCGATCGCGCGGATCTTCAACGACCTGGGCTTTGGAGATCGTCGTCTCCGGTGCGGCTCACCTTGCCCGCACCAACCGGTCCGCACCCGCTGGGCACACTCTCGTTGCGCCAGGTAGACCGCACGCGCGCGATCCCTGGCAGGATTCCCGACCGGCTCGGGAACTCATGATCCAGCTCTTGTACCCGGCACGCCCCCCATGAGCACCCGCCCGTGCCGTGGATGTCGCCAGGCCGCCGCCCGTCGAAGCCTGGCATGCCCAGCGCCTGAACGGCCTTCTCGGCCTGCCCGCACATCACTTGCGGCCGAACCGGGTTCCCGGTGACCACGGCGATGCTGCGGGAGGCCTCCGGCAGCAGCTCAAGCGTCGGCTCCGAGGAGACCGCGATCCTGGTAGCCGAACCGGTCAGCTTGCGGTTGGCCAGACCCAGGCGCACCGTCTGCTCGTGCAGCACCAACGGCCGCCGGCACATCCGGGCCGCCAGACCGGCAGGAACGGCCACATAACCGCCGGTCGCCAGGACGACGTCCGGACCGAAGTCCGAGATCACCTTTCGGGCCTGGACAACCCCCAGCGGACTTGACTTTGCAGCTGTTCGCACCGGACATCGCCTTGTCGGTGGCGGCGTCGTATCCGCTCGGCCCGGTCAGGGGCCAGTTCCGGTAGTCGGCGGCCCACTGGCCCCTGACGAAGCGCACGGTGACCTTGTCCCCCCGCCGCACGGAGACTCCGGCCACCGGCTGCCAGCTGTTCGCCGCCTGGACGACCTGGCTGACGGTCGTCGTCCTCGGGCCGTCCTTGGGCGGCAGGGTCCCGGTGAGGAAGAGACCGCCCACGACGCCTGCCGCGAGCAGGGCAGTACCCGCGAGTGCCCACACCAGCCGCTTCGGACCCGCCGAGCGGGACGCCTGCTGGGGAGTGGGCTTGAGCGATGTGGTGTGCAGGACCGTCGGCACTGTCTCCCCGGCCGGTACGAGCCGCTGCTGGCCGCTGGTCACGGTGTCCGCGTCGGCCAGCGCAGTCGTCGGCCGCGCTACCCGCACGGTCGCCGACGGTAGCGGCCCCGCGTCCGCCTCCGCCGCCGCGACCCGCTGCAGGGCGGAACGAGAACCTGCTGCCGAGGGGCGCTCGTCCGGGGACTTGCGCAGCAGCGCTTCGATCACGGGTCGCAGCGGGCCCAGCCGATCCGACAGAGCGGGTTCCTCGTAGGCCACCGCGTGCAGCGTCGCCGGGCGCGCGGGCCGACGGAAAGGAGACTGACCACCACAGACCGTGGCGAGGGTCGCGCCCAGTGACCACAGGTCGGAGGCCGGGCCGACCTCCGCTCCCATCACCCGCTCCGGCGCCATGTACTCAAGGGAGCCGACCGGTTCCCCGGTGGTCGTCAGGAACTCGCCGTCGTCCAGCGCCCGCGATACCGAAGTCGGTGAGGACGGCGCTGCCGTCGCGACGCAGCAGGACGTTGGCGGGCTTGACGTCGCGATGCAGCGCACCGGCGGCGTGCACGGCCGCCAGCGCGTCGAGCAGCTGTAGCCCGAGTGCTGCGGCGTGTTGCGGTGCGAGCGGTCCGGACTTGGCGATGTGATGCGCCAGCGATGGCCCGTCGACGAGTTCCATGACGATCCACAACCGGGCCTCGCCCTCGATGAGGTCATGGATGCCGACCACGTGCGGGTGCCACCCGGGCGATCGCACGCGCCTCACGGATTGCGCGGCGGATCCGGACGGGGTGCTCCTCGTCGCCGTACGGAAGGACATGCAGTTCCTTCGCGGCGACCGGGCGGTCCAGTAGTTGGTCAACTTGTACCGGACCGGCCACGTCAGCGTGCAGGTCCCGGCCGCCGGAAGGCGCGGTCGCAGGGCGGGTAAAACCGTCAAACCTGCCGCAGCAATGTAGGCGGGAATCCCGTTCCCGAGCGCAAGCGAAGGGAGGGGAGAGCTTCAACTGGTGAGGCCGATGCGGGCGCAGGCCGTCCGGAGGCCGCCGCAGATCTGGTCGATCGTGTACACGTGGTCCTTGACCAGGGTCTGCTCGATGTTGTCCTTCGTCACCGCGCGCGGGGTGAGCAGGGCCGTCGGAATGTTGCGGGTGGTGGGACTGTCCGTGGTTGTCGGGGCGACGGTGCGCAGATCGTGGCCGCGGCCCAGCTCGACGGCCAGCTCGGCGGCCTCGGCCGCTTCCGTGCGGAACGGCTTGTAGACCGTCATGTACTGCTCGCCCTTGACGATTCGGCGTACGGCGTCGAGGTCGGCGTCCTGGCCGGTGACCGGCGGGAGAGCCGTGACGCCGGCGCTTTTGAGTGCGGCGATGGCGCCCGCGGCCATGGCGTCGTTGGCCGACAGGACGCCGTCGATCCCGTTCGGGCCGAGCGCGGCGATGGCGGCGGACATATGGGCGTGGGCGTTCTCCGTGCTCCATCCCTGGGTGTCGTAGGCCTTGCCGATGCGCACCTTGCCCGCGAGGACGGAGAGCGCGCCCTGGCGGTACCAGGCCGCGTTGGGGCTGGTCGGGTCTCCGTTGAGCAGCACGATCTGCCGGGCCTTGGCCGTGCGCATGGCGTGGAGGAGTGCCTCGCCCTGGAGTCTGCCGACCTCGCCGCCGTCGAAGCTGACGAAACCGGAGATCGGGCCTTCCGCGAGCCGGTCGTAGGCGACGACCGGTACGCCCGCGGCGCGGGCCTCACGGACCGAGGAACGCACGGCTTTGGTGTCCGCGGCATCGAGGATCAGGACCTTGACCCCCTTGGTGATCATGGAGTCGATCTGTGCTCGCTGCCGGGCCACGTCGTCGGCGGCGTTGGCGTACTCCAGGGTGCAGTGCGGGCACAGCTCCTTCACCCGCTGCTCGATCAGTGGTTTGTCGGAGTGCTCCCAGCGGGGCAGCGACCGGCTCGGCAGCAGCAGGCCCACGGTGAAGCCGTTCGCGCCCGCCTTGCCGTCGCCCTCGTCCCCGCAGGCCGCCTGGGACAGCGTCAGGAGTACGGCGAGGAGCGCCGCGAGGAGGTGCACTCTGCGGAAGGTCACGGCCGGCCCCCTCAAAGCGTTCCGGTCTCGGCGACCCCGGGATCCGGCTCGTGCGGTACGACGATCTCGCTCCACACCTGCTTGCCGCCCGCCACCGGCGTCGTGCCGAAGGACTCCGACATCGCCTCGACCAGCATCAGGCCCCGGCCGCCGGTGGCCTCCCAGTCCGCGATCACCGGCTTGGCGGGCGCCCGCGGCGAGGAGTCGCTGACGGCGACCCGGACCCGGTCCCCGCGCAGGACCATATCGAGGCGGACCGGGCCCTGGGTGTACACCAGAGCGTTGGTGACCAGTTCGGAGACGACCAGCAGCACCGCGTCGGCCACCTCCTCGGCCTGCCATCTGCGGAGGGTGCGCGCCGTGAAGCGGCGGGCGTGCATGACGGCGTCGGGCAGCCGCCACACCACCCAACCGGCCCGGGTGGGGCGGGTCCCCATGCCGTCGTAGCGCAACAGCAGCAGCGCCACGTCGTCCTCGCGGCGGCCGACGTCGCCGAGCAGCTCGTCGGCCATGCGGCCGAGGTCCGCCGGATTGGCCGCGGCGAGTGCGCCCCGGGTGAGGGCCATGCCCTCGTCCACGGGCAGGCCGACGGCCTCGACCAAGCCGTCGGTGACCAGGGCCAGCACGGTGCCGGGCGACAGCGCGACCGCGGTCATGGGGAACTCCGCGTCCTCGAGGATGCCGAGCGGGAGTCCGCCCTCCACCTCGATCTCCTCGGTGCTGCCGTCGGGGAGCCGCACCAGCGGTGCGAGGTGCCCGGCCCGTACGAACAGGGTGTTGCCCTCCTCCATGTCCAGTTCGGCATAGCAGCAGGTGGCGAAGAGATCGGTCTCCATGCCGACGAGGAGGCGGTTGGCGTGGCTGACGACCACGTCGGGCGGGTGCCCCTCCACCGCGTAGGCCCGGACCGCCGTGCGCATCTGCCCCATGATCGTCGCGGCTCCGGCGCTGTGTCCCTGTACGTCCCCGATGACCAGCGCCACCCGGTCCTCGGACAGGGCGATGACGTCGTACCAGTCGCCGCCCACCTGCAGGCCCCGCCGGGCGGGCAGATAACGGGCAACGGCCAGTCCGCCGGGCAGTTCGGGCAGGCGGCGGGGCAGCAGGCTGCGCTGGAGCATGGTGGCGAGCTGCTGCTCGGCGTCGTGCTCGTGGGCCCTCTTGAGGGCCTGTCCGGCCAGGGCCGCGGTGGCGGTCAGCAGTGACCGCTCGTCGGGCTCGAACTCGTGCGGCTCGTCCCAGCCGGCCAGGCACACCCCGGCCACCTGTCCCCTGGCCGGCAGGGGCAGTACGGCCAGACCTCCGGTACCGATGCCCTCGAGGCCAGGTTCGAAGGCGGTGCCGGCGGGCCACAGGTCCATCCGCCCGTCCTGCAGGGCCAGTTGCAGGGTGGGCAGGGCGCCCAAGGGCGCGTCGGGCCACTCCGTGCGCCACTCGTCGCGCCAGGCCTTGGGCCAGGCCTCGGGCTGCGGCGGGTCCAGCACGGTCACCATGAGCCGCTCGCCCTGCAGTTCGGCCAGCGCCACCCGGTCGGCGCCCAGCGGCTCGCGCAGCGCGGCGGCCACGACGCGGCTGACGTCGCGGACCGTCTCGGCGTCGTCCAGGGCGGCCGTGAGCCACTGGATCCTGGAGACCTCGTCCGTGCTGCGGCGCAGCACCGAGGTGGCCGTCACCACGCCCAGCACCAGCTCAGGCCGGTCCTCGGTGGCCTCCACCACCCGGCAGCTCAGGCTCAGCCAGCGCATCTCGCCGGTGGGACCACGGACGCGGAACTCCAGCTCACGCCGGCCGAACGTCTGGGTGGCCGGCTCCAGGACCGACACCAGGGCGTGCATGTCCTCTGGAAGAGCGTGCGCGAGCAGGGTGTCCGCCTTGCCGTCGAAGTCGTCCGGGGTGATGCCGACGAGGTCGAGGAGGGTCCGGTCCGCCTCGATCCGGCCGGTGTCCGGCAGCAGCACGAAGGAGCCGACGCGCAGACTGCGCAGGGCGGTGTCCAGCAGCGCCCACGGCTCGGGCCGGCCGACGGCGGAGGGCAGCAGGTGGGCGACCGCGTCGGCGTACCGCTCGATGAAGTGCCGTTGTTCGGGGGTGAAGCCGTCCGGGCCGGTCCCCACCACGACGAGGCAGCCGAGCCGCCCGCCCTCGCTCCTGAGGGGCAGTGCGCCGAGCGACGCGTCCGCTCGCGGCGTGGGCCCGCCCTCGGGGTAGGCGGCCAGTGCGGCCGGAGCCAGCCACAGCGGCCGGTCGGCGCGCAGGGCGTGATCCGCCGGTGAGCCTCCGGGCAGGGGCAGATGCTCGGGCAGCCGGTAGTCGGAGGCGGCCCACCGGGCCGTCTCGGCCAGCCGTAGCTCCCGCTTGTCGGCGCCGCCGGGAACGTACACCGCGGCCAGGGCCACCCCGGCGAAGGCCAGGACCCGCTCTCCCGCCGCCCGCGGGACCGGAGGCGGCGCGCCGGTGTCCGCGGTGTCGGCCCCGGATACACCCGGTCCGGACGCTGCGGCCCGGATGGCGCCGTCATGAGGCATGTCCGCAACCTACTTCCCGTCCGTAGCACAGACGCGACTGAGATCGGGCCCCCACACCAGAATTGCATATACGGGCAAACCCACAGAGTCGCCGATCGCCCCGCCCGGTGCCACACTGGCGACATGGTCGTCTCGCCGCGTCCACGCGGCACGTTCCTGGCGGACCTCTAGCGTCGGCGCCCGGCCGTACCCGTGGAATGGGAGGAGGCCGGGTATCGCCATGCTCGCCGACATCGCCACCGGTACCGGGCCGGCCGGGCGCGGGCCCCGCACCGCCAGGGCGGCCGTTTGTGCCGACGTGGCCGCCCGGGCCAAACGGGCTCGTACCGCAGGGCGTCGGTCGTCGTGCGTACGGGCCGACCGGACCGCGCACGAATCCGGGTCGCCGCTCTGGACGCGCTCCTTCGCCCCACGCGCACGACGCCGGCGAAGGAGGTCTTTCGGTTGAGGGCCGGCATACGGCACGTGGTGCTGACGTTGGGCGTGATCCCGATGGCCGTGGCTCTCGCCGCCTGCGGGTCCGGTGGCGGCGACCCCGACGGCCAGAGCGCGCCGCGGATCGGTCTGCTGCTGCCGGACGCCACCACGGCCCGCTGGGAGGCACAGGACAGGCCCCTGCTGGAGAAGAAGATCAGACAGCTGTGCGCCGACTGCATGGTCGAGCACGCCAACGCCAAGAACGATGTGGCGATCCAGCAGGAGCAGATGGACTCGATGATCACCAAGGGGGTCGACGCCATCGTGCTCGTGGCCGTGGACGCCCGATCCCTGGCCAACGAGGTCAGGGACGCGGCCCAGGCGGACATCCCGGTCATCGCCTACGACCGCCTCGCTGAGGGCCCTATCTCCGGCTTCGTCTCCTTCGACGGCCAGGAGGTCGGCAGACTCCAGGGCCGGGCCCTGCTGAGGGCGATGCGTGACGACAACGCGGGCAAGCGGCAGATCGTCATGATGAACGGCGATCCGAGCGACCCCAACGCGGCACAGTTCAAAAAGGGTGCCCTGTCCGTGCTCGCGGGCCGGGTGAAGATCGGCAAGGACTACGACACGCCGCAGTGGCGGCCGGAGACCGCGAACATGAACATGTCCGGCGCACTCTCCGCCCTCGGGGTCGCCAACATCCACGGGGTGTACGCCGCCAACGACGGGCTGGCCGCCGGGAGCATCTCCGCGCTCAAGGCGAACAAGGTCGACCCGCTGCCCCCGGTCACCGGGCAGGACGCCGAACTCGGGGCTGTGCAGCGCATCGTCGGCGGCGAGCAGTACATGACCGTGTACAAGCCCTTCGGCCCCGAGGCGTCGGCCGGGGCCACCATGGCCGTGACCGCGGCCCATGGTGCCGCCCTCGACCGGGTCGCCAAGGACACCGTGCGACCGACCGGCGGCAAACAGGTTCCGGCCGTCATGCTCACACCCGTCTCGGTGACCGTCGGCAACATCAAGGACACGCTGGTGAAGGACGGCGTCTACACCGTCGGGCAGATCTGTGTGCCCCGGCTGGCGAGCGCCTGCAGCAAGGCCGGACTGACCTGACAAGCCCCGGGAAGGAGATGATGTCCGTGTCGGCTCCCCCCTTGCTTGCGCTGCGCGGGGTGTGCAAGCGCTTCGGTGTCGTCGAGGTCCTGCAGGACGTCGAGCTGGAGATCAAGGCCGGGCAGGTGGTCGCCCTGCTCGGCGACAACGGGGCCGGCAAGTCCACCCTCGTCAAGGTGATCTCCGGCGTGGCCCCCGCGGACCGGGGCGTCATCGAGTGGGAGGGCCGGCCGGTCCACATCAGACGCCCGCACGACGCCCGGGACCTCGGCATCGCCACCGTCTACCAGGACCTCGCGCTGTGCGGGAACCTCGATGTCGTCGGCAATCTGTTCCTCGGCCGGGAGATCCGCAGATTCGGGTTCCTCAACGAGATGGAGATGGAGAGCCGTACCCTCGAACTGCTCAAACGCCTGACCAGGACCGTCCCCGATCTGCGCGCCCCGGTGGTGTCGCTCTCCAGCGGCCAGCGGCAGACGGTCGCCATCGCCCGCTCGCTGCTCGGCGAGCCCCGGGTGCTGCTGCTGGACGAACCGACCGCGGCGCTGGGATTCGAGCAGACCACCGAGGTCCTGGACCTCGTCGACGCGCTGCGCGACCGCGGTACAGGCGTGCTTCTGATCAGCCACAACATGGGGGACGTGAAGGCGCTGGCGGACCGGGCCGCGGTGCTGCGGCTCGGCCGCAACAACGGCTTCTTCAACGTCAACACCGCCTCCCAGGAACAGATCATCTCGTCCATCACGGGCGCCACGGAGAACATGCCGCGTCGGCCGCCCGCGCACGAGGCGGGATGGTGAGCCGGATGCGCCGTATGGCGGACAACCAGCCGGCGGAGTCCGCCGCACCCCCCGCCACGACGCGGCGGCCGCGGCTGCGCCATGCCCTCGCCCACGCCGCGAAGGGCGGCGTGGCCTCCTTCCGGAGCAGGCTGCGGGCCGGGGAGACGGGCTCGCTCCCCGTGGTCCTGGTACTCGCCACGGTGTGGATCATCTTCCAGTCCCTCAACACGAACTTCCTCTCGCCGCGGAACCTGTCCAACCTCAGCGTGGACATCGTGGGCACGGGGCTGATCGCGGTTGGCATCGTCTTCGTGCTGCTGATCGGTGAACTCGACCTGTCGGTCGGCTCGATCAGCGGCCTCGCGGCGGCCGTCTTCGCGGTGCTGAACGTGAACAACGGTGTGCCCGAATGGCTGGCCCTGATCCTCGCGGTGCTCACCGGCACGGCGGCGGGAGCCGTTCAGGGCTTCTCCAGCGCCAAGACCCGGGTGCCGGTGTTCGTCGTCTCGCTCGCGGGGCTGCTCACCTGGAACGGGCTGATGCTCTACATCCTCGGCACCAGCGGCACGATCAACCTCGCCGAGAATGGCTTCCTCGCCGATCTGACCAGCTACTACTTCACCAACGACGCCGTCGCCTACAGCTTGGCGGCGCTCGCGGCGGGCTCGGTCTTCCTGGTGTCGTACCTGGACCTGCGCCGCCGCACAGCGGCGAACATGCCGCACCGCTCGCTGAGCGAGATCGCCCTACGCACGGCGGCGCTCGCGGTGGTCGCGTTCGCCTCGGCGTATCTGCTCAACCGGTTCCAGGGGCTGCCGCTGGCCCTGCTGATCTTCCTCGCGGTGGTGGCGGGGCTCGACATCCTGCTGCGCCGCACACACTACGGACGGCAGGTGTACGCCCTCGGCGGCGGCGTCGAGGCGGCCCGGCGCGCCAGCCTCAACGTGACCGGGGTCCAGACGGCGGTGCTCGCGGTGTCGGGCACCATGGCCGCGGTCGGCGGCCTGTTCCTGGCCTCGCGTATCACTTCGGTGAGCCAGAGCTCGGGCTCCGGCGTGCTGCTCCTCAACGCCATCGCGGCGGCCGTCATCGGCGGCACGAGCCTGTTCGGCGGGCGCGGTACGACCTGGTCCGCGGTGCTCGGGATGCTGGTCATCCAGTCCATCGCCTCGGGCATGGCGATCACGGACACCCCCACCGCGATCCAGTTCGTCATCACGGGCGGCGTCCTGTTCGCCGCCGTACTCATCGACGCCCTGGCACGACGCTCACAGGAGGCACACGGACGCGCCTGACGGCCGACAAGGACTTCCAAGAACAGCTCCTGCTGCCTGGGCAGTACACCTAGAACAGGACCTCCCCGATG
>NZ_WVUG01000324.1 GCF_017614965.1 Streptomyces griseorubiginosus | reverse complement strand
CACCACCGCCGTAGGGAGGCGGCGGACACCACACCCCGCCTCCCTACGGCGGTGGTGAGAGCACCCCGCCGTCCCACGGCGGAGGGCACCACACCCCGCCTCCGAGCGGCGGCGACCACACCCCGCCGCCCCAGCTGCCCCACACCGGCAGCAACAGTGAGGCCATGCTCGCCGCCTCCGGCGCGAGCGCCGCGATGATCGTGGCCGGGGCCGTGCTGTACCGACGGGGCCGAGCCGCGTCCCGGCGGTAGGGCCGAGGGGATCGCACCGGGTGCCGGACGGGTTCTCGTCCGGCACCCGCGCCCGTGCGGGGAAGGGCGATCAGCCGTACGCCCGCGTCGGGGTCTCGCTCGGCGAGGGCCGGCCGGGCGCCGGGATCGCCCCGCTGAGCGGCCGGACCCGCAGATGGCGCCGCACCCCCCGCACCAACGCGCCCGCCGTGTAGGTCGCCCCGTGCACGAACCGCATCGCCGGGCCGAACCCTGAGGCCGTGACCAGGCCCGCCAGGAACAGGCCGGGGTACGACGACTCGAAGTCCCGCCCGACCTCCGGGGAGCCGTCGATCATCGTGCTCAGACTGTCGCGCAGGTCGACGGAGAGCAGGGTCAGCCGGTCGAGCGAGGCGGTGAACCCGGTGGCGGCGATCACGTGCTCGGTCTCGACCGAACGCAGCGGAGGATGCGAGCCGTTCGCCCGGCTGAGGACCTCCAGACGCACCCCGCCCGGCACCGCCCGCGCCGAGGTGACCTCGTGGGCGAGCAGGACCTCGACGGCCCGCTCGACCCGGTCCCGTACCCACCAGGCACCCGCCGGCCCCAGGGCCGAGGCCGTGATCCGGGTCCGCGTCCGCTCCGGCAGACGGCGGAAGGCGCCGGGGCGTTCGGAGTAGAACCAGTTGCGCCAGCCGGGACCCAGGCCGCTGTGCGGCGAGCGGGCCGACTGCCACCAGGGGCGCTCCCACGGCGGCGGCGCGTCGTTCCATCGCAAGTGCGCGGCGCGTGCCAACACTCTTACGCGGGTGCCCTGTTCGGCCAGCAGGGCCGCCGTCTCCAGGGCCGCCTGACCGGCGCCGATCACGGTGACGTCCTTGCCGTGGAAGCGGATCAGGTCGCTGTGGTGGCTGCTGTGCGAGACCAGGGACGCGTCGAGTCCCCGCAGGGCCGCCGGGATCTCCACGAACGGCATCACCCCCACCGCCAGCGCCACCGTGCGGGCGTGCAGCACCTGACCGTCGTCCGTGACCGCCTCGAAACCGCCGGGGCAGGGGGCCACCCGGGTCACCGTGCGCTCGTCGACCTCCGGTACCGCGTGCCGGGCGAACCACAGACCGTAGTCGGCGAACATCTCCACCGGGACCGGTTCCCCGTGCCGGGCCGCGACCCCCTGGGCGGCGCAGTAGACGTCGAGGCGCCGACGGCCGCGCGGATCCGAGAGGTTGGAGGCCCAGGGCTCCGACTTGAGGAACATGCCGCGCGGCATGTGGTCGCGCCAGGAGGCCATCGGCCTGCCGAAGACGCGCAGGTTCAGTCCGGCGGCCGCGGCGTGGGACGCGATGGACAGGCCGTACGGGCCCGCGCCCACCACCAGCAGGTCGTACATCAGCAACTGCTCGCTTTCTCGTCGTCGGACCGGTCGCTCACGTCCGACAGGTCGGTCTGGGGGAGGTCACAGGGGGAGGGGGCCTGGCGCACCACGCGCGCGGGAGGCGGTACGGCCTGCCCGGTCGGCGCGGGGCCGCCCGTGCGATCCGCCACGCGGTCGCGGAGGCGGCGGGCGACATGGCGGGTCCACAGGGGCCACAGGGCGCGCCCGGGGCCGCGGTCGTCAGGGGCGTGCCAGGCGTGCTCCCGGCCGGCGGACGCGGGCCGCAGCGCGGCGAGCGGGGCGTAGGGCTCCACCACGAACTCCCGTCCGGTCAGCGGCACCGCGTCCGGCAGCGGACGGTGGGTCAGATCGAGGTGCTGGGCGCGTACGACGTCCAGGCCGGCCGCGTCGGCGAAGAGCCGGAACTGGGCGCCCGGGCGGGGGTTGAAGTCCAGGAGGTGGTAGCGGCCCGTGCTGCCGCAGCGGCGGAAGTCGAGGTCGAGGATGCCCCGGTAGCCGAGTTCCGAGGTGAGGCGTTCCGCGACCGCCCGCACCGTGGGGTTGGGGGCCCATCGGCCCACCGCCGTCAGGCCCGCGTCACGCGGCCAGGACCGCAGCTTGACGCCGGCGCCGCCGCCGCGGACACGGCCCGTCCGGTCGACGTACCCGTGGAAGAACCAGTCCCGTTCGGGGCCCGGGGGCAGGAAGGCCTGCAACAGCAGGCGGCTGCCCGCCTCCTCGGCGCGCAGGTACAGCTCGCGGGCCTGGGACGCCGAGCGCAGCAGGACCGTGCTGCGCAGGCCGGTCCCGGTCGGCACCAGCCAGGGGCGGCTCCACTTCGCCACCACGGGCAGCCCCAGACGCCAGGCGGCGCCGGCGGCCTGGGCGGGGCTGTCGGGCACCAGCGTCGAGGGGTGCGGGACGTCCAGGGCCGCGCACAGATCGGCCAGTTCGGACTTGTCGGCGAGGAGTTCGGGCAGCGCGTCCGGCATAGCCGGGAGCAGATAGGCGGGGGTGAGGCCGTCGCGCATCCGGTTCACGGCGACGGCGCTCGCGTCGTCCATCGGGATCAGCACGGCCGGACGGGTGACCCGGGCGGCCACCCGGCGCAGCGACACGGCGATGTCGCGCGCGGATGAACCGGGCGGCGGCGGGGGATGCAACTGCCGTACAAAACGCGATCGGGAAACGGGACTTCCCGTCGAATCGGCGACCACATGCACCTCGACTCCCGCTCTGCCGAGCGAGCGTACGGCCCCGAGCGTGCCGTGATGAAAGGGATTCCGGTCGATCCGCAGGAGAACGGCGGGGACGCGGATGTCAAACAGCGACACGGTCATGAATGTCTTCTCACTCGTCGGCCGTAACGGCGGTGGCGTAATTCCTGTTCATATGACTGAGTGTCAGTAACCGGACTGCAAAACCGGACCGCAGAAACCGGACTTCAGGAACCGGATTTCAGAAAGGAGCGGGCATGGACCGAAAGAAGCGACGTCCCAGGTCCCGGGTGCCGGCCGTCGTGGCGGCGACCGTGGCCGCGTCCGCCGTGCTGGCCTCGGGCACCGGATCCGCCGCGGGGGTGGTGCGGGTCGGCGACCCGCCCGCTCCCACGCCGGCGCTCCCCGCGACCCCGCCACAGCCGTCGACGGCGACGCCTCCGGCCGTCGTCACCACACCGCCCGCCGTCACCGGCCCGTCGGCCCTCGTCACCCCACCGGCCGTTGAACCCCGCCCGCACACGCCCGCGTTCGGTGCCTTCCTCGACTCCGGCGCCAGTGGCATCGCCCGTATGGCCGAGCTCAGCACCTGGCTGGGCGGCGCCGACCTGCGCGTCGGCCACACCTATCTGCCCGGCAACCACTGGAGCGACATCGAGGGCGCCCCCGGTTTCCTGGACGTGTGGGCGGACTGGCGCACCGAGCGGGCCGACCGGATGCTCGTCCTCAACGTGCCGATGCTCGACCACAACGAGGACGGCGTCTCCGACGCGCGGGTGGGCCGGCTGCTGCGGCTGGGCGCGGCCGGCACGTTCGACCGTCACTTCAGGGCCCTGGCCGAGCGGCTGGTGGAGCTGAAGGTGCCCGACACGGTGATCGTGCTGGGCTGGGAGATGAACGGCATCACGTACACCTCCCGCTGCGGGCCGGACCCGGAGGCCTGGAAGGCGTACTGGAAAAGGATCGTCACCACCATGCGCTCGGTGCCGGGCCAGAAATTCCGGTTCGATTTCGCACCGACCCGCGGCCGGGACGCCATTCCCTGGACGCAGTGCTATCCGGGGGACGACACGGTCGACATCATCGGCATGGATTCGTACGACCAGCCCTCCGGACTGTCGTTCGACGAACAGGTGAAAGAGCCCTACGGCCTGCGGGCACACGTGGACTTCGCGAAAGCCCACGGCAAGCCCATCTCCTATCCGGAATGGGGACTCTTCCGCAACGGCGACAACGCGGAGTACATGAAGCGGATGCTCGCCTGGATGGACGAGCACAAGCCGCTCTACAACACGCTCACCGACTACTGCCCGCACGGCGTCTTCGAGTGCGGGCAGAACCCGCGGTCCTCCGCGGTCTACCGGTCCGTCCTCTTCGGCCGCACCGACGAGGCGACCCCGACCCCGCAGCCCACCAAGCCGACCCCGGTGCCGACACCTGTCCCGACCCCGGTCCCGACACCCACACCGACGCACCCGGCCAACTGCTCGCCCGTCGAGCTCGGCGACTGGGTCGAGTACTGGCTCGGCGGGAAGCTGTGCCTGCGCTTCGACTGGTGGTCGCGCAGCCGGTGACCCGGAGGCGGCGGGTGTCTCACGGCCCGCCGCCACCGCGCTCCCTCCACTTCCGCACGGCCTCCTTGCCCCGCTGCCGCGCGGCCACCTCGCACAGGGCCGCCGCCAGCAGCGGGGCGGTGCGCCGCCGGGCCAGCAACAGCCGCCGGTTGACGGCGGGTTCGGGGCGCCAGTGGTGCTTGTACGGCTCGTCCCCGCGCAGCAGGCTCAGCGTGCCGCGGGCGTGCCGGGTGCACGCGTCGAGCAGCATCACCGCCACGTCCGCCTTGCGTTCCCGCAGGCACGGATGGGCGCCGTACAGATAGCCGCCCGCCAGCAGCGGGGACAGCAGGGTCAGATCGACGGCCACCACGTCGTCGTCGAGCCGGAACTCGGTGACGACCGCGTCCCCCGAGCGCACCATCGGCCCGACCGCCCGCACCAGATGCTCACGGAACCGCTCCCGCAGATGCTCGGACGTCACCTTCCGCCCCTGCCACTGCAGTTCGTGCAGCTCCAGCAGCCGCCGCAGCGCCTTGTCCACCTCGCCCGGCCCCACCTCATGCCGTTCGACGCCGAGCGCGTCCAGCTTGCGCAGCTTGGCGCGCACGCGCTGGGCCTTCGACGACGGCAGCCGGGCCACCAGTTCGTCCATGGGTACGGCGGGCAGCTCCAGGCACAGCGAGTCGGCCACCCGGCGCCGGGGACCCTGCCAGTGGTCGTACACGCGCTCGGCCGCCCCGCCGGGCCGCACCTCGCGCAGGTCGATCAGCGAGGTGCGGGCGCAGACGGACAGGCCCTCGGTGAGCGCGGCGACCGCGTCCTCGCCGCGCTGGTCGTCCAGCAGGACGTCGCCGTAGTCGGAGATGGCCCCGCCGAGCGGCACCAGCGCGGGCACGGGCCGGCGCACCCGCATCAGGGGCGCGGCGGCGACGAGTTCACCGCCGTCCCGCACGAGCAGCAGGCGCAGCCGTCCGCGCCTGCCGTACGACAGCCACCAGGAGTGCAGCCAGGCGTGGCTCTGGAAGGGGGTCGCGGTGGCGCACCGGCCGTGCAGCCGCCCCCAGTCCGCGCCCAGCCCGGCGAAGACGGCCTCGTCGGTGACGAGTTCGGTCGTGTACGTCACAGCTGGCCGTGGGCTTCGGCGGCGACGGCGGGGGACGGCACGGAGAGGGCGTGCCCGGATCCGTCGGCGTTGCGGCGGGGCCGGACCAGCAGCACCAGACCGCCGAGCAGCCCGCCCGCGCTCGCGCCGACCAGGCCGGTCACCGCCGGGGAGGCGGAGGAGGGCGCGGTCGGCTTGGTGGCCCGGGCGAACTGCTGGAGCTCGACGTTGGTCTCGCTCCTGGTGTCCGTGGAGTGCTGGGTCAGGGCGCGGGAGACCGCGTTGGCCATGTCCGCGGCGAGGTCCGGGCGTGCCGAGGTGGCCGTGATCGCGACCATCGGTGCGTCCGGAGAGGTCGCCGCCTGCACGCTGGACTGCAGCGTCCGCACCGGTACGCCCGCCCACACCTGTGCGTCCCCGAGCACCGCGAGCTGGGTGGCGACCCGGCCGTAGGCCTGTGCGAAGCCCAGCGCGGACGCCGAGTCCGACTTCGAGGTGGGCACGGCGACGACGTAACTGGTGGCCGTGTACGTCGGCGGCTTCGCCAGGCCGTAGCCACCGCCGAGGAGGCCGCCGGCGAGGACGCCGGCCGCGATCAGGGTCCAGGGCGGCAGGGTCCTGGAGCGGGCGACGGCCGGGCGGCGGTGGGCGGTGAGGGTTTCGGTCATGACGAGGGAGCTCCCTGGAGTGACGGGGACGACGAAGGGGACACGGCTGCCGTGTACACGCCCATGAGCCGGGCGGCGCTGCGGGTGATGCAGTAGTGGCGGGCGGCCTCGGGGACCGTCCGTGGGACGGGGCCCCGCGCGCGGGTCGCGGCGACGGCGGCCGCGAACTCCTCGACGCCGCAGGGGACTCGACGCGCGGAGGCGGCCTGGTGCGGGGGCAGGTCCTCGATCGCCGGACAGGAGGCGTAGAGCACCGGCAGTCCGGAGGCCAGGGCCTCGACGATCGCCAGGCCGAAGGCCTCCTCCGGCGATGGCGAGGCGAGCACGTCCATCGCGGCGGCGAGCGAGGGCAGGTCGGGGCCCGGGGTGCCGTCGGGCACGTAGGGGCGTTCGCCGGTGAACAGGACCCGGTCGGCGACACCGGCCTCCTGAGCGGTACGGCGCAGGACGTTCTCCTCGCTGCCCCCGCCGACCAGCAACAGCCAGTGGTCCTGGGGGAGTCGGGCGAGGGCGTGGACGAGGACGTCGAAGCGTTTGCCGGGGGCCAGGCGTCCGATGCCGCCGACGACGTACGCGTCCTCGGGCAGGCCGAGGCGGCGGCGGGTCTGGCGGCGCCGCTCGGGGTCGAAGCGGAAGCGCGGCAGGTCGATGCCGTTCGGGACGACCTCGATCCGGGGGGCCGGGACGCCCCAGCGGCGCAGGCGCTCGGCGACCGTGGGGGAGACGGCGACGGTCGAACGGCCCAGCCGCTCGCTGGCCAGATACAGGGACCGCACCCCGCGTGACAGCCGCCGGCCCTCCATCTGCGAGTCGCCCAGGGAGTGTTCGGTGGCGACGATCGCCCGGACCCCGGCGAGCCGCGCGGCGAGCCGGCCGTAGACGCAGGCGCGGTAGAGGTGGGTGTGGACGAGGTCGTAGCCGCCCGAGCGGATGAGCCGGACCAGCCGGGGCAGCGCGGCCAGGTCGCGGTTGCCGGCCATGCCGAGATGGGTGACGTGCACCCCGTCGGCGGCCAGACCGTCGGCCACCGCACCCGGATTGGTGAGCGTGACGACATCGCACTCGACGGGCAGATGCCGTACCAGCAGCCGCAGTTGTTGCTCGGCGCCGCCCACCCCGAGGCCCGTGATCACATGCAGCGCCTTCATCGCGACCCCCCGACGGGACGGCGGCGCAGCCGGTGCAGCCGGTGCTTGAGGAAGAGGCGTACGGCGTGGTCGTTCTGCCCGACGTGGACGCGCGGGAGGGCGTGCGGGCCGGTCAGCGGGCCGGGGTCGATGGCACAGGCGTACGCGTAACCGGCGTCCCGGACGGCGCCGACGACCCGCCGGTCGATCGTCCCGTACGGATAGCAGAACCCGGCGACCGGTGCGCCGGTCAACTCCTCCAGCAGGGCCCGGCTTTCGAGGACCTCGGCTCTCAGCGTCTCGTCGTCCGCCTTCGTCAGATCGAGGTGGGTGAGGCCGTGCGAGCCGATCTCGACGCCCTCGGCGGCCGCGTGCCGGATGCCGTCGGCGGTGAGGAGCGCCTTGCGCGGGCCCCGGGGATCCCAGGCGTTGCTGCCGCCGAGTCGGCCCGGCAGGACGAAGAGGGTGGCACCGCAGTCCCAACGGCCCATGACGGGAAGGGCGTTGTCGATGAAGTCCGCGTACCCGTCGTCGAAGGTCAGCGCGATCAGGTCCCGGCCCTCGCCACGGGCGCGCGCGGCGAGCAGCTCGGCCAGGGAGACGGCCCTCAGGCCCCGCCGGTGGAACCACCGCAGCTGGGTCTCCAGCCGCTCGGGCGTGACCGTGATCCGGTACGGGTCGTCCTGGCACGGGGCCACCGAGTGGTACATCGCCACCCACGGAACCGGGCCCGGTGCGAGTCGTCTGCCGGTGTCTTGGGAGTCAACGGCCATGCGGGAGCCTTCGTGTGACGGTGCGTACGGAGTGGAGCGCGGGATCGAGGCCCTGGGCGCCGAGAGCCAGGCCGAGCAGGAGGAAGACGGTGGTGGCGGTGAGGCAGCCGGCGGCGAGGGCGGGCACGGGGGCGGCGATGTGGTGCGCGACGAAGGCGCCCGCCACCGTCGCCACCACCGCGGCGCGCAGCGGCTTGGTCAGCTCCGCCAGCACCCGGCGGGTGCGGATCGGGATGCCGCCCCGGCCCATGCCGGCCAGCAGCAGGGCGGCGGTGACGGTGATGCCGGCGGCGTTGGCGGTCGCGATGCCGTCGACGCCCCACGGCAGCACCGTGAAGGCGCCGATCCAGGCCGTCACGACGATGCCGGCGGTCATCGCGCCGACCGGGTACCAGGTGGGGCGGCCCGCGGAGAAGTAGGACCGGACGAGAACGCCGACCAGGGTCTGGCCGAGCAGCCCGAGGGCGTACACGCGCATGACGCCCGCCGTCGCCGCGGAGTCCCTCGGGGTGAACGCGCCGCGCTGGAAGAGGAGTTCGACGATCTGCGGGGCGCAGGCGATCACGACCGCCGTGCCCAGCAGCACGATGCACGCGGCCAGCGACAGGTCCCGCTCCACCCGGATGCGGGCCCGTTCGGTGTCGCCCTCGGCCAGGGCGCGGGCCACCACCGGGAAGGTGACGGTGCACAGCATCAGCGACAGCACCATCGGCATCTGGGCGACCTTCTGCGCGTAGTTCAGGTGCGAGATGGCGCCGGCCGGGAGGTGGGAGGCGAGGAAACGCTCGATGAGCACCTGCGACTGCCGGCACAGGGCGAAGAGCAGCACGGTGGCGACCAGGGCGAACTCCATGGGCCGTGCCTGATCGGGGGCGGAGGCGGCCACCGTCTCCGCCCGCTTGCGCAACTGCCGCCACAGGGAGGGCAGTTGTACGGCGACCATCAGGCATCCGCCCGCCGCGACGCCCACCGCCGCCGACCGCACGCCCAGGCGGCCGCCGAGGGCGAACATGCCGGTGATGATGCCGGTGTTGTAGGCGACGTAGATCGCGGCGGGGGCGAGGAAGCGGCGGTGGGCGCGCAGGGCCGCGCTGCAGTAGCCGGCCAGCCCGAAGCTGAGCACGCAGGTCGCCGTCAGCCGGGTGCAGTCGACGGCGAGGGCGGGGTGGGGCAGGCCCGGGGCGAGGGCCTCGACCAGGTGCGGTGCGAGGACGATGAGCAGGACGGCCGTGGCGACGAAGCCCAGCGTGAGGCGCGGCAGGGTGGCGCCGACCAGGGCGCGGACGGGGTCGCCGGGAACGCCCTGCGCCCGCCGGGCCAGCGCCGCGCTGAACGCGGGGATCAGCGCGAACGCGAGTCCGTCCTCGATCAGCAGGGTCGCCGCGAACTCCGGCACGGTCCACGCCACCAGGAACGCGTCCGTCTCACTCCCGGCCCCGAACAACCGGGCCAACGCCTGGTCCCGCACCAGCCCGAGCAGCGCCCCGGCGACCGACAGGCCGGCGGTGACGAGAGCGGCCTTGGCGAGAAACCGTCCGGAGGGGGTGGA
>NZ_WVUG01000323.1 GCF_017614965.1 Streptomyces griseorubiginosus | reverse complement strand
GTTCGGGGGGTTCGGGCTCGGGGAAGAGGAGGTGCGCGGAGTGGGATTGTTCCGGGGCGTGCTGGCCGAAGGGCGCCCCCGTGTACGTCCGCGAACCCTTGACAGTGCTTCCGTCCGCGTCAAACCTGGGCGCAGAGCTGCTCGCCCCAGGGAGGCGATGATGCCTGCAGCGCGGGAATCCCTACTGGACGCCGCGTACACGGCGCTGGCGCGCCGGCCGTGGTCCGCTGTGCGGATGGTGGACGTGGCCGCGGCGGCCGGAGTGTCCCGGCAGACCCTCTACAACGAGTTCGGCAGCAAGGAGGGGCTCGCCCGGGCGCTGGTCAGAAGGGAGGCGGACGGCTATCTCGCCGGGGTCGAACGGGCCCTCGCCACCCCCGCCGACGCCCGCGACCGGCTCACCGCCACCGCCGAGTGGACGGCGTCGGCGGCCCGGGAGAACGCGCTGGTACGAGCCATGCTGACCGGATGCTGGAGCGAACGGCTGCCCTCGCCGACCCTGTCCGCCGTGCCGTCCTCCTCGGCCGTGCCCGCGCAGCGCCGGGCGGACGGTCCGTTACCGTCACCCGGCGACTTCGTGGCGATGGTCCGCGACCGGGCCGTGGCGGTGCTGGCGGGACCCGGCGCGGCCAAGCCGGACACGGCCGAACTGGCCCGCTCCTGCGAACTCGTCGTCCGTCTCGCCCTGTCCTGCGTCGCGGCCCCGCCGAGCGAGGGCAACGTCGCGGACCTGGTCCGCACGGCCCTGCCCCGGCAGGCGGTCTAGAACTCCACACTCCGCTCAGCGTGGCCAGGCGGCCGGCTGCGCAGTCCGGTGGGTCGTGCCTGGTCAGCGGGTGCATGCGCACTCCGGGGGTCCTGCGCGGCCGGGTGGTCCAGCTGCACGGTCGGGCGGGTCGCTGGGCCGGGCGGTCTGGCTGCGCGGCCGGGTGCGGCCTGCGTGGTCGGCCGGTCCTGCTGCGCAGTCGGGTTGGTGGTGCTTGGTCGGGCGGTCCAGCTGCATGGTCGGGTTGGTCGTGCCTGGTCGGGCGGTCCAGTTGCGCAGGTGGATGGGTCCTGTGCGGCCGGGTGGTCCAGCTGCACGGTCGGGTGGGTCGTGCTTCGTCGGGTGGTCCTGCTGCGCAGTCCGGTGGGTCGTGCCTGGTGGGGCGGTCCTCGTGCGCGGCCGGGCGGGCTGAATGCGCAGTCGGCTTGGTTGTGCCTGGTCTGGCGGGCTGGATGCCCAGTCGGCTTGGTTGTGCCTGGTCGGCCGGTCCTGCTGCGCAGTCGAGTCGGTCGTGCCTGGTCGGGCCACCAGGCGCACTGCGGTGGGTCGTGGCCGGTCGGGCGGTCCGGGTGTGCCCCATGGCCCCTGCCGCGTCCGCCGCGCGGAAGAGCCGTGCGGTCAGTGCGTCGGGAGCGGGGCGGTCGGCGTGCGGCGTGGCGGTGGGTGGGCTAGTGCGCCGATCCCGAGAGCTGGAGCCCTATCACGCCGATGATGACGAAGCTGATCGAGACGATCTTGAGGGTGGAGACCAGGTCGCCGAGGAAGATCATGCCGTAGATCGCCGTGCCCGCCGCGCCGATCCCGGTCCACACGGCGTAGGCGGGGCCGACGTCGAGTTTCTTCAGGGAGAGGGTGAGCAGGCCGAAGCTGCCGAGGGCGAAGCAGCAGAACGCGATCGTGGGCCAGAGCCGGGTGAATCCGTGGGAGAGCTTGAGGCACACGGCGAAGCCGGTCTCGAGTATCCCGGCCACGATGACCAGCAGCCACGCCATGTGCTGTCCTCCCGTATGTCCGGCTCGGTGCGATTATGCACTTACCGAGCTGACGTACAGCCAAACAACGCGGTGGTCAGTCGCCTTCCTTGCGCTCGCGGGTCGCCAGCAGCCGGCGGAGGGAGTAGAGGCGCGCGGGATCGGCGTGACCGTCGGCGACCCATGCGTCCAGCGCGCAGTCGGGTTCGTCGTGGCTGCACGCGCGCGGGCAGTCCACCGTGCCGGGTTCGAGGTCAGGGAAGGCGTGGATGACCCGGGACGGATCGATGTGCGCGAGGCCGAACGACCGCACGCCCGGGGTGTCGATCACCCAGCCGTCGTCCCCGGCGAGGGGAAGGGCCAGCGCCGAGGTGGTGGTGTGCCGGCCGCGGCCGGTCACCGCGTTGACATGGCCAGTCAGCCGCCTGCGGTCCTCCGGGACCAGCGCGTTGACCAGCGTCGTCTTGCCCACGCCCGAGTGGCCCACGAACGCCGTGATCTTGCCGTCCAGTTGCTCGCGCACCCGGTCCGCCGCGTCGCCGTTCTCCAGTTCCTCGCGGCTTGTGACGACGTAGGGGATGTCGAGGTCGCCGTACAGCTCCAGGAGCTTGTCGGGCGGGGCGAGGTCCGACTTGGTCAGGACCAGCAGGGGGTCCAGGCCGCCGTCGTAGGCCGCGACCAGGCAGCGGTCGATGAGGCGTGGGCGGGGTTCGGGGTCGGCGAGGGCCGTGACGATGGCGAGCTGGTCGGCGTTCGCCACCACCACGCGCTCGTACGGGTCGTCGTCGTCGGCCGTGCGGCGCAGCACCGAGCTGCGCTCCTCGATGCGGACGATGCGGGCCAGGGTGTCCTTCTTGCCGGACAGGTCGCCGACGAGGGCCACCCGGTCGCCCACGATCGCCGCCTTGCGGCCCAGTTCGCGGGCCTTCATCGCCATGACGATCCGGTCGTCCACGAGGACGGTCAGCCGTCCCCGGTCGACGGTCAGCACCATGCCCTCGGCCGCGTCCTCGTGCGCGGGGCGGATGTTGGTGCGGGGCCGGGTGCCCTTGCGGTTCGGGCGGCTGCGGATGTCGTCCTCGTCGGTGTGCTTGCCGTAGCGGCGCATGGCGGAATCCCTACGCCCCGAGCATCCCGGTCCACAGCTCGGGGAAGTCCGGCAGGGTCTTCGCCGTCGTCGCCACGTTCTCGATCCGCACGCCCTCCACCGCGAGGCCGATGATCGCCCCGGCCGTCGCCATGCGGTGGTCCTCGTAGGTGTGGAAGGTCCCGCCGTGCAGCGGGCGGGGGCGGATGTGCAGGCCGTCGGCGGTCTCCGTGACGTCACCGCCGAGTTCGTTGATCTCCTTGGTGAGCGCGGCCAGCCGGTCCGTCTCGTGCAGCCGCAGATGGGCCACGCCCCGCAGGGTCGAGGGGGAGTCCGCGAGCGCCGCGACCGCCGCGACGCCGGGGGCCAGCTCGCCGACCTCGCTCAGGTCCACGTCGATACCGTGGATGCCACCCGAACCGGTGAACACCAGCCCGTAGTCGAGGAGTTGGCAGGAACCGCCCATTTCGGTGAAGATCTCGCGCAGCCGGTCACCGGGCTGGGTGGTGCGGGCGGGCCAGTCCGGGATGACGACCCTGCCGCCGGTGACCAGCGCGGCGGCCAGGAACGGCTGGGCGTTGGACAGGTCCGGCTCGATCGTCAGGTCCCGGCCGAGCAGCGCGCCCGGCGTCACCCGCCACACGTTCGGCTCGCCGCCCGACTCCGGGGTGTCGACCTGGGCGCCGACCGCGCGCAGCATGTCGACGGTCATCCGGATGTGCGGCATCGACGGCAGCGAGGAACCGACGTGCCGGACCTCGACGCCCTGGTTGAAGCGCGGACCGGACAGCAGCAGGGCCGAGACGAACTGGGACGAGGAGGAGGCGTCGATCTCCACCGGGCCGCCGTCGAGGGCGCCCCCGCCGTGCACGGTCAGCGGCAGCGCGCCCCGGCCGTCGTCGTCGATCCGGGCGCCGAGGACGCGCAGCGCGTCGATCACGCCGTGCAGAGGACGCTCGTACGACCGCGGGTCGCCGTCGAATCGGATGGGGCCGTCGGCGAGCGCGGCGACCGGCGGCAGGAAGCGCATCACCGTGCCGGCGTTGCCGACGTCGACCGTCGCCGGGCCGTGCAGGCCCGTGGGGAGCACGCGCCAGGTCTCGCCGGTGCCGTCCGGGCCGACGCCCTCCTCGATGTCGACGCCCATCGCGCGCAGCGCGCCCAGCATCAGCAGGGTGTCGCGGGAGCGCAGGGGGCGGCGCAGCCAGCCGGGCTCGCTCGCCAGGGCCGCGAGGACGAGGGCACGGTTGGTGACCGACTTGGACCCCGGTACGTGGACCGTCGCGTCGACGGCTCCGCTCGCGTGGGGGGCGGGCCAGAGGGCGGTGTGCTCGGCGGGGTTGTGGGCCATGGGTTCACCTTATAAGGAGGGGGTGGCACCGGCCGTCGCACAGGTGCGGCGCCGTCGACGCCCCGTCACACCTCCAGCAGCCACCGGCCGCCGCCGATGAGCGAGCACAGCGACACCGCGTGGAACAGGAACAACCACAGCCCCGCCGGTACGTGCGTCAGCCGGGACAGCTGGTCCGCGTCCGAGTCGCCCGCGCCGCCGCGCATCCGCTTGGCCTGCAGCTCGAAGGCCGGGCGCACCCCGCCCACGAGCAGGAACCAGACCACCGCGTAGGCGAACGCCGCCTGCACCTGGGGTCCCGCGAGCCACGACACCAGGAGGAACGCGCCCCCGGTCAGCACCACCGTGAGGGCCCCGTACGCGTTGCGGATCATCACGAGCATGGCCAGCAGCAGGGCCGTGGCCAGCCACAGCAGCAGCGTGATGTGCCCGGCCGCGAGCAGGGCCGCGCCGCCGAGGCCGAGCAGCGGGGGAGCGGTGTAGCCGGCGGCCGCGGTGAGGATCATGCCGATGCCGTGCGGTTTGCCGCGGCTGACGGTGAGGCCGCTGGTGTCGGAGTGCAGGCGTATGCCGGTGAGGGTGCGGCCGGTGAGCAGCGCGATCAGGCCGTGGCCGCCCTCGTGGGCGATGGTGATGGCGTTGCGCGCGATGCGCCAGACGTTGTGGGGGACGGTGACGGCGAGCGCGGCGACCAGGGTCGCGATCACCACCCACAGGTCGGGGTCGGGCTGGGTGCCGAAGACGCGGTCCCACAGGGATGCGAGAGAGGATGCGGTGCTGTCCATGTTCGGCGGTGACTCCCGGTGGGCTCGGCGGATCTGGCAGTGTGGCACGTATGTGCGGTAGGTATGCGGCTAGTCGTCGGCCAGAGGATCTCGCAGGAATCTTTGAGATCGAGAAGTGGGAGCCGGAGGAGACTCTGGCGCCCGACTACAACGTGGCCCCCACCAAGGAGGTCCATGCCGTCCTCGACCGCCCTCTTAAGGACGTGGACGACCCGCGGCCGGTTCGGCAGCTGCGCAAGCTCAAGTGGGGGCTGGTGCCGAGCTGGTCGAAGAGCCCCGAGGGCGGCGCCCGGATGATCAACGCCCGCGCCGAGACCCTCCACGAGAAGCCGGCGTACAAGCGGGCCTTCTCCTCCCGGCGCTGCATCATCCCCGCCGACGGCTACTACGAGTGGGTCACCGGCAAGCAGGAGCGGGATCTGGAGGTCGAGGGCAGGAAGAAGCGGCCGCGCAAGCAGCCCTACTTCGTGCTGCCGGCCGACGGCTCGGTGTTCGCGATGGCCGGGCTGTACGAGTTCTGGCGGGACAAGACCCTCCCCGACGACCACCCGCAGGCCTGGTGGGTGACCTGCTCGGTGATCACCACCGAGGCGGAGACGACGCCGCTCGCCGTCTCCCCCGCCGAGGGCCCGTACTCCCTGGCCGAGATCCACCCCCGGATGCCCCTGATGCTCACCCCGGACCGCTGGGACTCCTGGCTCGACCCCTCCCGCACCGACCTCGACGACCTCCGCTCCCTGCTGCAGCCCCCGCCGCCCGGCCTGATGCGCGCCTACCCGGTCTCGACCGCCGTCAGCAATGTCCGCAACAACGGCCCGGAGCTGCTCAAGGAGCTGGAGGGCCCCGAAGAGGGCACACTGTTCTGACGTGACGACCGAGATCATCGCTACGGACGCGGGGGACGCCCGCATCACCTGGCATCCGGCCCAGGACGCACGGCTTGTGCTGGCCGTGAGCCATGGCGCCGGCGGAGGCATCGAGGCGCGCGACCTCCAGGCGCTCGCCCACGTCCTGCCGCGGCACGACGTGACCGTCGCCCTGGTGGAGCAACCCTGGCGGGTCGCCGGCAAGAAGGTGGCGCCGGCGCCGAAGACGCTGGACGTCGGCTGGCACGGCATCTGGCCCGCCCTGACCAAGCTCGGGCTGCCGGTGGTCTCCGGGGGCCGCAGCGCCGGCGCCCGGGTCGCCTGCCGTACGGCGACCGAGCTGGGCGCCCACGGCGTCCTCGCCCTGAGCTTCCCGCTCCATCCGCCGGGCCGGCCGGAGAAGTCGCGCGCCGGGGAACTGCTGGGATCCGGGGTGCCCACCCTGGTCGTACAGGGCGGAAACGATCCCTTCGGCAGGCCGGAGGAGTTTCCCGACGGGACGTACGAACTGGTCGAGGTGCCGTTCGCCGATCACGGGTTCGCCGTGCCGAAGCGGGCGGAGCTCGGACCGGAGCAGGCCGTGGCGATCGTCACGGACGCGGTGGTGAAGTGGGTCGGGTCATTGGGGTGACGGCCCGGGAATGTTGCGGACCGGACCTCTGTTGAGGCGGACAGAAGTGCTGAACCACCAGCACCGACGTCGTGGGAGAGGAAGTCCGCCGCATGGGTTCGACCACATGCCCGAGCCGCAGCAACCGTGCTGACCTGGACTGGACGGTGCTGACTGCGGCCAAGACCACCCCCATTCGAGGGGCGGCGGGGACGGGTCGTCGTCTATCCTCCAATTCCGGTGGCACCGGTTTCGATGCCGCCCGGAATCTTGAGGAGGTGGGTCCGGTCACTGGGACCGACGCAGGGACCGACAACGGCCAGGCGGAGCTGCCCGAGGGCCAGGGCGTCAGCGCGGAGTCGACGTCGGAGCGCAGTGCGCGCTTCGAGCGGGACGCGCTCGAATTCCTCGACCAGATGTACTCGGCCGCCCTGCGCATGACGCGCAACCCGGCGGACGCGGAGGACCTGGTGCAGGAGACGTATGCCAAGGCGTACGCGTCCTTCCACCAGTTCCGCGAAGGCACCAACCTCAAGGCGTGGCTGTACCGGATCCTCACCAACACGTTCATCAACTCCTACCGCAAGAAGCAGCGCGAACCCCAGCGCTCCGCGGCCGAGGAGATCGAGGACTGGCAGCTCGCCCGTGCCGAGTCGCACATGTCTACGGGTCTGCGCTCCGCGGAGTCGCAGGCGCTCGACCATCTGCCGGACTCGGACGTGAAGGAAGCGCTCCAGGCGATCCCCGAGGAATTCCGTATCGCCGTGTACCTGGCCGACGTAGAGGGCTTTGCGTACAAGGAGATCGCGGACATCATGGGGACACCCATCGGTACGGTGATGTCCCGGCTGCACCGGGGCCGCCGTCAACTGCGCGGCATGCTCGAGGACTACGCCCGTGAGCGCGGGCTGGTCCCGGCCGGCGCCGGAGACTCGGACGAAGCGAAAGGCTCGGGCTCATGAGCTGCGGAGAGCCGCACGAGACGGACTGCAGCGAGGTACTCGATCATTTGTACGAGTTCCTCGACAGTGAGATGCCGGAAGTCGATCGCGACAAGTTCAAGCAGCACTTCAAGGAGTGCTCGCCGTGTCTGGAGAAGTACGGCCTGGAAGAGGCCGTGAAGAAGCTCGTCAAGCGCTGCTGCGGGCATGACGACGTGCCGACCGACCTGCGGTCCAAGGTGATGGGGCGGATCGAGCTGATCCGCTCCGGGCAGGCCGTGCCGGAGCGCGACGTGGCGGCCGCGCCGGCGACGCCCCAGGAGTCCTGAGCGCCACCGGGCGACCGCCCCCGGTCGTGCCGTGCGCGTCCGGTCAGATCTCCAGGCCGCTCTCGATCCGCCGCAGCCCGTGCCGGGCGAGCGCCAGGTTGCTGCGCGTCCGGTCCAGGGCGACGTAGAAGAACAGCGCCCCTTTGCTGCTGCTCAGCGGGCGGATCAGGTGATACTGCTTGCCCAGCGTGATCAGGATGTCCTCGATCACGTCGTCCATGTCCAGCGAGGCCAGGGTGCGCATCTTGGCCCGCACCACCTCGGTGTTGCCCGCCGCCGCGAGTTCCAGGTCGAGGCCCTGGCCGCCGCCGAGGGTGCCGAGGGACATGCCGCTTTCATAGTCGACGATGGCGGCGCCGAGCGCGCCGTCCAGGGTCATGGCTTCCTTGAGCGCGGTCTCGATGTTCACCGGTTACCTCAATTCTTCCGTGCTGCTGACCGGTCGATGCCTGGCCAACTACGATCGAACCCAAGCGACATGTGCGTCACTTCGCGCCAAATTTGGTGTGCGTGGCGAAACTTGACGTTCAAACTAATGCGTGGCGTATGGGCTTGGGGGGTCAATGGGGGAAAACGTGACGGCTCTCCAGTCCTCCCTTGAACGGCTGCTCGACTCTCCCGGCGTCACGGGAGTCGCCCTCGTCGACGCGGTGACCGGGCTGGTGTACGGCGCAGCCGGTGACGTCATGGAGGCCGGGGACGGCACGGAGAGCAGCGAGTTCGCCACCCTGATCGCCGAGCGTCTCGGCGCGGCCGGCGCCGAGGGGGAACTGGAGAGCGTGGTCCTCACCAGCCGTCGGCGGCACCAGGTGCTGTTCACCGTGGTTCGGCCCGCCGGTGACCCCCTGCTGCTGACCGCGGGTCTGGACCGGGACCGCTCCAACGTCGCGCTCGCCCTGCGCGGCTTCGGTGACCGGCTCGCGGAGGTGCTGGCGTGACGCCCACCGCTCGCAACGTCCCGGCGCTCTTGCAGGGACTGCGCGAGGGGGAGTTCACCGGTACGGTCCGGGTCTCCGGCTCGCCCGGCGGAACGATCCATCTGCGGGACGGTCTCGTCGGCGCGATCGAGACGCCCGGCGCGCCCAGCGCCACATCGGTCCTGCTCACGCCGGGGCGCATCGGCGACGCGGCGTGGCTCGCCGCCTGCGCCGCGGAACCGGACGCCGACCGGCTGGGCGGGTATCTGGTGGCGGCCGGACTGATCGGGGCGGCGGAACTCGAAGTGGTGTGCACCGCCGCCGTCTTCGACGGCGCCTTCGCCATGGCGCTGAGTCCGGTGGGCGGTTGGGAGACGGGGGAGCGGGAGCCGACGCTCCTGACCACGCCCGGGGTGGAACCCCGCCACCTCACCGAGGAGACCACCCGCCGCATGGCCTCGCCGGCCGGCTCCGGGAGGACACCGGGCGAACTGGCACGGCTGCGGCCGAGGTTGGCGGCGGACGACGGTTCCGTGGGTGTGGGTGTAGGTGCGCCGGGGGCCGGCGCCGCTCCTCGGGTTCACCGTGGTGGTGCGTGGTTGCCGCAGCGGTACCGGGAGCTGCTCGGTGGCGTCAACGGGCGCCGTACACCCCGGGATCTCGCCTTCGCCCTCGGACGCGGTGTCTACCCCGTCCTGCTGGACCTGGTCCGGCTGGAGGCGTTGGGGCTGGTCCTCTGGGGGGCCGGGGCGGTGACCGGCGACCGGCCGAGCACCGCGCCCCGTGTCACCCCGGGGAGTCCTGTCGCGACCGGGTCCGCCCCGGCCGCCGGCCCCCTGCCCAGGCGCAGACCGGGCGGCACCTCTCCGGCCGCGGACCGCGGTGAGAAGGGTGCCCTGTGAGCCCGGCACCGGAAGGCACGCCGGGCGAGGATCGCCGCGAAGAATCCCGGTCGCGGGAAACGCCCCCACGCAGGAAACCCGCCCGAACGAAGCCTTCAGGAACCGTCAAGC